>JBIIRP010000185.1:0-3624 GCA_044341475.1 Flavobacteriales bacterium | reverse complement strand
GGTGATGCCGAAGGTGGTGGCGAGTTCGATGGCCAGGCTGGAGGGAGCGCCCACGGCGCAGACGAGTTGGATGCCGGCCATGGCGGATTTTTGGAGGAGCTCGAAGCTCGCGCGTCCGCTGAGGAGCAAGATGCTGTCGTTCAGTGGGATGTGGCCGGTGCGCAGCGCGTGGCCGAGGAGTTTGTCGAGCGCGTTGTGGCGGCCGACGTCCTCGCGGTGGGCGAGGAGCGCGCCGGATCGGTCGAACCAGCCGGCGGCGTGGATGCCACCGGTCAGGCCGAAGGCGCGTTGGGCGTCGCGCAAGGTGGTGGGCAGCGCGTGGAGCACCTCCGGCGCCACGCGCCAAACGGGCGCCTCGTACTCCGGACAGACGGTCTGAACAGCCTCGAGCGAGGCCTTGCCGCAGACGCCGCAGCTGCTCGAAACGTAGAAGTTGCGCTCCACTTTCGTCGGGTCGAGGGCGAGGCCGGGGCGGAGGGTGACGGTCACGGTTTGGCCATCAAAAACAGCATCCACCACATCGTGCGCCGACGCGATCAGGCCTTCGGTGAACAGAAATCCGTACGCCCAATCCAGGTCATCGCCCGGCGTGCGCATCGTGACGTTCAGCGGCCGCGGCTCGTCCGAACCCGCTGTGACACAGCGCAGTTCCAGCGGCTCTTCAACGGCGACGGCATCGTCCGCCTGCCGCATTTCGCCCGCCTCGAGGCGGACCACAGACACGGCGGCTACGGTGCGCATGGCCTCAAGGTACGTCGACGCTCACGATTCCGAGCGAGGCATCGAACGGCAGCACCACCGCGTGGGACTCCGCTGCGGCCGCCGCGATAAACCGCCTCAGGGAATCCTGCCCCGCCTGGACTTCGCGGCTGAAGGCCTCGAGAGCCTCACCCGTGTACAACGCCACGAGCGGTTCCGGCCCGCCCGCTTCCGACGCGAAACAGGCGCTCCGTCCCGAGATGCGGTACACCGCGAGCAGCCGGTCGATCGCGGCTCGCTGGAGCCCCGGATAGTCCGTCCCCACCACGAGCAGCGTTTGGCCCGGCCGCCGCATCGCGGCCGTCAGCACGCCCCCCGCCGGCCCGTGGCCGGCCCACTCCGGCGCATCCGCCCACGCCTCCCACCCCCCGTACGTCATCCCCGGCCGCCCCGACACCACCACCTCCGCCGTTCCCCAGCACCCCTGAATCGCCTCAGCAAGCAACCGGGCCGCCGCGGCAAACGCCGGTCCCTCCCCCCGGTCAATCCACGCCTTGTCGCGCCCCATCCGGCGGCTCTCCCCTCCGGCGAGAACGAGCCCCACCGGGGGCGCGACCGGACGAAACCACTGCGGCGCGTTGACGGTCGCCCCTGCGAGATCCCAGCGCGCCACGGCCGCCTCGCGCAATGACTCCCGGAGGACGAGGACCACGTCGACCGGCCGTTC
Organism: Flavobacteriales bacterium; assembly: GCA_044341475.1. Classification (GTDB taxonomy): domain Bacteria; phylum Bacteroidota; class Bacteroidia; order Flavobacteriales_D; family Sanyastnellaceae; genus CAMCYM01. The sequence goes on along the minus strand of JBIIRP010000185.1, from coordinate 2,198 downwards.
CCGCGCAGCGCGCAACGCCGCGTCGAAGCGCAGGCCGTCCGAGGTGTTGAGTTCCAGCGGGCCGATTTCGTCGATGAGCAGCGTTCTGACCTCCGGCCGCTCTGCCGCCTGCTCGCACTCCGCGGACATGGCTTCGAGCGTCGAGCGCAGGAATCGGAACCGCCCGACCTGAACTTCGCCGTTTTCCGCCTCGAGGGGGAGCTCTTGTCCGGTCGAGAGGAGCACCGCCACCCGCTTGCCATCCCGGTCCGGGGTCAAACACCCCGCCACCCCTGGACGACCTGCCCAACCTTCAGTCAACCACGTCGTTTTGCCGATGCGGGTGGGAAGAGAGAGGAGGTGGAGCATGGGGAGTTTGCAGTTGACAGTTTTCAGTTTGCAGTTCTCGCCGCTGCGCGGCTAGTTTGCAGTTCTCGCCGCTGCGCGGCTAGTTTGCAGTTATCAGTTGACAGTTTGCAGTTTTCAGTTTGCAGTTTGCGCCGCTGCGCGGCTAGTTTTCGGCGAGCGAGAGGTGGATGAGGTATTCGAAGGAGAAGTAGAGGCGCACGAGGGGGCGGGTGTGGCGCTCGGCGGCGAAGGTGCGGCAGAAGGCCCAGCGGTCGGCCGTGGAAGCGAGGGAGTCCACGAGGAAGAGGGCGGAGGCGCGCGTGTCGGGGCGGTGGCTCAGCCGGTGGACGGCCGCACGCAGCGCGGGGCCCACGACGAGGAAAAGGAGGATGGAGGCGGCCAGCGTGCGCAGAACGATGCGCAGGAGTTCCGGGGTGTCCGTGCCGGTGAGGGCCAGGATGCCGGTGGACAGGAGGACTCCGATGAGGGTGGCGAGTGCGTCGCGCAGCGCATGCGGGCGGGTGCGGCCGGAGCGGGAGGGAAGGGGGGCGGCGGACGGGGTGTGCGCGTGCCAGCGTTCCAGCAGGGCGGCGCGGTAGGTGGTGAACCGGGCCGGAGCGCCGGAGATCGTCCAGCCCAGGACAGCACCCCAAACCGCATACAGCCCCAGGTAGGCCAGGAGGAGACCCAGGCCCACGTCGTCGCCGGAGGCGCCCAGTGCGCGCGCGGCGACATCGAGCAGGGCGGTCGAGGCGTCCCACCAGGAGGCGCCGAAGAGGAGGGTGAGGACGAGGAATTTTTGGCCTGCGGATTCGAGCATGGCGAGCAGGGCGAAGAGGAGGGCAGCGGTGCGGAACGGGCGGACAGTGGAGAAGAGGACGGCGGCCAGCAGGCCCTGAAACCCCACGGCCACAAAGGCCATCGGCGGCGTGTGCGGACTCGCTAACGCTTTGGCAGCCAGCACATAGCCCGTCGCCGTGAGCAACGTGGAAAACGTGCGGCCCGGCGCCTCGCCCGCCGTGTACAGCCCGCGGCACCACGCGGCGAGCACGGTGAGCACCGCCACCGCGACGCCGCCGACCGTGATGCCCGTGAACGGGATCTTCAGCGCGTGCTGTATGCCGCCGAGGGCGCATTCGCCGAACGCCCAAACCGCGGACAACGCGAGCACCGGTGGGGTGGCAGAAGGGGTCGTGTGCGCCATGCCGCGAAGGTGGCGAAGGCAAGCGAAAGTACCGCCTTCGGCCTGCCTTGCCCGTGAGGGACTGTACCTTAGGGCCATGCTGGAAGCTGCACTGAAGTCGATGGAGGAGTTGCCCGATGGGGCCAAATTCCTGTGGGTCGTCGCCTCGTTGTCCGCCCACCTGCTCCTGGGCGCGTGGCGGCCGTTTGCGGGCCGGCGGCCGGGCTCGTTCCGGGTGAATGCCGCGTTGCTGGCGTCGACCTTGGCGATCAATGCGGGCTTCGGGGCGGCGACGCTCGCGGTGTCGCACGCCGTGGCTAGCCGGGGCTGGGGCCTGCTGCAGGTGGTGGAACTGCCGCTGTGGGTGGAGTGGCTGGGGGCGCTGGTCGTGCTGGATTTGGTCGGCCAATACACTGCCCACTTCCTGCTGCACCGCATCCCCCTCCTGTGGCGCCTGCACGCCGTGCACCACAGCGACCCCCATGTCGATGCGACGACCGGCACGCGCCACCACCCGCTCGATTTTGTCTTCCGCGAAACGATGGCGCTCGTCGCGCTGGCCCTGACCGGCGCGCCGTTCGGAATGTACATCAGCTACCGCCTGCTGACGGTGTTTTTCACCTACTTCACCCACGCGGATGTAGACCTGCCGCCGGCGCTCGACCGCGTCATCGGGTGGGTCTTCGTT
>JBIIRP010000184.1:0-3653 GCA_044341475.1 Flavobacteriales bacterium | reverse complement strand
TCTCGCATCGAGATCCGCTACACGTTAACGCGCACGACAGACGTTGCCCTTTACCTCAGCGAGGACGGCGGAGTGAAGTGGACTCCCTTGACGAGTTGCCTGAGTGGGGATTTCGGTGCGAACGTTGCTGCCGGGCGTCGCACAGCCGTTTGGGACGTGCTTGCGTGCAGAGAATCTTTGGTGGGCGGCTCGATCCGGTTTAAAGTGCGTACGGGCAAACCGGGTCCTTGTTCTGGAGCAGAAGTGGTTCGCTTCGACGGATACGATTACCCGACGGTGGCCATCGGCACGCAGTGCTGGTTCACGGAGAATCTGCGGTCAGACAACTACAGAAATGGCGATGCAATTCCGGGCAATCTGACGAATGACCAGTGGACGTCTACCGCTTCCGGTGCTCAAGCGGTGTACGAGAACAATCCAGCGAGTTTGGCCACCTACGGCCGCCTCTACAACTGGTACGCAGTAAAGGATGCTCGCGGGTTGTGCCCTTCTGGGTTCCATGTCCCGAGCGATGGGGAGTGGATGACGCTCGAGATAGCCTTAGGTATGACCTCAAGTCAGGCAAACGACACCGGCTGGCGTGGCACCGACCAAGGCACGCAGATGAAAATGTCCTCGTGGGGCGGCACGAACTCCAGCGGCTTCTCGGCTTTGCCCGGTGGCTACCGAAACTACGACGATGGACTCTTCTACAATCAGGGCAACTACGGGAACTGGTGGTCATCCTCCCCGAATGGGACTTACGCCTGGTTCCGCTACCTGTACTCTGGAAACTCGAATGTCTACCGCTACAATTACTTCACACGGAACGGCTTTTCTGTCCGTTGCGTCCGGGATTGACGACTCTTTGACTCTTTGACTATTTGCCACATTTTTTTTCGGCCTTCCCTCTAAGGGGAGGCCGAAAAATTTTTAGGCCTGGGGGTGCGATTGCAACGTAAGTTTGGGTAATGCGTGCAGGTTTGAAAGCAAAAGCCTTGCCTCTTCGGCACTTCGGGTGGACATGCGCCGTGGTGTTCGTTCTGTTTCCGGGTTTCTGTTGTGCTCAAGGTGGAAAACGGGATGCGCAGGCTGTGCGGTCTGAAGCCTGCGGAAGTTGTGCGCTTGTCGGAGGTCTTTCTGAAGATGGAGCGCGTGCTTGCGCACGCCAAACGGCGCGCGAGGAGGCGCTGCGGGCTGCAGGAGTTCCTGTGCGCGTGTCGGCAAATCGCACGCTTGCCACGGCGGCGACAGAGCGGTCGGCGCAGGAGATTTTTCTCGACGTAAGCCGGTCGGAGCTGCTCGGGGGAATTGTGCACGAGGAGGTGCTGCGTGTGGACCGAAGCGTGGATGCCTTCGGGAACTTCGAAATCGACGTGTGTATTGCAGCCGATGTAGTGGTCTATGCCTCGCGCCCGGATCCGACGTTCTCCTTCGAGGTGGCGGGACTGCAATCCATGTATTCCGACGGCGGGGAGCTGCAGTTCGAGGTGACGGGAACATCTGGTCACCTGCAGGTATTCCTCGTGGAAGGCGAAACCGTCGCGCGCATACACCCCAGTACGTCTGAACCGGCCCAGCAGCTGAAATCGGGGGTTGTCGCGGTGTATCCCCGCCCCGAGTTTCAGATGCGGTACGGCCTGTACCGCGACGGGAAAGATGTGCCGCGTCAACTTGTCTTCTTGTTCACGCGGGCGGAGTTGCTCCCGATTACGGTTGTGGAGGCAACGGAGCTCGAATGGACAATCGCCGGCGTGGAACCTGCAGAGCGGCATGTGGTCGTGCACCCGTTCGCCATCGTCAACTGAAGCGAGTCCGCGGGTTTTCTATATTTGAAACACCATGAATTCAATAGCAAAGTCACGGGTACTCGGAACACGAGCCCTGCTCATCGGAGCGGTGCTTATCGGTGCAAGTCCGGTGCACGCGCAATCCGAGGCCATCAGCCCGAACTATTCGTTTAACATCAGGAAAAAGATTGAGCCGCCCCTGCTTTCCGTTGTTGCGGGAAGTTTGGCGTTTGAAGAAGCAAATGGCAATGCCGCGCTGGATGCCCACGAACAAGCGGCGGTCGTGTTTCAGCTCCGCAACGAGGGCTTCGGAGACGGCATCGGGCTGCGTGCAGAGGTCCAACTCTCCGGGGCGACCGCTGGCGTTACGATGGAGCGGTCCACCGCGTTGCCCGTGGTTCCGAAAGGAGGAACGACGACGGTTCGGCTTCCGCTTTCCGCCGCCCGCGGCACGGCAGATGGCACCCTGGTTGTTCGCTTCGAAATCACCGAGCCGAACGGGTTCGGCGTGGAGCCGGTAGAGCTCGAGGTCGCAACCGTCGCGTTCGCTGCGCCTCGCATGGAAGTGGTGGACTATTCCCTGACAGGTGGCGGCACGCTCTCGAAGAAGCAACCCTTCGATGTTCAGGTGCTGGTCCAAAACACGGGCACAGGACCCGCCACCGATGTGGTAGCGACACTCAACTTGCCCGACGGTGTGTTTTGTCTTTCGGGAGAGCACACCGTGGCACTCGGGGCGATGCCTTCGGGGGCAGCGGAAAGTGTGGTGTTCTCCTGCATCATCAACCAGGCCTACTCCAGCGATCAGCTCGCCTTCGACGTGGAACTGAAAGAAGGCTTCGGCACGTTCGGGAGTACATGGCGCAAGTCGGTCGCGCTCAACTCCGCGTTAGCGTCGACAAAACTGGTCGTCGAGTCGCGTGCTACAGCACCTCAGGCGGTGGCGGTTGCAAGTTTGGCCAGCGACGTGGACCGAGGGATTCCGGAGTGCGGCCGCACATTCGAAAACCGCTTCGCCGTAGTCATCGGCAACGAAGACTATGCGTCGCTGAGCCCAGAACTCGACCCGCAAATCAACGTGGATTTCGCCGTGCAGGATGCCCGCTCCATGGCCGATTACTTCGAGAAGGCTCTCGGAATTCCGCGGTCGAACATCAAGCTGCTGACGAACGCTACCGCGGGATCTATGCGTCAGGCCGTGACGTGGCTCGCAAACAACGCGCGTGCAGGTGGCGGAGAAGCTGAGGTGTTCTTTTACTACAGCGGCCACGGCCTGCCGACCCCCTCCGACCGCATCCCGTGCCTGATTCCGGTGGATGTGGCCGGCAGCACACCGGAGTTAGGCATCCCGCTGCCGGATCTTTACCGCCAGTTGACTGCGCACCCCATCCGACGGGGCATGGTGGTGCTGGATGCCTGTTTCTCCGGTGGGGCGCGCAACGCGGAGCTTGTAGCCATGAAAGGGGTACGGGTGGAACCTCGCAAGGATGCCATCCCGTCGCCGCTTGTCGTCCTGGCATCGAGCTCTGCAGATGAAGCGAGCGGAGTGTACCGGGAGAAGCAGCACGGTTACTTCACGTATTTCTTGCTAAAAGAAATCCAAACCCAAGGCCCGACCGCTTCCTACGCCTCCGTGTTCGAGGCCGCCCGTGCTTCCGTGGACCGTACCACCGCCCGTGCCGGTTCCATCCAACGCCCCCAAGTGCTCACCGCGCCTACCCTCCTCAACGATTGGACGCAGTGGACATTGACTCCGCAACTTCCTTGAAACGAGGCGTCGCTGCGAATCACATAAAGTAGTAGAAGTAGAGGATGCACTGGGTGCGGCGGAGGCCGTCGGCGCGGCCGATTTTGCGGCCGGAGGCGTCGTAGAGGATGTCACCG
>JBIIRP010000183.1:0-3667 GCA_044341475.1 Flavobacteriales bacterium | reverse complement strand
AACGGATATGGTAGTAAGCATGGGGAGAGACGAGTGCAAGCGAACGTGAAAGACGCATTTCCGTAAAAACCAGAGGCCTGCGCGGGTCAAACAGCGTCGTCCCGCTGCACGCTAACACCGCCGCCGCCAGGCTCGGCGAGGCCGGCGCAGGAAGCTGGGCGGGGGCGATCGAGTCGGCCGGGACCACGAACAGACATCCCGGCGGAAACCCGTCGACGAAGCGCAGCGACTCCAGGTCGAACTCCCCTCCCACTTGGCCCAGGATGGCTTCCCGGTCGCGCAGACTCAGGACCGCGTGCAGGACGATGTCGAGCCCGGGGGCGGCCGAGTCCGGCGTGCGCAACAGGCTGTGCGTCAGCCGGCGCGAGACATTGCGAGGCGGTCCCATCAGCGACGCTTTTTGCGGGGTTTGGCGGCCGCGGCCACGCGCCAGCAGGCGTACAACTCCTCCTCCAGCGCGGCGAGCTCGTCGACCTTCACGCCCACCCGGTGCACGAGCAGCCCGGACACGAACCCGAAGAACCGCTTGCGGCGGCGCTCCGTCAGGCCCGGCAGCCTGCGCACCTCCTGCAGTTCCGGCGGCTCCGCGTCCACGAGTTCCTCCCGCGTGGCGCCCTTCACGTACCAGCTGTACGTGCCGTCGAAGTGCATGAATTTCCGCGCAAGCGCGGCCAAATCCGCTAACCCGTCCGCCCCCACCGGCGGGTACCCGAACTCCATCAGCCGGGGCAGCACCGCCACCGCGAACACCGCCTGCCGCGCCGGCGACACCGCCGCCAGGATGGCATTCACGGCAAGCGTCCCCGCATCCGGATCCGGCGCACGGAACAGCATCCGCACCTGCTCTGGCATCGGCGCCGCCGCCACCCGGTGCAGCCACTCCTCCCGCGCATCCTCGCCGCACGCGCCCCACGCCACCCGGTGCGCCGCCCGCAGCACGCTCTCCTCCGGGACCTCGGTCGCCCGCTGCGGAATCCCCCACCGCAGCGCCAAAAACAGCGCTTCCTTGCCCCACCCGGCGCCCACCGCCGCGAGCGCACACTGGTTGCGGACGAGCTGGCGCACCCGCCGCGGCGAAATCCGGATCCCCGACTGCCCGCACGCCGACGCCACCGCCGTGAAGTACCGCAGCACGTGGTCCGGCGGATCCGCCAGGAACGCCTCGAACAGCGGGCGGCGCTCGGCCACGAACGCGGCCAGCATCCCCCCGTCGCGCGCCACCGCCCCCTCGCCCCGCGGGTCCGCCACCGCACGTTGCTCCCGCGCCGTCAGCCCCACCCAATCCTTCACCGTCACCACGTACGCAAACCGGTCCGCCAGCGCCGGATCCAGCGGCTCGCAGCCGCGGTACGGGTCGCTCGCGTCCTCGTCGACGGGGTTCATGGCCGCCCACCGGTACCGCAGCCGCTCGAGCGCGATGCCCTGGATCTTCCGCTCGTGGACGAGGCTGAAGAAGCGGTTTTGGTGCTCCGGCCGGCACCGGTTGATCTCGTCCACCAGCACGGATTCCGCACCCCAAACCGTGGCCGGCGTCGGCACATACCGCACCGCCGTCCCGTCGGCATCCGGCAGCGGAAAGCCCACGAGGTCATCGAAGGCGATCATGCTCGCGTTGTAATGCCGGTGCTCGAGCTGCAGCACCTCGCTCAGGCTGTTCAGCAGGTAGGTCTTGCCCGTCCCGGCCCGCCCGATGAGCAGCAGCGGGTCGCCGCTCACCACCGCCGCCAGCACGACGGCCTCGACGTGGCTGTAGCCGTGCACCCCGATGTGATCGAGGTAGGAACCCAGCGGCATGCCGCCCGGTCCCGTCGTCTCAAGCGCCGCGTTCATGCTTCCCAGGGGAGTTGTGGTTTGCCAAAGTGCCCGTAGTGGGTCGTTTCGCTGTACACCGGCCGACGCAGGCCCAGCCGCTCGATGATCGCGGCGGGACGGTAGTCGAAGGTCCGCGCGAACTCCTCGGCCGCCGCCGCGTCGCCGGTCCCGAACGTGTCCACGTGCAGGGCGACGGGCTGGGCCTGTCCGATGGCGTAGCAGATTTGGAGCTCCGCGCGGGCCGCCAGGCCGCGGAGCACGATCGCCCGGGCCACAAACCGCGCGAAATACGCGGCGCTCCGGTCCACCTTCGTCGCATCCTTGCCGCTGAACGCCCCGCCCCCGTGCCGCGCCATCCCGCCGTACGTGTCCACGATGATCTTGCGCCCGGTCACCCCGCAGTCCGCCTCCGGTCCGCCCAGCACAAACTCGCCGGCCGGGTTCGCAATCACCTCAATTTCAGCACTGTACAACTCCCCTAACGCCGCCGGCACGAGCTCCTCCCGCAGCAGCCGCTGCACCTCCTCCACCGCCATCCCCGCCCGGTGCTGTGCGCTGACCACGACGGTCGCGATGCCCACCGGCCGGTCCCCCTCGTACCGCACGCTCACCTGGGATTTGCCGTCGGGCCCCAGCCACGGGTGCGCGCCCGACTTCCGCGCCTGCGCCAGGCCCGCCGTGATCCGGTGGGCGGCCAGGATGGGCAGCGGCATCAGCTCCGGCGTCTCATCCGTCGCATAGCCGAACACCAGGCCCTGGTCGCCTGCGGCCAAATCCCCGGTCCGCGTCAAACTGCTCGCCAGCGCCGTGCTCTGCTTCCCGATGGCATCCACCACCACGACCTGGTCCGCCCCGAACGCCCCACCCACCCCCTCGTACCCTATCCTCCTCACCGCCTCCCGCACCACCGCCACGTGGTCCACACTCCCCTCCGCATCCACGGCATCCACCTCGCCGCCGAGCACCACCATCCCCCCCTTGCACAGCACCTCGCAGGCCACCCGGGCCTCCGGATCCACGCGCAGGTAGGCATCGAGCACCGCATCGGCGATTGCATCGGCAACTTTGTCTGGATGACCCTCCGTGACCGACTCGGAGGTAAAGATCCGGGAGCGGTCCGCGCCCCGGTCTGGGCTTGAAAAACACTTCGACATGTTTTGACGTGTTGTCCGCATCGTTTGGGCCACCGCGGTGTCGAAACTCGGTTGGCGGTCCGCCACAGGGCGAACGCTCGTGATGCACTTCCCTAACGCTCCCCCTTCCGGGGTTCGTATGTGGGGTGGTGAAATGGATTGTATTTTTCGAAAACCCTTGAATTCCCAAACGATTTCACAGAGCCATGCCGCGTTTCCTTTTTCTCGTGGGGTGTCTGCTTCTCGCAGGCACACTGCCCGCCCAGTCACCGCACGTCGCGGTTCTCGTCACCGGCAACCCCACGACCTTCACCCCCCACGTCCAAATCGAATGCGGCGACAAAAAGGTCGGCACCCTCACCTCCGGCGAGTACATCGTATTCGACTCCTTCAACGCACGCTCCCTCTCCTTCTACCGCCGAGGCAACGATGACATCGAAATTCCGCTTCCAACCCTTGCCGACTGCTTCATCGTAGTGTCCTTCCAAGGCGCCACATGGAAAGCCGTACGGAAAGATGTTGCCGATGCACCCGATTACATCAGGACTGCGCTGGAAGAAAGCCGGCAACGCGCAGCAGTCCGCCCGCCCGAAAGGAACCTCGTCAGCTGCACCTGGAGCGGCACTGCCCCTCCAGAAGGCACGAAAATCCTAGTGACTCAAAACGATACCCTTGCGACGTGTCCGCATTTGAAACCACTCAAAGGCCACGTCGAAGCCGAA
>JBIIRP010000182.1:0-3671 GCA_044341475.1 Flavobacteriales bacterium | reverse complement strand
GCGGCCTGCAACGCGCAAACCCGCTCCGCCCTTCACCACCTCTACCCTGCAGCAAGAAGCCTCCCGCAAGCTCGGGTTCAGCGTGACCCGGACCATGCGCGTGGCCCAAAACCTCTACGAAGCCGGTCACATCACCTACATGCGGACCGACTCGACGAACCTCAGCGAGTTCGCCCTGTCCGCCGCCGCAACAGCCATCACGACCTCCTTCGGCGCCGACTACAGCACCCCGCGGGCCCACCACGGCAAGCAGGCGAAAGGTGCACAGGAAGCGCACGAAGCGATCCGCCCCACCGATTTTGCGGTGCCCAGCATTTCGGGCGAAAGCGATGCCCGTCGGCTGTATGAGTTGATTTGGAAGCGAGCCATCGCTTCCCAAATGGCGGACGCCCGCATCGAAAACACCACCGCCGTCATCGACGTCTCGTCGCGCTCCGAGCAATTCCAGGCAAAAGGCCAGGTCATCACCTTCGAGGGCTTCCTCAAGGTGTACCTCGAAAGCACCGACGACGAACAGGCCGAAGACAGCGACAAAGGCCGGCTGCCCGCGCTCGTTGCCGGCGAACACCCGGACCGCATCCGGGCCACCGCGACCCAGCGCTTCACGAAACACGCCCCGCGCTACACCGAGGCGGCCCTCGTCAAGCAACTCGAGGAACTCGGCATCGGCCGACCCTCGACCTACGCCCCTACCATCGACACCATCGTCAAGCGTGGGTATGCCGCGAAGAAGGACCTCGAAGGCAAGCCGCGGGAATTCCGCGTGCTCACCCTCGAAGGAACGCACATCGACGGGCGGACGGATGTCGAAAACACCGGCGCAGAGAAGGCCAAACTTTTCCCCACGGACATCGGGACGAAGGTGACGGACTTCCTGCTGAAGAACGCAGAGTTCATCATGGACTACCACTTCACCGCCCAAGTAGAGGAGAAGTTTGACGTGATTGCGCAGGGACGGATGGATTGGCGGAAGATGCTGGGGGAGTTCTATGCCACCCTGCGTGGTGTGGTGGAGGGGCCGATGGAAGATTTGGAGGACCGCATCCTCGGCACCGATCCGGTGACGGGCAAGGTCGTTCTCGTGCGGGTGGGCCGGTACGGCTCCCTCGCCCAAATCGGCACCCAGGACGACCCGGACAAGCGGTTCGCCCCCCTGCGCCCCGATCAGTCCATCGCGACCATCTCGCTCGACGAAGCCCTCGACCTGTTCAAGATGCCCCGAGCGCTCGGTGAATGGAACGGCAAGTCGGTGTCGGTGGGCATCGGTCGCTTCGGTCCCTACGTCCGCCACGATGGCATGTTCGTTTCGATCAAGGCCGCCGACGGCGATGACCCGTTCACGGTAACGCTCGAGCGTGCCATCGAACTCATCGCAGCGAAGCAAGCCGCCGACGCAAACGCGCTCATCAAGGTGTTCGACGAAGACGCCGATGTGCGCGTCCTCAACGGCCGCTACGGCCCGTACATCAAGGCGGGCAAGCTGAATGCCGCCATCCCGAAAGGCGAAGATGCCGCAGGGATGTCGTGGGTTCGCGCGCAGGAGCTTATCGAGGTAGCGAAGGCCAAACCCGTCCGGCGCGGACGGGCGCGGAAATCCTGACCGCGTTCAACGGGGCGTTGTTCGCATCCGGCTCGCGGGGCCGGCAAAGCGTCCGCGCTGCGGAGTGAACTTCGCCCGCATGAGCCACGAACTGTACGACCTGTTTGAGACGGTGTACACGCCGTACTTCAGCAACGCGGAAGGGGCGGCCCGGATTGCAGACCGCATCGAGGTGCATCGGTTTGACCACCGGCCAGACCTCGAAGGGGTGCGGGTCGCCCTGTTCGGTGTCAATGACGGACGCGCCAGTGGGGACAACGAGGGGTGTGCCGCAGCGCCGGATGCCATCCGCGAACGGTTGTACCGGCTGATGCCGCACCGCGGGTGGATGCCGACCGTGGATTTGGGGAATCTGCGGCCCGGGGTGACGACGCAGGACACGCATGCCGCCGTGCGCATGGTGGTGAACGAACTCGTGGCATCCGGCATCGTGCCGGTGGTGCTGGGGGGTGGGCAGGACCTGACCGTCCCGATGTACGAGGCCCTGGCGGTGCTCGGCGAGCCGCTGAACGTGGTGACGTGGGATGCCCGGTTGGACTTCGGGTCAGATCCGGGGGCCACGACGGCGGCGAACTACATGAACGACATCGTGCTCGCAGAGCCGAACCGCCTTTTCGATTACGTCAACATCGGCCACCAGGGCTACCTGACGGATGCGGATACCCTCGAGCTCCTCGACAAGATGCAGTTCGACGCGCTCCGGCTCGGGCTCGTGCACGACGACGTCGAGGCGATGGAGCCCATCCTGCGCGATGCGGACCTCGTTTCCATCGATATGCAGGCCGTGCGCGGCGCCGACCATCCGGCCCACGCCGAAGCCGGGCCGAACGGCCTCGATGCCCAACAAATCTGCCGGCTGGGACGGTATGCAGGTATGAGCGACCGCCTGAAGGCGATCGGACTCTTTGAGCACAACCCAGATCTCGACCACCGCCACCTCGGTGCGGAGCTCTGCGGTCAGGTGGTGTGGCACATTTTGGAAGGCATTTTCAGCCAAAAAGCCGACTACCCCAAATGCGCGAAGGAGAGCTACCAGCGCTACGTCGTCGATTTGGAAAACGTGCGCCACGAAGTGGTCTTCTACAAGAGTCCCCGCAGCGACCGGTGGTGGATGGAAGTGCCGTTTCCTCCGCGCAAAGGCAACGACCTGCGGCGCGAACTCCTCATCAGCTGCTCGTATGAGGATTACCAGGAGGCGGCCCACGGGAATCTGCCCGACCGCTGGTGGAAGACCTTCCAAAAACTCGCCTGAAACATCAAGACGGAGAATTGCGTTCAGGGTTGCCTGAGGGGCAGAGAAATTCTTTCAAACTTCTTCTGCTTTTCACCCAACGATTGTGAATTTCTCTATATTAGCGGGCGCTCTAAGCCGCAACTGGACCTCTCGTTTGTTGAAAATCAACCCGTTGAATCGCACATGCGCCGACTTCTGACGCTTGTTCTCTCCGCGACCGCGTTCGCGGGGACCTGGGCCCAGCAGGATCCCCAGTACACCCAGTGGTTCATCGACCCGGTGTACATGAACCCTGCGGTCGCGGGCAACAGTGACCTGACCTGCATTTCCGGCATCTACCGGAACCAGTGGCAGGGCCTAGACCGCGACCCGAAGACCGCGATGCTCAGTGGCCATACCTATGTTAAGCCGTTGCGGGGCGGGGTGATGGCTTCATTCTACAACGACGCGTTAGGTCAGGAGACAAACAATTTGGCGAAGCTCGGCTACGCCTACCGCCTGCCCGAGTTCGGCAACGGCAGTGTGCTGAGCATCGGCGCTTCGGTTTCCATGTTCAGCAAAACCCTTGGCAACGAGTGGATTGCCATCGACGACTACACCCAAGACAACGCCATCCCGAACCAGCAGGCTTCGGCGAGCACGGTGGACGGTGATTTCGGTATTTACCTGCAGAAGCCGGGGTCGTTCTATGCCGGCTTGTCCGCCACGCATTTGGCAGAAATGGAACTCGGCCAGTTGAGCATCCGGCCCACGCGTCACTACTACGCCATGGGCGGTTACGACCATCCGCTCGACGGGGATTACCTCGTCTTGCGCTCGAATGTGCTGGCAAAATCC
>JBIIRP010000179.1:0-3692 GCA_044341475.1 Flavobacteriales bacterium | reverse complement strand
CCGCGTGATTTTGCGCGTGACGAAAGTCTCCCCACGCAGCGGGCTTTCGTGGTTGAAGAGGATGCCGTTCGAGGCGTGCATCCCGTACGATTCGCGGTAGTTTTTGACAATCCAAAACCCGTACAACTTCGCCACCCCGTACGGACTGCGCGGATAAAACGGCGTGGTCTCCCGCTGCGGCACCTCCTGCACAAGCCCGTAGAGCTCGGAGGTGGACGCCTGGTAAAAGCGGACATCCCGCTCCATGCCCAGGATGCGGATGGCCTCGAGCAACCGCAACGTCCCGATGCCGTCCGCGTTTGCGGTGTATTCCGGCGTGTCGAAGCTCACCTTCACGTGGCTCATCGCCGCGAGGTTGTACACCTCGTCCGGCTGCACCTCCTGCACGATGCGGATGAGGTTCGTCGAGTCGGTCAGGTCGCCGTAATGGAGCCGCAGACGCACCTCCGGGTCGTGCGGATCCTGGTACAGGTGGTCGATGCGCGCGGTATTCAGGGATGACGCGCGGCGTTTGACCCCATGGACCTCGTAGCCCTTTGCGAGCAGCAACTCCGTCAGGTAGGCGCCGTCTTGGCCCGTAATCCCGGTGATGAGGGCTTTTTTCATTTTTCTTTTCTGCGAAAGCCAAATATACCCCGCACGCCCCCCGCTACGCCACGAACTCCTGCCGTTCCACGAGCTTTCGGTACGCGCCATCTGCCTCCATCAGCGCCTCGTGCGAACCGACCTCGACCACCTTGCCCGCCTCGAGCACGGCGATGCGGTCCGCAGCCCGCACGGTGCTCAGCCGGTGCGCGATGACGAGGCTCGTCCTTCCGCGCATCAGCTCGTGGAGCGCCGCCTGCACCTCGAACTCGCTGGCCGTGTCGAGCGCGCTCGTCGCCTCGTCCAGCACGAGGAGGTCCGGATTGCGGAGGATGGCGCGGGCGATGGCGATGCGTTGGCGCTGCCCGCCGGAGAGCTGCACGCCCCGCTCGCCGACCCGGGTCCCGAACCCTTCCGGGAAGCCGCGGATGAAGTCCAGCGCGTGGGCCCGACGCGCCGCATCCTCGATTTCCGCATCCGATGCTCCGGGTCGGCCGTAGCCGATGTTCTCCCGGATGTCACCTCCGAACAGGATCACTTCTTGGGGCACATAGGCGAGCCGGTTCCGGTAGGCCGTGAGGGGGAACGATGCGATGGATTTACCGTCAATCATCAAGTCCCCTGCCGTCGGCTCACGGAACCGCAGCAGCAGCGCGGCTACCGTCGATTTCCCGGCGCCCGATGCCCCCACCAGCGCCACCTGTTCCCCCGGCCGGATGTCGAGCGTGAACCCGTCGAGGACTTCGACCTCGGGCCGGGTAGGGTAGTGGAAGTGGACGGAGGAGAACGAGACAGTAAGGGGTTGAGGTTGAGGGCGAGGTTGAGGGCGAGGTTGAGGGCGAGGTTGAGGTTGAGGGGAGGTGATGGGTTCGCGGGGTTCTCGGAGGAGCTCGAGGAGCGACTCGATGGCGCCGAGGCCTTTTTGGAGCTCGGAGAACATCGCGGCGAAGCCGCCGATGGAGCCGGCGACGAGACCGGTCATCAGCAAAAAGGAGAGGAAATGCCCGCTCGCCAGTCCGCCCGCAGCCATCAGGTCGGCCCCCTTGAAGATGACCAGCGTGATGGCGCCGAAGATGAAGAGGATGATGAACGACGAAAATGCGCCGCGCCACACGGCTCCGCGCAGGGCGAGCGTGCGGATGCGCGACGTGCGGTCCGCGTACCGCGCCTGCTCGAGCGCTTCGTTCGCGAAGGCCTTGACGCCGACGATGCCGGTGAGGGCTTCCGCGACCACCGTATTCGATTCAGCCACTTCGTCTTGGGTGCGTTTTGCGAGCCGCTTGATGAAGCGGCCAAACCCGATGGCGGCCAGGATCATGACGGGCAAGGTCACCAGCATCAACAGGGTGAGGGTGACCGAGAAGTACAGCAGCGCGGCGATGCCTCCGATGACGACGATGAGTTGGCGCAGGAGCTCGGCGAAGGTGACGGTGAAAATGTTCTGGATGGCGGTAATGTCAGCGGAGATGCGGCTGTTCAGGTCGCCGACGCTGCGCTTATCGAAAAATCCCATGGGCAGGGAAATCACCGCGGCGAAGGCATCGTTCCGCATCCGCAAGGTCATGTCCTCCGTCATGCGGGCAAACAGCAGGACGCGCAAGTAGCTGAGCACGGCTTGGATCACGAGCACGATGGCGATGAGCGCGCCTACGTCGCCGAGGCTTTCCACCTCCCACGGCACGAACCGCTTCCAACCGCTTTCCATGGCCTCCGTCCCGCCGACCCCGATGCCGCCCAACTCGCCCCACAGCCGGGTCACGGCGAGGGTGAGAATGCCGCTGAGGCTGATGAGTACGACGCCCACGGCAAAGCCGATGCGGTGGGGGCGGAGGTAGGTTCCCATCCCGCCGAGCGCACCGATGCGGCGGAACGAAAACCGCGTGGCGCGGGGTGCTGCATCCTCCATGTTGCGAAATTACGTCCCGAAGGTTTGGAGTTCAGAGCAAGCTGTCTATCTTTGCACCCCTCATTTGAGATTGGGAAGCGATGAAAAGGACCTTTCAGCCCTCTGTACGGAAGCGCCGCAACAAGCACGGCTTCCGCAAGCGCATGGCCTCAGCGAACGGACGTCGTGTGCTGAGCGCACGCCGCCGCCAAGGCCGCAAGAAGCTCACCGTGAGTTCTGAGCGCCGCCACAAGGGCATCGAGCATTGATATTCGTGCCGCGCTGCGGCTTGCGATAGAAAAAGGGGCACGTCGGCCCCTTTTTTCATGCCCATTCACGTCGGGTCACTCGACTGGAAACGGCCCCACGGCCACACACCATTCCGCCGTGGCGCGTGCCCACCACCGCACAGCCTCCCCCCGGAACCTTCCCTGAATCCACCCACCCTCCTCGGGAAGGCGGTCGAGCTCTCCCGGGTCGACGGCCACGTCGTGGGCGAAGACCAGCGCAGGCCCGCGGCCTTTCCAGGTCGCCTCTTTCGTGCACCACACCACCCCGAGCCGCTGCAGGTCCGACCCGCACGCCGCGAGTTCGTCGGCATGAAAGACGCGGGGGGCCACCCGGGCAATCCGGTCGGAGGGGACTTCGATGTCCACGCCTATGCCAGCCGTGCCAACGTACACCGCGGCGGCGATGCGGCCGTCGAGCAGGCGCGTGTGGGACGCAGACAGGGACGGGGCGGTGGGGTCAAGGAAGTGGGGGGCGCCGTCCGGTCGGTGGCCTACGGGGTGGGTGGCGGTGGGGAGTCCGAGGGCCGTCAGGGCGGCGTCGACGGCGGCCCGTTCGTGCGGCCTACCGCCTCCGAAGGGAAATCGTTGATCCCCATGGACTTCAGGGCCCGGGGACACGCTGTGGACACAGAGGTGTCCTCCAGGCACGTCTATGCTGCATTCAGGCTGCATTTCCGCGAAAGTACCCTGCCATGCCGCTGAATTCCGTATTTTTGCGCCTCAATTCCCACGCCATGAACATGAGCACGACGACCGCGACCCTGCCGTACAAAGTAAAGGACATCGCTTTGGCCGATTGGGGCCGGAAGGAAATCCGTTTGGCCGAGGCCGAAATGCCGGGACTCATGGCGTTGCGCGCGCAGTACGGCGATGCAAAGCCGCTCGCTGGTGCACGCGTGGCAGGCTGCCTCCATATGACCATCCAAACGGCA
>JBIIRP010000180.1:0-3692 GCA_044341475.1 Flavobacteriales bacterium | reverse complement strand
ACCCTGCGTTCCCTCGGGCAGGGCGAGCAAGTTCTCGTGCCGCGGGGACCAACCGCCTGCAATGGCCTTGACCCCAGTGAATTCGCGCAGGCGCATCCGCCGGAGTAGAGGCACATGATTGAAAATCAGGCCTTCTGCATGCCATTCGGCGTTCGCACGGACCCAGCGGTCCGTGACGAGCTCGAAGAAATTCAAGAGCGAAAACGAGGTGATGCTCGAAAAGAGCGTGCCGCTGACCGGAACGATTTCCAGCAGGGCGAAGGGCGCCGACCCCGCGTAGATGCCCGCCTCCGCGTTCCATCCGATGCGGCCGAACATGCCGAGCCGGATGTCGTCGTCGGAGTCGAGCGTGAAGCGGTGGTAGGCGTATTGGCTGCCGCCGACGCCGGGGAAAGCGCCCGTCCACGTCAGTCGGAGGATGGGCCATTCGGTGCCGAGGCTGACCCGGTCGAATTCGCCGCCCACGAAGCGCTCCTTGAACGCGTAGCGGAGTTGCAGCGTGGCCTCGCTGGTGATGAGGGAGGTGATGGGCTGGCCGGAATCGGGGTCGAGAAACTGCAGTTCTCCGCGCCCGGCCACGCGGCGGTGCCGGAGCTCCACGAACCCCGTAAAGCCCGCCCCAAACTCGTGCAACACGCTGGCCTCTGCCCGCCCGACTTCGGAGAGCCGGCGCGCGGCGGCGGTGCTCAAGGCACTCGTCAGGAGGTCGCCCTGGGACAGGAAGCCGAGCATCCCGAACTGCTCGAGGTCGCGCTGGACGTTCGCGGTCCACTCCGTGCGCGGCGTTTTGCGCACGATGTGCCGGACGGATGCACCGCCCTTCCAGCGGCCGTCGAGGGACCCGTACGCGGCATACAGCGCAGGCATCCACTGCTTGCTGAAGGCATTGCTCGTGCGCAAATCCACGCGGTAGCGGTTGCCTTCCACGGGATTTGTCGACCATGCCGTCCACCACGCGCCCAGCTCCAGCGGTCCGGCGAGGATGAAGCCGGTCCCCAAGAAGTACCCAGCACCCTTTGCGATGCGGTAGGCGGGCATGGACTGAACGCTGTCCACCATCCAGTAAATCAGGGATTCACGGGGCAAGAGCGGTTCAGGGCGCAGGGCACTCCAGTCCTCCTCGCTGCGTTTCGACGACCCCGGAACCAGCACCAAATCCCGCCCCGGCGTCCACACCGAATCCGGCAGCGACTCGGACACTGTGATGTCCGTATTCACCGTGGTTCGCCGCATGTAGGCGCCGATGCTCGACCGGGTCAGGCTGATGTCCAGGAGGGCGTACTCGCGCTCGAGCTGCCACGACTCGCCGTGCCGTCCGTACTGTTGGTTCCACCGCAGGCCGCGGATCCAGTTGAGGTTTGCGCCGTCGCTCACCCGGGCTTCTGCGCGCGCCAGTCCGAGGGTGAGGGTGTCGATCCAGAGCTCGCCCTCGAAGGTGAGTTCTCCTTTGCGCCGAGGTACAAAGGCCAAATGAAAGCACGGCCGGTCGCTGATGGCCAGGGTGTCGATGATGTAGTAGCGGTAGTGGGCTGCTGCGCGGTCGTGGAGCGGGGAGGTGAAGGCGCGGTCGAGGATGAGCAGGCGGTTGTTGTAGAGGTTGACATCGGGGAACCGGCCGTTGAGTTCGGCCATGTTATCGCCGCGGTCCAGCCCGCTGAGGCGCGTGGCCTCAAACGTGGACTGGGTGCGGTCCGGGCGGTAGCTTTTCCGCACCGTCCCGATGGCTTCGGACATGAGGAACGGAAGGGCGGGACGGACTTCGGAGCTGTCCATGTGGTCGAAGACCCAGCGGAATGGGCCCCAGTACCAGCGGTTGATTTGGGCCTCGCTGAGGTCGTTGAGGTCGACTTCGATGCGCGTGCTGGTGCGGTAGGTGACCGCGCCGGCGGCGTCGGGACGGTTGCGGTCTTTCGCTTCGATGACCCGATCCATGAGGGGTTTGGCCGGGTTCACCGCGTTTTTGTCGGGGCGTACGACTGCCGCGCCCAGTTCGATGGCCTGGGGTTCGAGGGAGACGTTGATGGTTTGGGAGATGCCTTTGCGGACCTCGAAGGTGCGCGCGGCATAGCCCACAAAGCTGACCTGCAGGGTGCCGGGGCGGCCAGTGGTGCTGGTGCGGTAGATGCCGTCCTGGTTCGTCATCGTGCCCGACCCGGTGGGATCGCCGGTCAGGACCACGGTGACGTAGGGCATGGGGGTCCCGGTGGATCCGTCGAAGACCCGGCCGGTGACGGTGGTGGTTTGGCCCGCGGCCGTCAAGGCCGCGGAGCAGAACAGCACGAAGAGAACAGGAAGACGCTGGTACACGAAGGAAAGGACGCTCACAGGACCCCGAAGTTACGGCCGCTGAGCGCGCGCGGCGATGAAAATACTCGCCTCATACAGGACGAGGATGGGAATCGCGACGAGCACCTGGCTCACGACATCAGGTGGGGTAATGACGGCAGCAAACACGAGATTCGCCACGAAGGCATGGCGGCGGTAGGTGCGCAAAAAGTCCGCAGTCACCAGGCCCAGTCGGGCCAAAAAGTACACGGCGACAGGGAGTTGGAACACGAGCCCGGATCCCAGCGAAATGCTCGCCACGGTTTTCACATACGACATGACCGCGATGCGCGCCTCCACATCGCCGAGGGTGTAGTTGCCGAAAAACTGCAACGAAAGCGGCGCGACGATGAAGTAGCCGAACAGAACCCCGGTGAAAAAGAGCGACGAGGCGGCCCATGTTACCCCCGCCGCGACACGGCGTTCCTCTTCGCGCAAGGCCGGTCGGACGAAGCGCCACACCTGGAGGAACACAAACGGGAAGGCCACGATGATGCCTCCGACGAGCGAAACAAGCATGTGCGCCGTGAATGCTCCTGCCATCGTGGTGGTGATGAGCTCGTAGCCGATTTCCGTCACACACCGGGAGTCGCCTGCTCCGACCCATCCGGACAGCGCGCACCAGCCACGGTAGGCGATAAAGTCGAGGCGACGGGGGGCGAAGAGGATGGTATCGAATACCCAGTCTTTCGCGACGAACAGGGCGACGGCGCCGGTGAGAATGGCCAGGACGCTGTAAAAGAGACGCTTCCGAAGTTCCTCCAGGTGGTCCATGAAGCCCATTTGGCCCCCTTCGCGTTCAGCCGCCATCAGAAAATCCCTTCGCGCAAGAGGTCATGCAAGTGCACCATGCCGGCGTACACGCCCGACCGGGTCACGATGACCTGGGAAATCGACCGGGACTCCATGCGGTGGAAAGCTTCGACGGCGAGCTCGTCGGCGTCCATCACTTCTGGCGTGCGGCCCATCATGTCTTCCGCGGTCCCGAGCGCGTTGCGTTCAAGGGCCCGTCGGATGTCGCCGTCGGTCACGATTCCGGCGACCTGGCCGTCCGCAAGCACGGCAGTGGCACCTGTCCGGCCGGACGTGATGGCCAGCAACACGTCGTGGAACGGGGCGTCGAGCGGCACCGAAGGAACGCGTCGGGCGTCGAGCAGGTCGCCGAGCCGGGTGTAGAGGCGTTTGCCGAGCGCGCCGCCGGGGTGGTAGGCCGCGAATTGGCTGCTGGTGAAGCCGCGCAGCTCCATGAGGCACAGGGCCAGGGCGTCGCCGAGGGCGAGTTGGGCCGCGGTGCTGGTCGTGGGGGCGAGGTTGTGGGGGCATGCTTCCCGCTCCACCCCCGCGTCCAGCACCCACTGGGCGTGCTG
>JBIIRP010000178.1:0-3717 GCA_044341475.1 Flavobacteriales bacterium | reverse complement strand
GTAGCACATACACATCCCGGATGACCAAAATCCGGCCTTCCAAAGCGGGGTTACCTGAAAGCTCATGGTCTGCCATAATTTCTTTCGCCGTGGCGTATGTTCTGGTATTGAGTGTTTGCTCCCGCCCAATAACGTACTGCTACTTGCTACCAGCAGCGAGGCGAGTTGTTCCAAAAATCAGCCTGCATTCAGAGACAAGTATTTCGTACTTCTTCTTCGTGACTGAGTAATTTGTCAGTGATGTCAGTTCCCTAGCTCGGTGCGATGTCTAGAGTTTTTTTCGCGTAATTCCAGAAGCGGTTTGCTTCAGGTTGGATGCAGCAACAGCGAAGACCCTATGGCGCGACGAACGCGAGCAAAGACGCCCGAGCTGTCGAGCGGTTTAGTGCACCACGAACCGGACGGTGCGTCCGCCGGCCGAGGTGCGCAGGATGTAGGCGCCGGGCGCCAGGCCAGCGGAGTTCAGTTCGGGACCGCGGCCGGTGCGGACCTCGCGGCCTTCCGCGTTCAGCAGCGTCCAGTGGGCATCCTCGAGGGAAAGGCCGACGAGTGCGGCGCGGCCGTGCACGGGGTTGGGGAAGACCGTCAGCGGTCGGGAGGTTCCGTAGGGTGATCCCGTCGAGCCGATTTCCGTGAGGTCCACGCGCCAGCCTGTTCCTACGCCTTCGGCATCGCCTCCGGTGAAGTACCCGAAGTTCGCATGGCGCGCGAAGGCGGGCCGCCACCGGCCGCTGAACTCGGGGGCACCCGTGATCAGTTCAGAGGAGATGACTTCGGATCCGACGGCGACTTGGAGGAGCAAGCGCTCGGATTGCGCGTAGGTAGTGGCCACGCCGTCGCCGCTTGCATCCACCCCGCCGCAGAGGACCAGGTCGAAAAACCATGCGTTCGACCGCAGAGCGGCGGCATGGTAGCTGTGCCGGGCGGCGAGGTCGAACGGCACCCACGCGGCGAAGGCCAAATCGTACACGGCCCCGACGGACGTGCCCGCAAAGGCATTCGCCCCCGGGTCGTAGACCCTGCCGCCGGTGACGACCGGGATGTTCCACAGGTGCGCGCCGGCGAGGTTGTCGACCGCGGTGGGCAGCGGCGCGTCCGGCGTCCAGACGTCTTCGATGGGATCGTAGCGCTCGCTTTCCGCGAGTTGGAAGCCAGCGGCTGGGTTGAATCCCCCCGCCGCGATGAGCCCTTGCCACGCGTTGCCCGTGATGGGCAGCAGCACGAACGAAGACCGGCCGGTCGCCAGGGGCGCGGCGGGCGTGACTGCGTAGGTCACCGGGTCGAACCGCTCGCAGCTCGCCAAATCCACCACGCCGTCGTACCCCCCGCAGACCAGCACCGACCCGTCGGGCAGCACCGCGCTGGCGTGGCCCGTCCGGCCGGTCGACAGCTCCGCCACCGCCGTCCAGGTGTCCGCCGCCGGGTCGTACGCCAGGATCTCCGTCGGATACCCGGTGCCGCCATCGTCGCCGCCGAACAGGAATACCCGCCCGGCCGCCGCGTGGGCGGTGGCTCCCCAGCGCGGAGACGGCAGCGCCGCCGCTCCGACCCACACCCCCTCGGCGGCCAGGAACCGCTCGCAACTCGCCGTGACCGCCGTGCCGTCAAATCCGCCGACGGCCAGCACGCCGTCGGGCACTTCGGCGAGCACGTGGCCGCTCCGAAATTCGAGCATGGGCGCGATGGGCTCTTGGCCGGAAACAGGAGCGATGGTGCACAACAGGCACAGCGTCAGTAGAATGCGGTTCATGGTGAAGGGGTGAAGACGGTGTAGGCGTGGATTTGGGCGGCGACCTGGTCGGGCCAGTGGTAGCGGGAGCGGGCTGCAGGTGTCGCCGCCTGCGCGCAGGCGGACCAAACCTCCTCCGACAGCAGCCGCTCCATCGCCGCCGCCGCTGCCCCCACATCGCCGCGGGCGACCACGAAACCCGCGCCGGTCCCCGCAAGGATTTCGGCCGGTCCCGGCGCATCGCTCACCACGGCCGGCAGCCCCGCCGCGAGCGCCTCGACGATCGCCACGCCGAACGATTCCTCCCGCGACAGGGCGCAGAAGGCATCCATCCGGTCGAGCTCGGCGGCCACTCCGGCATGCGGCACGGGACCGACGAAGGTGACCCGGTCCGCAATGCCCAGCGCAGCTGCCCGTGCTTCGAGGTCAGCCCGCAGCGGTCCGCCTCCGACAAGCCGCAAGGCGACCGGTTCGCGGGCCGCCGCGGCCACCTGGGCAAAGGCCTCGAGCAGGAGGTCGGTCCCGTAGATCGGCGCCAGGCCTTTGACCGTGCCGAAGGTGAAGGGGCGGGCGGAGCCGTCGGGGTTTGTGCGCGGCCGGCGGTCAGGACGGGCGAGGGCGACACAGTCCACACCGAAGGGAATGACCTCGACGGGCGTGTGGGTCCAGCGCCGGGTTTCAGCGGCCATCGCCTCCGAGGTGCTGAAGATCCGCCAGGCGCGGCCGAGGCTGAAGCGCAAGAGGACCGCAAAGGCGGCGCGCCGGTGCGGAAAGTCGTACACATCGCTCCCCCAAACACTGATGCACAGCGGCTTGCGACCTGCCGCCAACGCCCCGAGCAGCCCGTAGCTGCTCGCGTAGTGGGCATGCACCAGGTCCGGGCGCCACGAGCGCACGAGTGCCCGAACGCGCAGCATCCGGCGCAGAAATCCGGCGCCGAGAAACGAGCCGTCGTAGCTGCGTTCGCCCGGTTCGCACCCGATGCGCCCGTCCGCAGCAAGCGCGGCAATGCCCGGTTCCACGTCCGCATACAGGCCCACTAGGTGCACCTCCAGGCCCGCCTCTGCCAGCGCCTGCACCCATTTGAGCGTGTGGGCGGACGAGGTGTCGGCGAGGACGAGGAGGCGGAGCGGTTTCATCGGGGGAGGAGGATCGAGGCGACGGTGGCCACACGCGCCTCCCAGGTATTCGCTACGAGTACAGCGGGAATGCGCGCCCGGGCCTCAGCAATTTGCTCGGGATGCCGGCGCAAGGTGTCGAGTAATGCGGCAACTTCCGAGGGAGACACCGCCCAGCCCACGCCGTTCGATTCGACAAAGGTCGCTGCCTCTGATGGCCCACTGGCCACCACGGGCAGTCCGGCCCCGAGGTACTCGAGAAGTTTGACCGGAAACGCCCGCTCGCGGTAGGCGTGCGGCGCGAACACCATGCCCCCGAGGGTCGCCTCTGCCAGCAGCGCGTCTTTCTCGGCGCCCACCGCGTGCACCACGCTCAGTCCAGTCCGCTGCCCGTAATGCGCTTTCGCTGCCTCCCATTCCGCCGGGCGGCAGATGAACCGCACGGGCACGCCTGCGGCCTCGGCCCCTTCCACCAGCGGGAGTAGGTCGTACACCCCCCGTCCGTCCGTCACCCCCCCCACATGCACCAAACTCAAACTGGAACTCAAACTCAAACTGGAACTCAAACTCAAACTCAAACTGGAACCGCATCCCGGCGGCAACACCTCCACCCGTTTGCCCTGCACTTCCGGGGCGTCGGCGAGCAAGGAGGCGGTGGGGGAGAAGAGGACGTCGTAGGTGGCGGCGTAGTTGCGCAGTTCTGCGCGGTAGAACGGGGCGTAGAGGGCCGCGATGGCGCGCTCGCGCAGGCCGGTGGGGGCGAGGAACCGCCAGTACATGTCGCGGTAGAAGATGCCGGAGGGGATGCCGAGCCGGCGGGCGGCGCGCGCGAGCCGCAGATCGGGCGAGGGACCGGGGAGGTGGGTGCGG
>JBIIRP010000027.1:0-12958 GCA_044341475.1 Flavobacteriales bacterium | reverse complement strand
CGGGTTCGAAAACCCCTGGGACGGCCTGATGAGCGGCCAAACAGGCTTCATCCCCGCCTACGGCAGCCACATGCGCACCAGCGAAGTATGCACTTCCTGCCATTCGCTGTACAGCCACACGCAGGACCTCACTGGCGAGGAGACGGGCCAGGTCTTCTTCGAGCAGGCGACCTACCTCGAGTGGGTAAATTCGGCCTACAACGCGGAAAACGTGCAGTGCCAAACCTGCCACATGCCGCTGGTCGCCGGCGGTGCCATCGCTGCCACTCAGCCGAATTGGCTGTTTCCCCAGCGGTTCGGCCGCCACCATTTCGTGGGCGGCAATGCCTTCATGCTGAAGCTGATGCGGGACAACGCGGTGGCCCTCGACCTCAGCGCCTCGCCCGCCCAGTTCGACACGACCATCGCCCGGACGGTCCGCTCCCTCACCACGGAAACGGCGGAGCTGCGCCTCGTCCAACTCCCCGCCGCCACCGGCGAGGTGGCCTTCGAGGTCGAGGTCATCAACCGGGTCGGCCACAAATTCCCCTCCGGCTACCCGTCGCGGCTGGCCTTCCTCGAATTCACGGTCCGCGATGCCGACGGCGATGAGCTGTTCCGCAGCGGCGGTTGGGCAGACGACGAGGTGGTAGGCCGCGACCCGGCGCCCGCGGTCGAGCCCCACCACGACCTCATTACCTCGCCCGACCAGGTGATGATCTACGAGTTTGCCTTCGCCGATGTCTCTGGCGCGCCCTCGACGGTGCTCGAGCGGGCTTCCACCGTTCTCAAGGACAACCGCCTCCCACCGCGTGGGTTCTCGTCGCTGCATGCCGCCTACGACACGGTGGCGGTGGGCCCGGGCGCTGCGGAAGACCCGAACTTCAACCGCTCGCTCGCCGGTCACGAGGGCACGGGCTCTGACCGCGTGACCTACCGCGTCCCGGTGGGCTCCTACCGCGGCGCGGTCACGGCTGAAGTCGCCCTGCACTACGTCGCAGTGCCGGCCCGGTGGGTCGAGGCCATGTTCAGCTACGCCTCGGAATCCCCGGACATCGCTGCCTTCCAATCGATGTACGAGGCGGCCGACCGGTCCCCGGTCGAAATCGCGCGCACCGCTGCGGCAGGCTTCACCGACTACAGCGGCGTGGGCGCCACCTGGCGGATCGCGCCCAACCCCGCCACCACGGCCTCTCCCATGCGGCTCCTCCCCGGCTCTTCCGAGCGCGTCCTCGAGGTGTGGGTGTTCGACCCCACTGGTCGCATGCTCTTCCCGGTCCGGCCGGAAGACGCCCTGTCCGGCTTCACCCTCGACGGTCTGCCCGCCGGGGTCTACACGTTCAAGGTGCGGACTGCGGGTGGTGGGGGGGGGGTGATGGGGGTGTGGGGGGGGTGAGGACGGGGTGCGGCTGCGCCGCACAGAACGAGAACGAGAACGAGAACGAGGTTGAGGTTGAGGTTGAGGATGGGTGCGGCTGTGCCGCACAGAACGAGGACGAGGTTGAGGGTGAGGACGGGTGCGGCTGCGCCGCACAGAGCGAGGACGAGGTTGAGGACGAGGTTGAGGTTGAGGTTGAGGTTGAGGTTGAGGTTGAGGTTGAGGTTGAGGTTGAGGTTGAGGTTGAGGTTGAGGTTGAGGACGAGGTTGAGGTTGAGGACGAGGTTGAGGTCGAGGTCCGGAACAAACTCCCAACTCAAACTAGCGGCGCAGCCGCGGAAACTTGAACTGAAAACTCAAACTAGCGGCGCAGCCGCGGAAACTCCAAACTAGCGGCGCAGCCGCGGAAACTCAAACTGCAAACTGCCGGCGGCGGTGTTCGAGGCGGAGGAGTTCGAGCTCGCGGGAGGTTTGGCCGGCGACGGAGGTGTTCTCTTCCGCACGGCGGATGAGGTAGGGGACGGTCTCGCGGAGGGGGCCGTAGGGAACGTATTTGGCGACCCGGTAGCCGTCGGCCGCGAGATTGAAGCTGATGGTGTCGCTCATGCCCAGCAGTTGGGCGAACCAAACGCGCGCATCGTCCGCCGCCGTGCCGGCGTCTGCCATGAGCGCGCAGAGCAGGGCGCTGCTGGCCTCGTTGTGCGTGCCGGCCACGAGTGCGGTGCGGTCCAGCCGTCCGATGCACCAGCGCAGGGCGGCGTCGAAATCGCGGTCGGTGGCGGCTTTGTCGGGTTGGATGGGGTCGGGGTAGCCGAGGGCGGCGGCGCGGGCGCGCTCCTTTTCCATGTAGGCGCCGCGGACGAGCTTCACGCCCACGTGGAAGCCGGCGGCATCCGCGCGCGCGCCGAGGGCCGCGAGGTAGGCGAGGCGGTCGTGGCGGTAGAGTTGGACCGTGGTGAAGACCCAGGCGGCGTCCCGGTTGTGGGCGGCCATGCGGCCCTCCGCGAGCAGGTCGATGGCCGGCTGTATCCACGACTCCTCCGCGTCGATGAGGATGCGGATGCGGGAAGCGGCGGCGGTGCTGCACAGGTCGGCCACCCGGCCTTCGACCCGCTCCCACGCCGCCCGCTCCTCCCCGGTCGCGAGGTGGCGGAGGGGATCGCCGGGGTCCTCGGCCAGTCCCCGCGAAACGGCCTCGAGCAGGTGGGTCGAAGCCACCCCGGAGACCTTGAACACCGCAAAGGCGTGGCGGTCGTCGCCGCGGACGGCGCGAAGCACCGCGAGCACCTCGTCGCGCGCGGCGTCGAGGTCGGCCTCGTCGTCCTTGCCCTCGGCGCTGTAGTCGAGGATGGTGTGGACCCCGCCGCGGGCGAGCCGCGCGACCGTAGGTTCCGAGCCGGCGATGGTTTCGCCCCCGCAGAAGTGGGCGAACACCGTGGGGCGCAGGGCCCAAGCGACCGGCAGGCGCAGGAAGAGCGCCCAACGAAGGAGCACCTTCCCAGCCCGGACCGCGAGCGGAGCGCCGACGATGCGGAAGAGGAACAGCGCCTTCCGGAGTTCGCCGTCGGAGAGGTGGGCAAACGCCCGGGCCGTATTCGAAAAGTCCGGAGCCATGGGGTGCAAAAGTACGGGTTGGCGACGCGGTGCAGGCCGCAGTACCTTCAGGCCATGAATGCCACAGTCCAGAGTGCGGCGGCCTATGCCGCAGAGAACAAGGAGCGGTTTCTGAGCGAATTGTTTGATTTGCTGCGGATTCCGTCCGTTTCGGCAGATCCGGCCTATGCCGGCGATGTGCACCGCTGTGCCGAAGCCGTTGCGGAGGCGTTGCGCAAGGCAGGAGCGGAGCGGGTGGAGGTGCTGCCCACGGCGGGATTTCCCGTGGTGGTGGGCGAGCGTCAGGTGGACCCGCAGGCGCCGACCGTGCTGGTGTATGGACACTACGACGTGCAGCCGGCGGATCCGTTAGAGCTTTGGGAGTCGGACGCCTTCGAGCCGGTGGTGCGTACGACGCCCGTCCACCCAGACGGGGCCGTGTTTGCCCGCGGGGCGTGCGACGACAAAGGCCAAATGTTCATGCACATCAAGGCCCTCGAGGCCATGGTCGCCTCCGGCAACGTACCGTGCAACATCAAGTTCATGATCGAAGGTGAGGAGGAAATCGGGTCCAAACACCTCGAGACCTTCCTCGAAACCCACCGCGAGCGGCTCAGCGCGGACGTCGTGCTCGTCAGCGACACGGGCATCGTCGCGAACGACTGCCCGTCCATCACGGTGGGCCTGCGCGGCCTGAGCTACGTCGAGGTGGAAGTCACCGGCCCGAACCGCGATCTGCACAGCGGACTGTACGGCGGGGCCGCCCCGAACCCCATCAACATCCTCTGCGAGCTCGTCGCGTCGCTGAAAGACAGCGAGGGCCGCATCACGGTCCCCGGCTTCTACGACGGCGTCGTCGAGCTTTCGCCGGCGGAACGGGCCGACCTCGCCCGTGCCCCCTTCGACGAGGCCAGCTTCCGGGACAGCATCGGCATCGCCGGCACCACCGGCGAACCCGCCTACACCGTGCCGGAGCGCATGAGCATCCGGCCCACCCTGGACGTCAACGGGATTTGGGGCGGGTACACCGGGGAGGGCGCGAAAACCGTTATCCCCTCGAAGGCCTACGCGAAGATCTCGATGCGCCTCGTCCCCGGCCAACACCCGGACCGCATCACCGCGTGCTTCACGGAGCATTTCCTCCGCATCGCCCCGCCCTCCGTCCGCGTGAAGGTGACCGCGATGCACGGGGGCATGCCGGCCGTCACGCCGACCGACTCGGCGGCCTACCGCGCGGCGGCAGAGGCCATGGAATCGACGTTTGGCACGCCGCCGGTGCCCCACCGCAGCGGCGGCTCCATCCCCATCGTGTCGAGCTTCGAGCGCATCCTCGGCCTGAAGACCGTGCTCATGGGATTCGGGCTCGACAGCGACGCCATCCACAGCCCGAACGAGCACTACGGCCTGTTCAACTACTACAAAGGCATCGAGACCATTCCGCTGTTTCACACGGCATTTGCCCGGTTGCACCGGGAGGCGAAGGCATGAGGGCGCTCCTGCTCGGGCTGGTGCTCGTTCTCGCCGCGGGCTGCGGGCTCGTGGAGTCGCCGGAATTCCGGGGCATGCGGGGGTGGGATGATGTCGCGTTCTCGGCGGCCGGCGGGGCGCAGGGCACGGTTTTGCTGGTCCTCTACAACCCGAACCCGGTGGCCCTGACGGCGACCGAAGTGGAGGTGGCACTGAGCGTGCGCGGCAAGCGGGTGGGGACCTTGTCGCTTCCGGAAGGGGCGGTCCTGCCGGCGCGGCGGGAGCATGCGGTGCGGCTGGCGGTAGCCACCGATCCGGGCCAGTTGGGACGCGTCCTCGGCGACGGGCTGATGGCCTTCATGACGGGCGGCGCGCTGCCGGTGCGTGCGGAAGGGACCGTGACGGCGAAGGCCCTGGGATTTTCGAGAGAAGTACCTGTAGATGTGACTGTTAATCTGCCGATGCGATGAACAAATTCGTCCTTTTTGCCGTGGGCTGTTGCCTCGCGGGCGCGCCCGCCGCGGCCCAAACCTGCAGCCGGAGCGCCGCCGACGCCGTCGACTCCCTCCTCGCCGGCACCACCGTCCGCCACCTCGGCCCCGGCACGATGAGCGGACGCGTCACCGCCATCGCCGTCGAACGGCACCGGCCCCATATCCTCTACGTCGGTACCGCCTCGGGCGGACTTTGGCGCAGCACCACCGCCGGCACCACCTGGGAATCCCTCTTCGACGACGGCCCCACCGCCAGCATCGGCGCGGTGGCCCTCGCCCCCTCGAACCCGGACGTCCTCTGGATCGGCACCGGCGAGGGCAACCCCCGCAATTCGCACAACAGCGGCCGCGGCGTTTTCCGCTCCAACGACGGCGGCGCCACGGGGTCGTGCATGGGACTCGAGGGGACGCGCACCATCCACCGCATCGTCATCCACCCGACGGACCCGAACCGCGTTTGGGTCGCCGCCACGGGCAGCGCCTGGGGCGACAGCCCGGACCGTGGGGTCTACCGGACTACGGACGGCGGTACGACGTGGAAGCGGGTGCTCTACGTCGACGAGCGGACAGGGGCGGCAGACCTGATTGCGGATCCGTCAAACCCGGACAAGCTGTTCTGTGCGATGTGGTCGCACCGGCGCGAGCCCTGGTTTTTCCGGAGCGGGGGCGACGGAAGCGGCCTGTACGTGACCCACGACGGCGGAACGAATTGGAAGCGGCTGGGCGAAGACGAGGGGTTGCCGGCGGGCGAGTTAGGCCGCATCGGACTGACGATGAGCGCAGCCGATCCGGACCGGGTGTATGCCCTGGTCGAATCCGCGAAGAACGGGCTGTACCGGTCGGAGGACGGGGGGGCCAGCTGGAGTTTGGTGACGGAAAAAAACATCGGAAGTCGTCCGTTCTACTACGCGGAAATCCACGCCGATCCGCACACTCCCGACCGGCTGTTCAACCTCCACAGCATGGTGGAACTCAGCGAAGATGGCGGCAAGACGTTCACCACCTTGCTGCCGTATTCCGGCGTGCATCCGGACCACCACGCGTTTTACATCCATCCAGACGATCCGACGTTCTTGATCGACGGCAACGACGGCGGCCTCAACATCAGCCGCGACGGGGGCGACACGTGGACGTTTGTTAACAACCTCCCCGTCGGCCAGTTTTACCACATCGCCGTCGACGATGCCATCCCCTACCGCATCTACGGCGGCCTCCAGGACAACGGTTCCTGGGTCGGTCCCAGCGAGGTGTGGCACGAGGAGGGCATCCTGAACGGGGACTGGCAGGAGCTGCTGTTCGGGGACGGGTTCGACGTGCTCCCGGCGCCGGGGGATTTGGAGACGGCCTATGCGATGTACCAGGGCGGGTCGCTCCACCGGGTGGACCTGACCACCGGCGCGACGGCCTCCATCCAGCCGGTGGCCACCGACTCCATTCCGCTGCGGTTCAACTGGAATGCGGCCATAGCGGCGGATCCCTTCCACCCGGACGGGCTGTACTTCGGCAGCCAATTCGTCCACCGCTCCGCGGACCGTGGGGAATCGTGGGAGCGCATCAGCCCCGACCTGACCTCGAACGACCCGGCGAAGCAGCGCCAAGCCGAGTCCGGGGGCCTCACCCGCGACGCCACCGCCGCCGAAAACCACTGCACGGTGCTGTGCATCGCCCCGAATCCCCATGCCGCAGGCGAAGTTTGGGCCGGGACGGACGACGGCAAACTCCAGGTCACACGGGACGGGGGCGCCACCTGGAAGGAGGTCGGCGCCGCCATCAAGCGGTTCCCGGCAAACGCCTGGATTCCCCAAATCCGCATCAGCCCCCACTCCGCTAAGGAGATCTTCGTCGTCGTAAACAACTACCGATCAAACGATTGGGCGCCCTACCTGTTCGCCTCCACCGACGGCGGCGTGCGGTGGAAACAGCTCGTCGACGGCTCCTCAAGCGTTTCCGGCCACGTCTGGTGCGTCGAGCAGGACCCGGTCGAGCCGAACCTGCTGTTCCTCGGCACGGAAGAGGGCCTCTACCTCAGCTTCGACCGCGGTACGACGTGGCGTCCGTGGAAGCACCGGATCCCGGCGGTTCCCGTCAGCGACCTCGTGGTGCACCGGCGCGACGGCGAGCTCGTCGTGGGCACCTTCGGACGGGGGGTCTATGTCGTCGAAGACCTCGCGGTGTTGCGTGCCCTCGCCCGCCCCCAGTCGGCGGCGCTTCTGGCCCCGCTGGAGCTGTTTCCCATCCGGCCGGTGTACGACGTGCGGTTCCGGCGGCCGCCGGGCGCGCGGTTTGAGGCGGACCCGGTGTTCCGCGGGGAAAACCGCGCCCGGGGGGCCTCGTTCCCCCTGTGGATCCACCCGGATACGCTCGACCGCCACGGCGGCGAGGATGCGCTGTCCATTCACATCGTATCCATAATCGGCGATACCATCCGCTCGTTCCGGGGGACGCCGGAAGCGGGGTTGACCCACGTACCCTGGGGACTGGACACGGACGGGGTCAACTGGCCGCGGCGGGGAGTGCGCGATGCTGAAAAGGAACCGCCGGGTGGCGGGCCCACGGCACTTCCCGGCACCTACCAGGCGGTGGTCGAACTCGGACCCCACCGCCGCGAGGTCGCCTTCGAGGTACGCCCAGAACCGCGGCTTCCGTTCAACGCCGTAACAGCAGCGATTGCCCACGCATGGGAACGGAAAGTGCTCGACACCATCGCACGGGCGGCGGCAGCCTCCGATTCGCTGCAGCAGATGCGCGCGGTGTTCGACGCGGTCTCGGCGGAATGGAGCCACCTGCCCGATACGTTAACGGCAGAAGCACGTACCGCGGGCGACACCCTCAAGGCCGCCATCGAACGCATCGAAGCATCCCTGTTTCCTCCGAAGGACCTCCAGGGCATGGACCACGTGACGGAGCGCCTCAGCGATGTGCTTTGGCAGGCACTTTCCCTCGTGGGACCTGAGCGGGGAGTGGGCTCAAATGCCCGGGTCGCCTACGGTCGCGCGGAGCGCCACGTCGAGGACCTCGAGCGGCAGGTGGCCGAAGTGCGCTCCGGACCGTGGCAGGCGTGGGTGGCGGCGGTGGACGCGGTGGACCGCTCTCCGGCCCGGCTAATCAACGGGAAGCGCTGAAGTTCCAACTTCCAAGAACCTGGATGCACAGGTTCATCATGAAGTTGTCGTAGCGCGGAACGGGACTCGGCGGCCGCGGCGCGATGGGTACAACGCTTTGCGAAAGCCGCACCTCGAGCCGGGAGTTCCCCGCGTCGTAGCCCACGGCCCCGATGGCGCAGAGGTCGACCGGCCGGAGATTCAGGTAGGTAAGCGGCTCATACCCATTGCCATAGAAGTCCTCTTCGCCCCGGAGGAGGTAGGAGGCTTGTACGCCTCCGGCGAACCAAACCCCGGACGACCGCCGCACCACCCGGAGCAGCGGCACATCGAGGTACGTCAGCCGGTAGCGCCAGGTCGTGTAGTCACCCGCCTTCGGGTTCGGAACCCTGCGGCTGCCTTTTTGGGTGAACAGGAGTCCACTGCGCACGGTGCGTCCCGACTCGGGAGTCACGTCCAGCGTAAATCCTGCAGAAAGGCCGAGTTTGTTGAATCCAGAAACGCCGTCGCCGTGGATTTGGGACATGCTCCAGCCCACGGTAGGCCCGCCCGCAAACTCCCACTGGGCCATTGCCGGAACCGCCCAGGCTCCCAGCAGCGCGAGCAGCGGGCCGAGGCGCTTCATTCCACCGGGTGGATTTCTGCCACGTTCAGGACCTGGCCTGTGGCGTCGGTCGCGACGGCGATGACTGTAGCCCCTTCAATCTCCCATGCCGGGTTCCAGGGGTAGGTAAACGACGCCACCGCCTGCTCTCCGACCACCGCTCCGTCGCCCAGCGCGCCGAAGGGCAAACCGAGCGCCCCGGTCACCGAGCCGCGTAGCACGTGGTTGAAGGTGTAGTCGGGGATGACTTCTGGGTCGCTTGCGTAGTCGAGTTGGTAGTCCACGATTCCCGATTCGAGGACGAGGACGGCAAGCCGAACGCCTCCCGGAATGGCCGCGAAGGCCTGTCCATACGCGTGGAGATTCAGGTGGTTCGCTTCCGGCACCCACGCGGCCACGAGGTCGACGTGCAGGGCTGGTGTCCCCGCCAGCGCAGCGTCCACAGCAGCTTGCCATTCCGCCGGGGCGAGGAAGTTGCCGGGTCCTCCGCCGCGGTTCACCCGGCCGAGCGGGTTTGCTTGGAACGCGAGTTGGCTCCAAAACACGTCCCCCTCCTCCGTGGTCCAATCCGTGTCGAAGTGGTCGTCGTCGGTGACGGCAAGGTTGCCGGCATGGATGGCCATGACGCTGACGCGCTCGTCTGCTCCGTCTGCGATGCCCTCGGCGATGACCGCAGCGGCGGGACAGTTGCCGCACTGGTGCGCAGTGAAGTCCTCGAGCAGCACGCGCTGAACGGTAGAACCCACCGCACTGAATTGCGGAGCCGGTCCGTACAGGTCGGCCCGGTAGGCATTGCCCACGGCAAGGATGGGATCCTCGAGCTCATCGCAGGCCCCGATGGCCAGGACGAGGACGAGTCCCGCGGTGATGCGCAGCGCCTTCATAGCACGCTCCACCGCACAGTAGCCACCTTCCCGCCCTGCGTCGCCCGGACGACGTAGATGCCCGGGGCGAGATCAGCGGCCTGCAATTCGACCCGTCCATTCACCGGGCGTGGCTGAGCCACCTGCCGGCCTGCAGCATCGAGCACTGCGACCTCGGCCGCTTCCCAGCCCCGGGGCAACTGCGCAACAGCAGCGCCAGAGGTCGGATTTGGCACGATGGACCAGGCGGGCGCGGCTGCTTCTTCTACTCCCACCACAGACGTGATAGAGAAGGACTTCTGCTTCACGGCGAAGGTTCCTGTACCGGAATGGCTGAGGATGGACGTTCCGGCGGCAGATTCCGAGGAGTGACCCGTCACGCTCAGGCTTCCTGCCATGCCGTCTCCGTACGCATCGAACAGGGCGAAGGTGTAGCAACCGAGGTCCTCGGCATAGATCCACCACGTGTAGTCCGTATTCGCTGCGAGGTCTGCGCCCGCCACGGATTCGACGATAGCACCAGACCCGTCGCGCAGCTCCCACGACGTTTCTGCCGGGAACTCGTCGGTCGTCAGCGCGACTTTCACCAGACCGGGCACTTGCAGGCTGCTGACATTCAGGGTGGTGGTGAGGCTGTTGTTTGCTGCATTGCCGTCGGTCGACACCACGTCGAGGAAGAGGAAGGTCGTGCTCGGCGGCATCAGCTCGCCCAAATCAACTTCCGCGATGCCGTAGGTCGGCAGTTCTCCCGTCCACGTGGATTCCAGGGTCAGCCCGCCTGGGGTGGTGGCTTCGATGGTGCACGAGGTCA
Source organism: Flavobacteriales bacterium (assembly GCA_044341475.1). GTDB lineage: Bacteria > Bacteroidota > Bacteroidia > Flavobacteriales_D > Sanyastnellaceae > CAMCYM01. The sequence goes on along the minus strand of JBIIRP010000027.1, from coordinate 2,668 downwards.
GGGGTTCGAGACCCTGGTTCAGGATGCGGACAGAAAGCGGAAAGCCTGCGCCAGGACAGCCGGCCGTGGGCCCGGTGTAGTCGAGCAGCGCCACGTCGACGGGCAGCGAGGCCGGAGCGCAGGTCGGGCTGGTGGCGAGGGTTCCGTGGGCCGCGGCCGAGATTTGGCCCGACTGCGTGAGCAGGCGGTTCGGACAAATCGTATAAATCGTCGGGTAGTACGAACACGCGTAGGCATCGAACATCGCCGGGCCGTCCGTGTGGAGGATGGGGTACGGCGTTCCGGTGACCCAATCGCCCGCCGTCCCGCCGCCGATGCCGTGGAGCGCATCGAGCGAAGTCGCAGGGTCGCCTTCCGCGAAGAAGACGCGCACCTGGTTCGTGCCGTCCGGGCCGTAGGTCTCCTGCACCTGCTCGAGTGCGCCGGAATTGTGGTAGTTCCAGCAGGGACCGCACCAGGTGGCGCTGAAGTCGATGATGACCACGTAGCCCGAGTCGAGGAGGCTGTAGAGGTTGTGGGTGTTTCCGTCGAGGTCCGTGGCAGTCCAGTCGGGGGCTACGGAGCCGTTCGGAAGCTGGCCGAAGGCAGGGAGCGAGGCCGCGCAGGCTGCGGCCCAAATCAAAAACGTACGCATGCCGTGAAGTTCGGCAATCCCCGCCACACTTCCGCCACCCCCAGAAACGCAGCATCCGCAGCCGCCCGAAGGCCGCTGCGGATGCGCAGTTCAAGTCAGAGCAGGTGCTCCGAATTACTTCACCGTGATGCGCTGGGTGGTCGATGCACCGGCGCACTCGAGGTGCATCAGGTACACGCCTGCTCCGAGGGCATTGAGGTCGAGGGCTTGGCGGTGTGCACCGGCAGCCACGCGGCCGAGCGGCAAGTCGAGGACCTGCTGACCGACGAGCGAGTACAGGCGGATCGATGCGTTGCCAGCAACCGGGGTTGCAAACGACACGTTCGTCATGCCCGAGGTCGGGTTCGGGAAGACGTTCACCGACGAGGTGAAGTCCACTTCTTCCACACCCACGTTCACCGAAGTGACGTTCATGCCGGCTGCATCCTCTGCGTTCGTGCCGGGGCCGATGACGGGTGCGATGTTGTAAGAACCGTCGTACGAGTAGATGGTCGAGATGTAGACGATGTCGTCGTTGTAGGACTTCACCGTGCAGGAACCGTCCGTACCGCCCCATTGGGCCGAGTAGAGGCCGTCTCCGTACGTGTCAAGCAGCACGAACTGGTAGCAACCGGTCGAAGGGACGCTCACCCAGTCCGTGTACAAGGTGTTGTTCAACGCATAGCTGCCTACAGCACGCGAATCGATGACCGCACCTGAAGCATTGCGCACTTCCCATCCGGTTTCCTCTGCGTAGGCGTCCGTGAGCATCTCGATTTTGATGAGGCTGGTCGACTCGGTGGCCATTTGGACCGTGCCGGTCACGTTGTTGTTCACCGTGTTGTCGTCCGAAGAGGTGATCTCGACGGTGAAGTTCGTCGTGTTCGAGAACGAGGCGTTTCCGAGGGCGACTTCTGCGAACGCATAGGTTGCCAAGTTGCCGCTCCAGTTGTAGGTCAACACTTCGGTAGCGCCGTTCATGACCTTGATTTGGCAGGCGGTCAACGGCTCGAGGCCGAGGTTCATCAGCTTCACGCTCATGGCCACCGGCTGGCCGGGGCATGCGTCGGTTTCACCCGTGTAGCTCAGCAGTGCCGGGTCGTTCGGCATCGAAGCAGCAGCGCAATCCACAGCCTGGAAGATGGCGGAGTGGGTAGCCACGTCCGACTGGCCGGACTCCGTCAGGATGCGGTTCGGGCAGATCGTGTAGATGGTCGGGAAGTAAGAACCCGCGTATTCGTCGAAGATGGTACCTCCGTTGTCGATGATCGGGTAGGCCGTACCTGCGGTCCAGTCGCCCCAGGTATCCGCGCCCGTTCCTTGCAAATCAGCGAGGGTCGTTGCGTCGTCGCCTTCGATGAAGAAGATGCGGATTTCGTCCGTTCCGTCCGGTCCGTACGTCGCGTACAGTTCTTCAAACACCCCGCTGTTGTGGTAGTTCCAGCAGGGACCGCACCAGGTGGCGCTGAAGTCGACGATGACCTTGTACCCCTGGTCGAGCAGGTCGTACAGGTTGTGTTCCGTTCCCGAAATGTCGGTGGCGGTGAAGTCTGGGGCGATGCTGCCGTTCGGCAACTGGGCCACCGCGGTCGAGCCCACACACACAGCCAAAAGAAGGGCGTAGAGGTGTTTCATGGTTGAATCCAAGGTTTTACAGGTGTTCAAGAAAGGTTCAAATGTAGGAAAAACGCTCGCTTCAACCTGCGCGTTGCACAGGCCTTAAAAACTGGTCGTGAAGTTGACTTCAAACCCGTTCGAGGCCGGCACGGCGCGGCACACGCCACCGATGCAGAAGATGCCTTCGCGGCGCTTGCCGTAGCCGACGCTGAGCCGGTGCGGGCCGTCGACATAGCCCACTGCGCCGTAGAGGTAGTGGACCCGTGCATCGGGGTCGGGGTTGCCGTAGTTGTACTGGTCGAGCACGCTGACGAACCAGTGGGGACTCCAGGTGTACTCGGCCAGCACCGTGGCCCAGTCGCCCTTGTCCTGGGCGGTGGTGAGCTGCTGGAACTCGGCGCGCAGCGTTTGGCCCTCGCGGGTGGCGAGCTGGGCTTC
>JBIIRP010000026.1:0-13015 GCA_044341475.1 Flavobacteriales bacterium | reverse complement strand
GGCAAACCGCTGGTCTACCTCGATACGGCCGCGTCGGCGCTCAAACCGCGGGCCGTGCTCGACGCAGAACGGCTGTTCCTCGAAACGGACTACGCTAACGTGCACCGTGGCGTGCACACCCTGTCGCAGCGCGCGACGGATGCGTTCGAGGCCGCCCGCGAAACGGTGCGGCGCCACATCGGCGCGGCCCGTTCGGATGAAATCGTGTTCACCTCCGGAGCGACGGACGGCATCAACCTCGTGGCCTACGCGTGGGGCGGATCCCAGCTCCAGCCGGGCGATGTGGTGCTCGTCACGCGGATGGAGCACCACGCGAACCTCGTACCGTGGCAGCTCGTTGCCGAGCAGACGGGCGCGCGGCTTGCTGTGGTGGAGTTGACCGAGCAGGGTGAGCTGGACGAGGCAGATTTTCAATCCAAATTGAAGCTGAATCCCCGCCTCGTCGCCTTTACTGCAGTGTCGAATGTGTTGGGGACGGTGAACGAGGTCGCCCGGTGGACGCAGGCTGCCCATGCGGTGGGAGCGCGTGTGCTCGTGGATGCGTGCCAAGCCATCGCGCACGGCGGGATCGACGTGTCGGTTTGGGGCGCGGATTTCGTGGTCTTTTCTGCCCACAAAATCTACGGACCTACCGGGATCGGGGTGCTGTACGGGCGTGCTGAGGTGCTCGCGGACCTTCCGCCGTGGCGCGGGGGAGGGGACATGATCGATCAGGTCGACCTCGAACGCGGTACCACCTTCGCCCCGCCGCCGTTCCGCTTCGAAGCCGGAACACCTCACATTTCCGGCGCCATCGGACTGGCCGCGGCCCTCGACTGGCACGCCGCGCTCGGCGCCGAGGCCGTCGCCACCCACGAAGCCCGGCTCCTCGCCCACGCCGAGGCGGGCCTGCGCAGCATCGACGGCGTCCGCCTCATCGGAACCGCGCCCTCCCGCATCGGAGTGGTGAGCTTCCTCCTCGGCGCCCACCATCCGTACGATGTCGGAACCCTCCTCGACGCCCGTGGAATCGCGGCCCGGACGGGCCACCACTGCGCCCAGCCCCTGATGGCGAAGTGGGGATTGCCGGGAACCGTCCGCGCGAGCTTTGGCGTGTACACGACGGAGGACGAGGTGGATGCCTTGATCGACGGCGTGCGCCGCGCCGCCCGGGTCCTCGGCTGAGGCAAGCGCAAGGGCCATGGCCACCCGCTGCTGCCCGTATCTTCGTCCCATGCAAAGCACCCTCGACGCCCGCCAAACCGCAGCAGCGGAGGGTTTCGGCCTGTTTGACGACTGGTCGGACCGCTACGAGCATGTGATTGATTTGGGCCGGGAGCTGCCGGCATTGCCGGAGGCCGACAAGGTCGACGAGGCGCTCATCCGGGGCTGCCAGTCGCGGGTTTGGCTGCATGCCGCGCTCGATGCTGAAGGCCGGGTGCAATTCCGGGCAGACGCCGATGCGCTGATTACCCGCGGCATCGTTGCGCTGTTGCTGCAGGTGTTGAATGGATTGCGGCCAGAAGAGGTGGCAACAGCGGACCTGTGGTTTCTCGACCGCATCGGTCTGCAGGCCCACCTGAGCGCGACGCGGGCAAACGGACTGGTTGCCATGGTCCGGGCGATGAAGCTCCACGGGCTCACGTTGGCCAGCGCGAGCTAAACCCCTGAAAAACACGCGCCCCCCAGCGCAAAGCACCGGAGGGCGGGCAGTCGTGTTCAGCCGGGGAGGGTGGAAGGTTCTTGCAGGTTTCCGGTCCCGACCGTTGCGGTTGCGGGGGTAGGACGCCTGGAGTTACTCAGAAGTTGCACAGTCCTCCTCGCCTGTCGGCCCGAGAAGCAGCTGGCAGCGGTCCCGGAAGGCCTCGAAGGCCGCCCGGTCCGCGGCGGAGATGGGCCCGGCAGAGGGAATATCCTCGGCCAAATGGTCCACCTGCACCCCGTTCTTCCAAAACCGGAAACACACGTGCGGCCCGGTGGAAAGCCCTGTGGATCCGACATAGCCGATGACTTGGCCCTGGACCACGCGTTCCCCTTTGCGCACGGCCTGCCGGCTCATGTGGAGGTACTGGGTTTCGTAGGTTCCGTTGTGTCGAATCTTCACGTAGTTGCCGTTCCCTGACGTGTAGGCAGAATGCGTCACCACGCCGTCGCCCACGGCGAGGATGGGCGTGCCGTGCGGCGCAGCGTAATCCGTTCCGAGGTGGGCCTTTACGCGAGCAAGGACGGGGTGGAAGCGCTTTTTGTTGAACCGGCTCGAGATGCGGCTGAACTCCACAGGAGATTTTAAAAACGCCCGCTTCATTGAGTTGCCGTCGCCGTCGTAGTAGCCGCGGCCGGAACTTCCTTCGAAGATGTACGCCGGCCGGTCTTTGCCCTTGTGGGTGAAGTGGCAGGCAAGGATGCGCGGGTTGCCGACGGGCTCGCCGTTCACGTATTCGCGTTCGTACAGCACATCGAAGCTGTCGCCTTCTTGCAAGCGCGTGAAGTCGATGGTGTAGGCATAGACGTTTGCCAGCATAACGGCAAGGGCGCTCGGTGCGCCGGCTTGCTCGATGTCCGTGTAGAGGTTCTCGTCGACGGTTCCCCGCGCCCGGTTGAGGACCGTATCTACCGGCAGCTCTTCCCGGCGCACCCAAACGCTGTCGCACAACCGGAAGATCGATGCCGCCCGCGAATCGTCTTGGAAAATGAACCACGCCGGCGTCCGCGCAGGATCTCGCTCGTACAGGACCCACCACGGGGACCCCTCTTGCATGCGGCGCGCATCGAAGTTGCCCCCGGTGGGATGGGTCAGTTCAGCAATCAGGCCCGGACCCACACCGAGCGGATCGAGCAATTCCGAAAGGGTTGTTCCCGGCTGCACCGTTCCTGAGTCCACTTCGAACTCGTTGAAATCCAGCCCGAAACGCACTGCAGGAAGGCCCGCACATTCGTCCACATAGACCGTGGGTTCCTCGTTCTTGCACGCCACGATGCTGACTGCACTGGCGAGCATAAGAACCCAGAGCCACCCTTTCATTCGGCTCCGAAAACTTCGCGTTTCACCCACGATTTGCCCCATTCCTCCAGCTCGTGCTGCGTCCAAAGTTCCGGGAAAAACACCCTCCGCTGGAAGCGCGGCGGCAGGTACTTCTGCCAGTTCGTTCCGCCGGTGGCGGCGATGTCCGCCGGGTCCTTTTGGAGGTAGCGCACGGCAGATTTGTAGTGGGCCAGAGGCCAATTGATGTTCACGTGGGCATCCAGGGTCCGGAGAGCTTCGCGCAGCGGCTCGGACCGCTCTGTTTCTGGCAAGGCCTGCCACGCTGCAGCGAGGTTGTTGCTGTAGCAGTGCTGTGCCCAGGCGAGCAGCTCTTCGCCGTATTTGGCCTCGAACTGCCGCAGCGTCAGGGTCTTTTCACCGGTCGAAAGCTCTACAGCTCCGGACTTCCAGTAGATTTTTTCGAACAAATCTGAAAGTTCATCTTCCCGGTGGACCCGGTGGGCTTCGCGCACCTCCGCGTGCAGCAACCGGTCAAACGACGTGCAGCGGATCTCAATCTTCCGGTACTGCGCACTTTGAAACCCGGAAGCGGGAAGCAGGGCCATCCGGAACTTGAGGAACTGGTCGGGGTCCATGCCGTCGACCATCACGCCGAAGCTGTCCGTCAGGGCGCTGAAGTAGCGGTTGATGCGGCCTACTCGCTTGAGCAATTCGGCGGCCGAAGGGGTGCCGTCGAGCTGGTTTAACTCGTTGATTACGAGCTTGAAGTAAAGCTCCGTGACCTGGTGGTAGAGGATGAAAATCTCCTCGTCGGGAAACCGGGTCAGCGGACGCTGCAGACTGAGCAGGGTGTCGAGCTGGATGTAGTCCCAGTAGGTCAGGTAATCGGCGTGGAGCAGACCTTCGAGGTAGGCGCCGAGGTCCTGGCCGGAGGCGGCGAATTTGGCCTGCAGGAGCGAAAGCTTCTGCAGGATGTCATCGGAAAATTCCTGCGGCATGGCCGGGCAAGTTCGGAAAACCTGCCCGGGGAATCACCGCCTCGCAGCAGGATTTCGCAAGCCCGTGGCCGAAGTGAGCTCCATGCGCACGCTGCCCACGATGATATCGCTCTTCGCCAGGACGGGAATGCGGTTGCGGTCGTTGCTCACGTACACCGTCAGGTCGTCCTCGTCGGACCAGATCCTACCGGTCTGAATCACAGGGTGAAAGACCAAACAGTCCCAGCGCCCTTCGTCCACTTCCACGGTCGCCCGCCCGCCGAACCGCATGCGCAACGGGTACAGCTCGCCATCGATCAGCGTCGAAACGGTCAGGATGTCGCCTTTCCGGACGCGCGACAGGTCCCAGTTCCGCGCGGCCGCAAACGCACTCACCATGTCGAAGGTGCCCTCGGAGACCTGGAACCCTTCGCCCACCGGCGGCCGTTTCCGGTGCTCTTCGGTCTCGACAAAGCGCCGGGTCCAGTCGAAGCGGTAGTCCTGGTGGATTTCGTAACCGCCTTCGTGCACATCCCGGACGAATTGGACGGGGTGCAGGGTCGCGACGTCGAACCGGGAGCGGTAGGTGTCCTCGACGCGGAAGAACCAGTTGAAGCTCTTGTGCGTCCAGCCGCGGGCGACCATTTCCCACGTGGGGCGGCCGTTGACCGGGCCGGCGTCGCGCACCGTGAGCTCTCCGTAAGCGGCGTCGATGATGCCGTAGTGGAGCCGGTAGGTGAGCTTTTCGCCGGGGCGGAAGGCGGTCAGCCCGCCCGCGGGTGCGGCGGGCCAAACCCCCGGCGCGAGGTCCTTTTTCAGCACCGTGGGCGGAATCTTCGGCGGCGCGGCCGGCTGCGGCGGCGCGGGAAGAACGGCGAGTACCGTCAGGAGGGAGAGGGCGCGTACCATGCGGAACGCGGCGCAATCATCGTGCCGGACCGCTGGCCTTTGCGGCGATGCATTTCAGCTCGATGGCGATGGGCGTGGGCAGCGCATCGATGGCCACCGTGGTTCGGCACGGCTGAGCGGTCGTGAAGTAGGTGGCGTACACCCGGTTGAACGTGGCGAAGTCGCGCTGCATGTCCGTCAGAAACACCGTCACATCGACGAGGTCTTCCCAGGCGAATCCGCTGGCCTCGAGCACGGCGCGGACGTTCGCGAAGACGCTGTGCACTTGGGCTTCGAAGTCGAACGCGGTGAAGTTGCCGTTCGCATCCCGGGCGAGGCCCGGAACAGCGGAATCTCCGCCACCACTTCCGGCAGTGCGCGGCCCTACCCCGCTGAGGAAGAGCAAATCGCCGACGCGGCGGGCATGCGGATAGGCCCCGACAGGCAGCGGAGCGGCAGACGTGGAGATGGGCTCAGACATGCCGTGAAGATAGCCCCTATCTTCGGGGCATGCGATACCAGCACCTGCCTGCCGACCTCTACCTGCGCAACCGCCGTGCCTTCGCTGAAGCCATGGTGCCGCGGTCCCTTGCGGTTTTCTTCGCGAACGACATCTACCCGACCGGGGCGGATGGTACGATGCCGTTCCGGCAGGCGCCGGATCTGTTTTGGCTGACCGGGAGCGACCAGGAGGAAACTGTGCTGCTGCTCTTTCCGGATGCCGCAAATCCCGCGGACCGCGAGATCCTGTTCACGCTGGAGACGAGCGAAGAATTAGCGGTGTGGGAGGGGGCCAAATGGACGCGGGAAGAAGCCCGTGCCCGCACCGGCATCGGCCAAATCCAGTGGACGACCGCCTTCGAGCGCACCCTGCAGCGGCTCCTAGCGGAAGCCGACGTCCTTTACCTGAACGACAATCCCCACGCCCGGGCCCGCGTGGTCGTCGAGACCCGTACAGCCCGCGAGAACGCAGCGTTGCGCGCCAAGTACCCGAACCACCGCATCGAGCGTTCGGCGCCCATCCTGTACGGCTTGCGTGCGCTCAAATCGGTGGAGGAGGTGGACCAAATGCGGCGCGCGGCTGACATCACCCGCGCCGGCTTCGAGCGGGTCTTGCAGTTCATCCGGCCGGGCGTCCTGGAATACGAGATCGAAGCCGAATTCCTCCACGAATTCGTGCGGCGCGGCTCCCGCGGCTTTGCCTACACGCCCATCGTCGGCAGCGGCCCGAACGCCTGCGTCCTCCACTACATCGAGAATGCCCTGGAATGCCGGGACGGTGACGTGGTCCTCATCGATGTCGGCGCCGAGTACGGCGGCTATGCGAGCGACATGACGCGGTGCGTGCCCGTCAGCGGCCGGTTTACCTCGCGACAGCGCCAAGTCTACGACGCGGTCTTGCGCGTCATGCGCGGTGCCATGCCCCTGCTGCGCCCCGGCGTGATGCTTGCGGACTACCACCAGCAGGTCGGCGAACTGATGACGAAGGAGTTGCTGGATTTGGGGTTGATTTCGAAGGAAGAGGTTGCGGCTGCGAACCCCGCTTGGCCAGCCTACAAAAAGTACTTCATGCACGGGACCTCGCATTTCCTCGGGCTCGATGTGCACGATGTGGGCCACTGGCACCTGCCCGTGCAGGCCGGTATGGTCTTCACCGTCGAACCGGGCATCTACATCCGGGAAGAAGGACTGGGCATCCGCCTGGAAAACAACATCCTGATTACCGAGGACGGCTGGGTCGACCTCATGGCGGACATCCCGGTGGATGCCGAAGCCATCGAGGCGGCGATGCACGCGCGGTGACGGAAAGCCCTGACAGAACGGGGGGCGGTCGTTCGCGGAGTCAGCCGTGCATGGTCTCGCGCCTGCCGTAGACCTGCATCAGCTCGGCCTCGTGGTCGAGAAAGGCCTGCCACCGGACCTCGACGTCTTCGTTCGGGCCTGCATAGCGGCGCGCGAAGCCGAGGAAGGTGGTGTAGTGGTGGGCTTCGCTGATCATCAGGTCGCGGTAGAAGGTGCGCAGCTCTGCGTCGTCGATGGTTTCAGAGAGCATGCGGAACCGCTCGCAGGACCGGGCTTCGATCATGGCGGCGAAGAGGAGGCGGTCGACGAGCTGTTGGTTCAGGTTGCCGCCGCGCCGGATGAACCGGGCCAAATCCCCCACGTAGTCGTCCTTTTCCTCGGGAAGCAACTCCCAGCCGCGCTCGGTGAGGCGCTGCTGAACGAGGCCGAAGTGCTCGAGTTCTTCCGCCGCGATCCGCGTGAGCTCGGCCACAAGCTCGGTCAGGTGCGGGAACCGGGTGATGGTCGAGAGGGCGTGCAGGGCCGCCTTTTGCTCGCACCAGGCATGGTCCGAAAGGAGGGCATGGAGGTTTGTTGAGGCCAAACGCACCCACCGCGGATCGGTAGGCAAGCGAAGACCGAGCATAGGAGAATCGGACATCTGGGGTTCCTTCGGGACCGCAAAGGTCGCACAAAGTGCGCTCTTCAGCCGGCGCGGCGGCCGCGCACGAGCGTTCCGGTCGGCAGCAGGTGCCCGTCTTCCCCTTGCAGACACAGCTCACCGGCCGCAAGCTCCTGCCACGCCACCTCCGGGGCGATGCGCTGAAGCCAGGCCGCCACAGCGAGGGGACTCAACCCGCTGTAGGTGTTCAGGATGAGGTGGCCGCCGGGGGCGAGCAGCGCCACGACTTCCTGCAACAACAGGCTCAGGTGGTCCTCCAGTTTCCATTTCGTTCCCTTCGGTCCCATCCCCCACGTGGGCGGGTCGAGGAGGATGGCGTCGTACCGGCGGCCGCGCCGCACTTCGCCGCGGGCGAAGTGCAGGGCGTCTTCGACGACCCAGCGCACGCCGGCGAGGCCGTTGTGGTCGAGGTTGCGGCGGGCCCAATCGACCACTTGGCGCACCGCGTCGACGTGGGTCACGTCCGCGCCGGCGGCGCGCGCGGCCACCGACGCCGCGCCGGTATACCCAAACAAGTTCAGCACCGCCGCCCCCGCCCCGAGCCGCTCCCGCAGGTACGTCCAATTCGCCGCCTGCTCGGGAAAGACCCCGACGTGCTTGAAGCCCGTGGGCTCGAGGAGGAACTCGAGGTCGGTCGTGCCGGCGCGGTACGGCAGAACCCAGGGCCGGGGGAGCGGCCGGTGAAACTGCCAGTCCCCGCGCGTCAGTGCGGTCGCCGTGAACCGGCCCTGGGCGCCAGCCCAAACCGACGCCGCCCCCGCCCGCGGCCACGGAGCCTGCGGATCCGGCCGGTCGAGCACGACCGTGCCCCACCGTTCGAGCCGCGCCCCGTCACCGGAATCGAGCAAGGCGTACCCGGAACCGGGGTCGGCTACAAAGCGAACAGTCTCCGGGCGGGCATTCATGGTCCGAAGTTCGGCATCTTTGTACCGATGATGGGAACGGATGAATGAGCAGGCAGTGCTGGCGGTGTTCCGCCGCGCGCCGAACCGGCCGCTGAACCTCCGGCAGGTCGCGGCGGCCCTCGGGGTGCAAAAAGGACCGGACCGGCGGGAGGTGGAAGCGGTGCTGGAGCGGCTCGTGTCCCGCGGGGACCTGAAGCCGGGAGACCGGGGAAGGTTCCTGCTGAAGCGTATGCCGCGCGAGGAAGCAGTGGCCACGTCGAGCGAGGCGCCCATCGGCCCGATCCAAATCACGCGCCACGGCCAGGGCTTCGTGGCCATGCCGGACGGCAGCGAGATCCGGATTCCGAAGGGAATGACGGGGGAGGCGTTTTGGGGCGACCGGGTGGAAGTGCGGTGGACCCGGCGCAAAGGACGGCACGTGCCGGAGGTCGCTCGCGTGGTCGAGCGCCTGCGCGACGGCTACGTGTGCACGCTCGAAGCCGTCCGCGACTATGCCTTCGCGCATCCCTCGGATACCCGCATCCATACCGACTTCTTCGTCCCTGCGCGCCACCTCGAAGGCGCCCGCGGCGGCCAAAAGGTGATCATCGACCTCGTCGAATGGGCCGACCCCACCGACCCCGACGACGCCCCCGTCGGCCGCGTCCGTGAAATCCTGGGCACCGCCGGTGAACACGAGGTCGAAATGCACGCCATCCTCGCCGAATACGGCCTGCCGTACACCATGCCTGCAGCCGTCACCGCGGCGGCCGAGACCATCCCCCGAGACATCGACCCGGCCGAAATCGCCCGCCGCAAGGACTTCCGGGAAGTCACCACCCTGACAATCGACCCCACGGACGCGAAGGACTTCGACGACGCCCTGTCGCTCAGGCCGCTTCCGGGAGGCGGTTGGGAGGTCGGGGTGCACATCGCCGACGTCACGCACTACGTCGTTCCGGGCGGGATCGTCGACGAGGAAGCGCGCAACCGGGCCACCTCCGTCTACCTCGTGGACCGGACGGTGCCCATGCTGCCCGAGGTGCTCTCGAACGACCTGTGCTCGCTGCGCCCGAACGAAGACCGGCTCGCCTTCAGTGCGGTGTTCGAGCTCGATGCGGAGGCGAGGGTGCAGCAGGAATGGTTCGGCCGCACCGTCATCCACAGCGACCGCCGGTTCACGTACGACGAGGCGCAGGAGCGCATCGAGACCGGCGAAGGCGATTTCGCCGAGGAGATTCGCGTGTTGCATGGTTTGGCGAGCCGCCTGCGCGACCGGAGGTTCGCGGCGGGCGGCATCGATTTCAACACCGAAGAGGTCAAGTTCGAACTCGATGAAGCGGGCAAGCCGTTGCGGGTGACCATCAAGCAGATGCGCGAGGCAAACAAGCTTATCGAGGACTTTATGCTCCTGGCAAACGTGCGCGTGGCCCTCGCCCTTGCGCGGCCCGCTGCCGACCGCATGCATGTCCCCGGCGCTGCCACCCGGACCGCGGTGTACCGCATCCACGACCGGCCGGACGCCGAAAAGTTGCAAGCCCTGCGTGTGTTCGTTGCCCGGTTCGGACTCGAGATGGAAAAGCCGACGGCCACAAACGCGGAACAGGCGCTGCGCAACTTGCTCCAAGCCGCCGCCGGAAGCGCCTCCGAGAGCGTCATCAAAACCATGGCCATCCGGTCCATGGCGAAGGCAGAATACAGCACCCGAAACATCGGGCACTACGGGCTCGCCTTTCCGTTCTACACCCACTTCACCAGCCCCATCCGGCGCTATCCCGACGTCATGGTGCACCGGCTACTCCAGGACCTGCTCGACGGCCGTCCGTCTGCCGAACCAGGGCCGCTCGAGCGCAACGCCGCCCATTCGAGCATCATGGAGAAGCGCGCGTCGGAGGCGGAGCGGGCGAGCATCCGCTACAAGCAGGTCGAGTACCTCAGCACGCGGCTCGGCGAAACCTTCCACGGCGTGGTCAGCGGCGCCGTTCCGAAGGGCCTGTTCATCGAAGTCGAGGAGAACAAGTGCGAAGGCTTCGTGCCGAAGGACGCCCTCCCGATGGACCACTGGGTCTTCAACGACGAGCTGCTCGCGTTCACGGGCTTGCAGTCCGGTGCGGTGGTGGGCATGGGAGATCGGCTGGTGGTGCGGGTGGTTGCGGCGGATTTGGCCCGCCGCCAACTGGAGTTCGACCTCCCGGACGGGGTGCCGGGGCGTTCCGCGGATGCCGGCGGCGGGAAGGGACGTCCGACGGGCAGAAAAGGCAAGGTCTCCTTACCTTCGCGCTCCCCGCGCCCATAGCTCAGTCGGTTAGAGCAGTGGACTCATAATCCATCGGTCGCAGGTTCAAGCCCTGCTGGGCGCACACGTCGGGCCTGCGGGGTCCCGGCACGGCCTCGTAGTTCAACGGATAGAATAGGCGTTTCCTAAACGCTTGATCTGGGTTCGATTCCCGGCGAGGCTGCTTTTCCACCTACCATGAAGTGAACATTTTGTTCTGTTACCGCTCAATCGTCGAATTTTTTCAAATTCTTAAGCAGTGATTTGTTTTATTAATCCGATGTGATAGATTCGCAGAAGTTGAATCAATTAACGGAACAGAAATGCTATCGTTTTTCAAATCTCAGTCGGTTACGCTCCTCGCACGTGAGGTACGGTTTGACTCCTCGAATCCGTCAAATCCTATTTTGATTGAGGGTGATCAAAAAGGATTTTTAATTTGGATCTTGAAGCGATTGAACTTAATGGACCCCTCATTTCGGGTGGAGGTGAAAGACGGAAACCTGATAACGTGTGCTGGAAACAAGAACTTTAATTACATGCCGATGAGTTTGTTGTCGAGTTATTCGGCGGGATTCAGCACGCAGAAAGCATATGTTGTGGCTGCGATTTTATTGGCGATAGTCGCGATTGGCTCATTCTTTGTTTCAATGGATTTAGGAGTTTTTGGCCTGATATTATCGGCACTTTATGCTGGAATTTCGTATCTCTTGATGTGGTTGTACCGGAGGAGTGGAGCTTTGACATTTCAAATGAATCTCTACAATCGGGAAGGGGGTGTAACGATTCGAATCCAAAGTGGCTTGACAGGAATTAAACTTGACAAGGAGCTGTTAGATAAAGCGATAGATGCTGCTGCAGTTGCGGCGAAGGGCTCAACACACTTTAAATGATAGGGGGAGGCCGATGTGGTTCCAAGTGGGGGATTTCGTTGCCTGTCGGTGGCGTTGTTTTCAGCAATCACTCGACCCACCTCCAAAAGGCTTGATAAAGTTGCTGGAATTGAGGGGTGTAACCTGCAAGACCGGCTTGGTGTGATGAGATGCCTTGAAGCGGATACCATCCGCCTGCAACCTTTTGATTTGCACATGCGGTGATGTCTCCGCCGGAACAATAGCTGTATTCCACTTTGGGCCGTTCACGGGTGTAGCAAAAGCATTGGTAAGGCAGGGACATGTTTCGCAAGTACGAAGTTCCGTTGCTCGAGGCAGAGCTGCCAGTGTTTCCATAGCCTATGATGCGACCTGAGCTGCCTTGTGCGCCGGATCCACTATCGAAGTTGTTCAGCCCTTCTCGGCCGTTGAGGTTTAAGTGGATCCACGCGCCGTTTGTATGGGTGCCCTCTCCGATAAAGAGCACAGAGAGATCAAAGTTGAGCATGTGGTCGTACGCAGGAATACGCCAGTCCCCGGGTAATTCATTGCAGGATTTGTGGCATTGGGAATAGGTCTTGCCTCCCGTGTAGTAGAGTGCTTCCGTTGAATCTGAAGTGACATACAAGCCCTCTTCGCTGAATGCGGTCTCGTACAGGCTGAGCAGTGAGAGCAAATCTGTGATTCCGATGAAGTCATCTCCGTCGGAGTCGGGGTTGTAGGGAAACTCCACGATGCCGGTTTGAGCCTGGGCCATAGAGGTCAGCACGAGGGCACACAGGGGGAGGATTTTCTTCATCACTGGATGATTTGGTTGTCCTCCAATTTAGTTAAGATATCCTATCATCAGGTGCGATTTATATGATTTCGTGCCTCAAAAGGGCGCGTTCGTTGGACCCAACGAAGCAGGAATTTTAACTAAATACCGCGCTTCCCATGGACACGTTGGGGACGCGCGGGATGGGGGTGCTGGAGTTTGAACCGACCTGGAAGCGGCAGTCCGGGGGGGCATTCGGAGTTGAGGTGGCGGGGTTGGTGGATTTGGCCCACCACCTGCTGAGCAGTCGTGCGGGGTTTTCTCGCCGTCTGCACAGCGAAGCGGATGTGGCGTCGCTTATGGATGGGTCGGGCCGATGAGGGCTTCGGCGTCACGTCGGATGGTGGCGCAGAGGTCGTCGAGCGGCAGGTCGTTGTCGTCCGTGCCGAAGGGGTTCTCGATTTCCTCGGCGATGAGCTCGACACTGACGAGCACATAGAAGACGGCCATGACCACAGGCACCGTCCACCAGGCGAAGGTGCCGACGAAGCCCAGCGGCAAGGTGACGACGTACATGAAGATGAATTTCTTCATGAACATGCTGTAGCTGTAGGGGATAGGGGTGCGCAAGATGCGCTCGCAGGAGCCTTGGACGTCGATGAAGGAGCGGAGGCATTCCTCAAGGAGGCGGAGCTGCTCGGGGTGGAGGGCGCCTGTTTGGGCCAAACGAGCTAACCGCTCCCCCAAGTCCCGCACCGTCCACGCCGGCTGCTCCTCGACTCCCCGCAACCGGTTCCGCAGCGCATCGGCAAACGCGGGAATTGCCGACCGAAAGGCCGCGCGCTCCGCCTCGTCCGCGATGTAGGCGTGCACCCGCAGGGCACATGTGCGCGAGGTGTTCACCAGGTCGCCCCACTTTTTGCGGCCTTCCCACCA
>JBIIRP010000177.1:0-3747 GCA_044341475.1 Flavobacteriales bacterium | reverse complement strand
CCACGCAGGTGCCCGGGTCCGTGGCGGCCGGGTTGTAGTTGCAGGCCGTAGGCGTTTGGCAGCCCACCACCTCGTTCGCATTGCACACCCCGTCGTTGTCCGCGTCGCCGTCAGCGACCGCGCCGCCCGAACAGAAGTCGCAGCCCGTCGCCACCAAGCAGGTGCCCGGATCCGTTGCGGCCGGGTTGTAGTTGCAGGCCGTAGGCGTTTGGCAACCCACCACTTCCGCCGCATTGCATACTCCGTCGTTGTCCGTGTCGCCATCGACCACCGCGCCGCCCGAGCAGAAATCGCAGCCCGTCGCAAACACACACGCCCCAGCGTCCGTCGCTAAGGCGTTGTAGTTGCAGGCCGTAGGCGTTTGGCAGCCCACTACCTCCGCCGCATTGCATACCCCGTCGTTGTCCGTGTCGCCGTCTACCACCGCACCGCCCGAGCAGAAGTCACAGCCCGTCGGTACCACACACGAGCCGTTGTCCGTTGTGGCCGCAGCATTGTAGTTGCAGGCCACCGGGTTCATACAGCCCGGAACCGAGACCGGGGGTGCCTGCGTCAAAATCGGCATCAGACCCCGGAACTCCGATGAGGCGAGACCATTCTGGAAAACCTGTACATATATATTGCCGGTGATCGTGCCAGCGGTCGTAATCTGACCCACCAGGATCTTCAAGTCATCCCCAGCGTAGCCCGGATGCGTGTAGTTGCAGCCCACGCCCGTCGGACACGGGTTCAAACCGTACAGCGCCCAACCCGTCGGGTGGTTAATCAACACGTTCTGACCCGCGTTGAACTGCGTCCACGGCGTCACAATGTTTGTCTCCGAAAGCGTGTAGCCCGTAACCGATTGGGAGGCGCCGATGGTCAGCCAGCTGTCGTACTGAAGCGCCGGCATAAACCCGAAGAAGGCCCCGTTAATGAGCGAACCGAAATTCGCGCCAAACTGCAAATCGTTGTGCCACGCAGGAGTCGACGTCGAATTCAGCGTCAACGGATTCGCTGCCTCACCGGAAATCGACGACAAGAAATCCGTCGCGCCGTTCGTGTGCAAATAAATCCGGTACGTCGTCTGGCCCGTCAAGTTCGTCGTTCCGAAAGGCCCAACGTACGGTGCCGTATGCACCATGAACGGCTCAATCCCTAACCAATACCCCGGGGGGAACTCGGTGTCAGCTTTCGATTGCAGGGTAAGGCAACACAAGAAGGCCGTCAGGAGTGATGCTAGACGCATGGCACAAGCGAGGTTTGGTTGTTAGGCGTTACCAAACCGAATGACACTGCTGGACATTCAAGAATGCCACACCCTCTTCCTTCGTAAAGGAGAGCGAGCAGAATCTTTCGCTTTGGTCCTGCCAATATCCGAAGAAAATCGCGGCAAAACAAGGACAAATAAGGCTTTCTGTCGTAGTTTATATAAACTCCGGCGTTCATTACGTCACTATGTTTACAATTCTTCCCGGGATAACAATTACTTTCTTCGGAGCCGATCCTGCCAAAAGCGCGCGGGTGCGCTCGTGGGCGAGTACTTCGGCTTCGATTTGGCCTGCATCGGCAGATGCAGAAAATGCCAACTGAAAACGCACTTTCCCGTTGAACGAAATCGGATAATTCACCTCCGCCACCTCGAGCCACTGGGCCTCGGCAACCGGCCATTCCGCGTCCAGAACCGACGCAGAACCGCCCACCTGCGCCCAGCACCACTCGGCCAAATGCGGGGCATAGGGACTTAAGAGCACCGCCAGCGGCCGCAACACCGCCCGGTCCGTGCACCCCGCCTCCGTCAGCTCGTTCACCGCAATCATCAGCGCGCTGACCACCGTGTTGAACGCGTGGCGGTCAAGGTCGTCCGTTACTTTCGCCACCGTCCGGTGCAACGTCCGCTGGGCAGCCTCGGTCGCCGTGCCGTCCGTCGGAGCAGCATACAGCCGCGAAAGTCGGCGCAGGAAATTGTGTACTCCGCTGATTCCCTGGGTATCCCACGGCTTATGCTGCGTGAGCGGACCGAGAAACATCTCGTAGCAGCGGAGGGTATCGGCGCCGTAGCGTTCGACGAGGTCGTCTGGGGTTTGGACGTTGTACTTCGATTTCGACATCTTTTCGACCTCGTGGCCGCAGGTGTAGGTGCCGTCGTCGCCCAGAATGAATTCAGCGTCAGCGAATTCCGTTCTCCAGGAGCGGAAGGCGTGGGTATCCAGGGCGCTGCCCTGGACCAAATCGATGTCGACATGCAACTGCTGCGTCGCATACGCCGCCCGCTTTTCCGCGGTCACGAAGGTGTTCGTGCCTTGGATGCGGTACACGAAGCACGAACGACCGAGGATCATCCCCTGGTTGATCATGCTCTTGAAGGGCTCCTGGAATCCGATGTGCCCGCGGTCGAACAGGAAGGCCGTCCAAAACCGGGCGTAGAGCAGGTGGCCGGTCGTGTGTTCCGCGCCGCCCACGTAGAGGTCGACTTGGCCCCAGTAGTCGGATTTGGCTCGGCCGCAAAACGCCTCCGTGTTGTGCGGATCCATGTAGCGCAGGAAGTACCAGCTCGAGCCCGCCCAGCCCGGCATCGTATTCAGCTCCATCCGATCGCCGCGGAAGACCGGCCAATCCTCGCGGCGGGCCCGAGCTAACGGGGGCTCGCCGTCCGCCGTCGGCAGGTAGGCATCGACCGGCGGCAAGGTCACTTGGGCGTCGGTGATCAGGCGTGGGACACCGTCCTCGTAGCAGACCGGGAACGGCTCGCCCCAGTAGCGCTGCCGGCTGAAGACGGCGTCGCGGAGCCGGAATTGGACGACGCCCCGCCCGAACCCGCCGGCCTCGACCGCCGCGATGGCTGCCGGCAGGGCGTCCCGCGCGGGCAGGCCGGACCAGGGGCCGGAGGCCTGCAGCACCGCGCCTTTGTCGGTGCAGGCGGCTGCGGACGTGTCGTGGTCCGCGAAGATGGCGGGGATGGGCAGGCCGTGGGCGACGGCGAACCGGTGATCCCGCTCGTCGCCAGCAGGCACCCCCATGATGGCCCCGGTGCCGTAGCCGGCCAGGACGTAGTCGGCCACCCACACCGGAATGCGCGCCCCGGTCAGGGGGTGGATGACGTGGCCGCCCGTGAAACACCCCGTCATCTCGCGGTCACCGGCGCCTTGGCGTTCGCGCTCCGATTTTCGGGCAGCCTGGGCGACGTAGGTGCGGATGGCTTCGGTTTGGTCCGCCGAGCACAGCCGCTCCACGAGCGGATGCTCGGGGGCGAGCACCATGAAACTCACGCCATAGAGCGTGTCCGGTCGGGTGGTGAACACCTCTACCGCGAGATCCGGCAGGTGCTCCACAGCAAAGCGCACTTCCGCGCCTTCGCTGCGGCCGATCCAGTTGCGCTGGGCTTCCTTGACGCTTTCCGTCCAGTCCAGACCGTCCAAACCCTGGAGCAGCCGGTCCGCATAGGCCGTGATCCGCATGATCCACTGGCGCATGCGCTTGCGCTCGACCGGGTGCCCGCCGCGCTCGCTGAGACCATCCTTTACCTCGTCGTTTGCGAGCACCGTGCCCAGCGCGGGACACCAGTTCACCTCGCTGTCCGCGAGGTACGCCAGCCGGTACCCCATCCGGATCTCTTCCCGCTCCACCTCGTTCATGGCCAGCCAGTCGCCCGCCGAGAAGTCCCGGGCACCCGCACTGCAGACGGCAGCGACGTCCTCCGAACCGTGGGCGGCGAAGTGTGCTTCCAGCTCGTGCATGGGCCGGGCCCGATCGGCCGCGCGGTCGTAC
>JBIIRP010000176.1:0-3782 GCA_044341475.1 Flavobacteriales bacterium | reverse complement strand
GCCCGGCAAGGAGTGACGCCTCCGTCAGCGCGCTGCCGGTACGGCTACCTCGACGCGGCCCTTGCGGTGGTGTGGAAGGAAGGCGGGATAGCCACCTCCGGACCGGGCGGGGATACGCTGGAGCGGCGGGTCGCGGGGGACTTGGGCGGGGCTGTGTTTCCGGTGCACCGGCTGGACCGGGAGACGGCGGGCTGGGTGGCTGTGGCGCGGAATCGAGCGGCCGCAACTGCCTGTGGCAAGGCATTTGAAGCGGGAAACGTTCGCAAGGTGTATGCGATTTTAATCCACAATGAATGCGGGCTATCCGGTGAAATTGATGTCTCCGTCGATTCAAAACAAGCGCATACGGTTTACGAAAGACAAGCTGTCGGCAAACTGCCTGGAGGGGGACGGGCGGCGGCCGTGCTCGCCCAGCCGGTGACCGGCCGCACCCACCAGCTCCGCATCCACTTCGGAGCCATCGGGCACGGCATCGTCGGGGACAGCCGGTATGCGGATCCGGGCGGAGAGGCGTGGTATCGGGGGCACGGGCTGTTTTTGGCCGCCGTGGGGTTGAAGATGCCGCATCCGGAAGGGGGCAGGGACGTGCAATGCGTCGCGGGGTTGCCGAAGAAGTTCAGGCGGCTGAGGTGGTGGGACGCGTGTGCTGCAGAAGCGCGTACTTTGCACCTTCTCAATTCTCCCCTGCCGTGAACCACCTCCGCTCGTTGTACCGCATTCCTGGCTTTTTGGTGCTGACGGCTGTCGCGGGATGTTGGGTGGCGGTGGTGCGCGTCTTCACCGGGACCGACCCGAGGGCCATGCACCGGGTGTATCTGAACTACATCTCAGGCGTTCAGCGGCTGATGGGCATTCGTGTGCGGTGGGAAGGAGCGCCGCCGGAAGGTCCTTCGCTGCTCATGGGCAACCACCGGAGCTATGTGGACGCGGTGCTCATGCCCGCGCGGCATCCCGTCGCCTTTGTTGCACGCAGTGAGAGCAAGAACTGGCCCATCATCGGGTGGGGCGCGAGTGCTTTGCGCACGATTTGGGTCGACCGCAAGGACCGGGATAGCAGGAAGCATACCCGTTTTGCCGTTCGGGAACGGCTCGAATCCGGAATGGGAATCGTGGTTTTTCCCGAAGGAACGACCTACCGCGGTCCAGAAATCGGCACCTACCGACCGGCCATGTTCGCCATCGCAGCCGATGGCAAGTTTCCCATCACGCCCATCGCCATCGAGTACTGCGACGCGTCCATCGCTTGGGTCGGTGACGACACCTTCATCCCCCACGCCTGGAAGCACTTCGGCAAGAAGTGGACGGACGTGACCGTGTGCTTCGGGGAGACCTTTATGGGCGACGATGCCGACGAAAACCTGCGCAAAACGCGGGAATGGACGGCCGCGCAGGTTGCCCGGATCCGGGCAGGCTACGATGCGAACGGATGTTAAATATCCGTCCGGCATTGAACCTTCCTCCGGTGCACGCGTCTTTCGGATAAACCCCACATTCAGTTTTTCATGAAGTCAATCCCCTTGTTCGCCGCTGGCCTGTGGGTCGCGGCAGTGCTTGCCGGTTGTGCCCGGCGTGACGAAGGCATCAGCGAAGATGCGGCCGCTGCAGAGAGCCTGACCGAGTTGACGGAACGGGCTGCAGAGGAGGTCGCAGAGGCCGCGATGCCCCTGCCTGGCGGAGGCGGTGGTCCTTGTGCAGGAAATGGTGCTCCGTTCGGGACGTGTGCGACGATTACGGACAGCGGCGAAGGCGTGTATCCGCGCACCGTGGTGGTCGACTTCGGGACCGGTTGCACAGGGCCGAACGGAATCACCCGGAGCGGCGTAGTCACCCTCGTGGTCACCGGCGACATGCTTGCAGACGAGGGGGCGACGTGGACTGCGACGTTTGCGGATTTCGCGGTGGGCAACCGCACCGTGAACGGCACGAAGACGCGGACCTTCACAGGACTCAATGCCTCCGGGCAGCCGACCTATGGGTTCACTTCCGACCTCAGCATCGAGCGCAACGGGGTGACGTACAGCCGGGAGGCGGAGGGCACGTCGGTTTGGCTCGCCGGATACGACACCGAGGAATGCTTCGACAACGTCGTCCAACGCGATGGAACGGCCACGGTGACCGGTCCCCAAGGCGGGACGCGCACCCGCACCTTCACGGCGGTGGTCCACGACCAGCCCTGCGGCTACCCGGTGTCCGGGACCACGCACATCGAGCGGCCGGGTCCGGATGTGCACATCGATTACGGCGACGGCACGTGCGACAACATGGCGACGGTCACGCGCGGCAACCAGACGTTCCTGCTCAACCTCGATACGCATGAGCTGACGCCGCAGTGAGCTGCAGCGTACCTTCGCGGCCATGCTCCGCACGCTGTACCGCACCCTGAGCCCGCGTTGGCAGGCGCTGTTCCTCGATTATCCCGTGGATTTGCGGCCGAGGAAGACGCCGGGTCAGGCGGGTTGGGGGGCTGTGGCGGCGGCGATTGAAGCGCGGCGATCGGACATCGAGGCGTGGGTGGACTGCCTGTCTGCCCGCGCCTCGGCGTTGCAGGAGATTCGGCCGGAGGGGCAGGAGACGGAGGCGGCTGCCCCGCGGTGGAACAACGGTTTTTTGCCCGGTCTCGACATGGCGGCCCTGCACACGGTGCTGGCAGAACGTCGGCCGCGGCGGTACGTGGAAGTAGGCTCAGGGAACTCGACCAAACTCGCCGCATGGACGGCCCGCCGGGAGGGATTTCAGATGGACATCACCAGCGTCGATCCGTTTCCCCGGGCCGAGGTGGACGGGCTTGTGGATCACGCGGTACGGACGCCGTTTGAGGCGGTGGATGAAGGGGTTTGGCGCCAGCTGGAGGCTGGCGATGTGTTGTTTGTCGACAACAGCCACCGCTCCCTGCCGAACTCCGATGTGACCGCCCTGTTCATGGAGGTGCTGCCCGCGCTGCCCGCCGGCGTGCTCGTGCACATCCACGACGTCTACCTGCCGTGGGACTACCCGCAGGACATGTGCGACCGCGGCTACAACGAGCAGTACCTCCTTGCGGTGGCCATCGCGGCTGCACCCGAGCGGTATAGGCCGATGCTGCCTGCGTTTTGGGTGTCAGAACAGGCCGACCTTGCCGCCCGGCTGGAGGGCATTTGGGCGCACCCGAATACCTCCGGGGTCGAGCGCCACGGCGGATCGTTTTGGCTGGAGCTCGGGCCGGTCAGCGCACCACAGTGACCGGCACGGCCACTCCGCCACCGACCTCGACGCTGTATACCCCAGCGGCCCAGCTGCTGCAGTCGACGACTATCTGACCGAACACCGCGGGCTCGTCCGCAACCACCGCACCGCGGACATCGAAGACACGGACCCGCACCCCTTCGACCCGACCGGTCGATACCGTGAAGCGGTCGCGGGCAGGATGCGGGAAGACCCGCACGGCCGCGCTTCCATCGGGATTTGCCACGCTGTTCGGAAGGACCACGATGGCCGTGCCGGTGGCCGTTCCGACGCAGCCCGCACCGTTGTCCTCGGTGACCGCAATGGTCCCTGCACCCCCCGACACGCCATCGCCCCACACCACCTCCACGCTGATCACCCCGACACCCTCGGCCACGCCGACGATGGTTCCGCCTGTTACGGTCCACGCATAGCTGTGCTCCGCCGGTCCGGCATAAGTGTAGACGACCGCCACGCCGCTCATCGGCGACGTCGGACCGCTGATGGCTCCTTCGCCTACCAGAACACACGACCCGTCATCCGCCGTGGCTGCTGCATCGTAATTGCAGGCCGCCGCATCC
>JBIIRP010000025.1:0-13183 GCA_044341475.1 Flavobacteriales bacterium | reverse complement strand
ATGCCAGCATCGCTATGGTAGAGGACCTGCTCGAACGGGCCGATGCCGACGGCCTCCTCGACAGCATCGACCTCATCGCTTTGCCCGAGATGTGGACCACCGGATTTACGCTAGAGCCCCTTTGCTCGCGTGAATCGCCGACTGACGCACCGGGATACGTGGCCATGGCGCGGTGGGCGAACCGGTGGAACTGCGCGGTCGCGGGAAGTTTGGCCGTGCAAACGGCCGAGCACCAGTTCGCGAACCGCATGCATTTCGTGGAGCCCGGTGGCCGGTGTTCCACCTACGACAAACGCCACCTCTTCGGCCTCGGCGGCGAAACGCAGGTCTACCGTCCGGGCTGCGATCGCGTGGAAGTCACCTGGCGCGGTTGGCGCATCCTCCTCCTCATCTGCTACGACCTCCGGTTCCCCATCTTCTCCCGCAATCTCGGCTCCCCACCCTACGACGTCGCGCTGTATTCTGCGTGCTGGCCTGCTCCCCGTATCGCTGCGTGGGACATCCTCCTCGCCGCCCGCGCCATCGAAAACCAATGCTATGTCGTCGGCGTCAACCGATTCGGGGAAGAACCCGGCCCCCTGCTCTATCCCGGCCATTCCCGCGCCCTCTCTCCGCTCGGGGAAGTGCTCGCCTCCGCACCGGATCACCAGCCGCAGGCACTGCATTGCGTCCTAAGCGCTTCTTCCCTCACCGACCTCCGCGTGCGCTTGCCCTTTCTTCAGGACGGAGACCGTGCTATGTACTGAATTCAGGACGAAAACTCAGTGCCGAAAGGCTGGATGTACCCGGTGTTTCGGTGTGCCCAATCTCCGACCACCTAAGGCGGTGGATCTGGGATTGGCTTTCGATAGTGTCAATTGTATCGTACCGTAGCCGTCGTTGTTGTTCGGATTTCCGCGTAACGTCGGCCCACTCGGATTGAACCGGTGCTGGTCTATGGTACCCGCATTCGTGCCAGCAGCGGCTACGCTTTCTTCTGTAGCTCGAGAGGTCAATGGGCGGTCCGCATAAAACCCGGAAATGTCATCGAGGTAATCCGTTGTTGTCACACGGTAGCAGATTTCCACGCCCACTTGCCATCCACCATTGACTACCCATTTCGCCCCGATTCCGAAGGGAATTGCAAGGCCGACGGGACTGTAGGTCACGTCTTCGGTTCGTTCCGGGCGGAGGTCCTGCCACACTGCCACAACTTCGTTACTTGACCCCAACTCGCGTGCCTGCGGGTTTGAATAAAAAAAACCAAGGCCGGCAAATCCATAGAATGAAGGCAGACTACCCGTGGAACCAAACGACTGGCTCGGTCTCCAGTAACCTTCCGCCCGTGCGGACACCTCAATCAGGTTGTTGCGGAAGTGCAAGTTACGGGCTCGACGAGGTCCGTATTTTGTGTGTACGTCATCCCCGCCGATGCCGATGTACTGCACCCCTCCCCGGATGGCCCAGATCCGATCGAAATCGTACAAGGCCTGGGCCCCGATGGTGAATCGGGTCTCTTGGGCCTGCAAATCGTAAATGAAAGGCCTGCGTGCTGTGGTGCCGTTTCCGATGTCTCCGAGGTAGTTCGAAATGCCCACCACGAGCCCGATGTCCGGAGCTCCGAGCTGGGCTGTACCGCCACTTCCAAGGGCCAACAGGCCTAAAATCAGGAAAATACGGTTCATGTTCATCGCGTGCAAATCCGTGGCACCGAAGATAGGATGCAAACGCACTCTCCGCGGATTCTTATACCCCCGTGTTTGACAACGCCCCGGGTTGCCCCGGGAATCCACTTAAACAAACGCGTTCAGGCCCGTAATGTCGAGTCCAGTGATGAGCAGGTGGATGTCGTGGGTGCCTTCGTAGGTAACGACCGACTCGAGGTTCATCATGTGCCGCATGATGGGGTATTCGCCGGTGATGCCCATGCCGCCCAGGATTTGGCGCGATTCGCGCGCGACCTCAAGGGCCATCGCTACGTTGTTGCGCTTCGCCATCGAGATCTGCGCGGATGTTGCACGCCCGGCATCGCGGAGTTGGCCGAGGCGGAATGTCAGCAACTGGGCCTTCGTGATTTCAGTAATCATCTCCGCGAGCTTCTTCTGCTGGAGCTGGAATCCGCCGATGGGCCGGTCGAACTGGGTGCGTTCCTTCGCGTAACGCAAGGCCACGTCGTAGCAATCCAGTGCTGCGCCGATGGCGCCCCAGGCGATGCCATAGCGCGCAGAATCCAGGCAGCTCAGCGGCGCACCGAGTCCATCGCGTCCGGGCAGGATGTTCGCCTTCGGCACCCGCACGTTGTCGAAGATGAGCTCGCCCGTGTCGGACGCCCGGAGGCTCCACTTGCCGTGCATCGTGGGGGTTGAGAAGCCGGCCATGCCGCGCTCAACGATGATGCCTTGGATGCGGCCCTGCTCGTTCTTTGCCCACACGACGGCGAGTTGCGCGAAAGGCGCATTCGAAATCCACATCTTCGCGCCGTTCAGGATGACGTGGTCGCCGTCTTCGCGGAAGTTCGTCGTCATGCCGCCGGGGTTCGAGCCGTGGTCCGGCTCGGTCAGCCCGAAACACCCCATCCACTCGCCTGTAGCGAGTTTTGGGAGGAACTTGCGCCGTTGCTCCTCCGAGCCGTACCGCCAAATGGGGTACATCACCAGCGAGCTCTGCACGGAGGCCGTAGACCGCAACCCGCTGTCGCAGCGTTCGAGCTCCTGCATGATCAGGCCGTAGGCAATTTGGTCTAACCCTGCTCCTCCATATTCGGTCGGGATGTAGGGCCCGAACGCTCCGATTTCCCCGAGTCCCGGCAACAGGTGCTTCGGGAACGAACACCGCTCCGCAGCATCCTCGATGATGGGGCTCACTTCCTTTTTGACCCAAGCGCGAGCCGTCTCTCGGATCAGCTTGTGCTCCTCGGTCAGCAGGTCGTCGAGCAAATAGTAGTCGTGGCCTTGGTAGAGATCTGTGCGCATGGCGCAAAGATACGGAGCGCTCCTCCCTGCCTCTGTCGGATTAACGTCCGGATTCGTAGCCGCTGTCCACGAGCAGGCCGCCTGCGCGGTAGGCCCCTACAGCCAGGGCATCGACCCGCTCGTTCCGGGGGTCCCCGTTGTGGCCACGGACCCAATGGAATGTCACCCGATGCCGGTCATGCACCTTGAGCAACCGCTCCCACAGGTCGGGGTTCTTCTTGTCTTTGTAGCCCACCTTCCTCCACTTCCTGACCCAGCCCTTGTTGATCGCGTCGACCACATACTTCGAGTCTGAAAACACGTGGACTTCAAGTCCCTCCTTCGTCAACGCCTCCAGTCCGACGATGACGGCCAGCAGTTCCATGCGGTTGTTTGTGGTCAACCGGAAGCCTTGGCTGATTTCCTTCTCGTAGGGCCCGTACTGGAGCAGCACCCCATACCCCCCCGGTCCAGGATTTCCGCTAGCGGCACCGTCCGTGTAGAGCGTTACGTGTGCCATGTGGCTGCCTCGCGTTCCACAACCTCGGGATAGAACCGGTGCTCGAGCTTGAGCACCTTCGCGGCAATCGTTTCGGGCGTGTCGCCTGGCTCGACCGCCGTGCGGGCCTGGAACAGGATTTCACCGCGGTCGTATTCTCCGTTTACGCGGTGCACCGTCATCCCGGTTTCCTGGGCGCCGGAAGCGCGCACCGCCTCATGCACATGCATTCCGAACATCCCTTTCCCGCCAAACG
Source organism: Flavobacteriales bacterium (assembly GCA_044341475.1). Classification (GTDB taxonomy): domain Bacteria; phylum Bacteroidota; class Bacteroidia; order Flavobacteriales_D; family Sanyastnellaceae; genus CAMCYM01. The sequence goes on along the minus strand of JBIIRP010000025.1, from coordinate 9,498 downwards.
CCGGAAGCAGCGATGGATGCACGTTGAGGATGCGCCCGCCGTACCGGGCAATGAACGATTCCGGGACATGCACCAGGAATCCGGCAAGCACGATGCCCTGAACTCCGAGCGCATCGAACCGCTGGATTGCTGAGCCGTCCGCGAGCTCCGCCGCACGCACACGCTCTACAGCGATGCCCAGTGGACGCAACCGGGCGTAGACGCCAGCTTTTTCTTCCGGACGATTGCAACCCACCACCACAATTTCGATTCCGCTCGACTGGGCGAAGTGCCGACAAAGGACTTCCGCATTCGAGCCCGAACCGGAGGCAAGGACGGCGATGCGTACCCGAGCGTCGCTCACCGCCTGCTGCTCACGGCTTCCCTGCTCTCGAGGTCCTGTTTGGCCGTATTCACAGCTTCTTCCATTTCCTTGAGCAGCGGGGAGTTTGCTTGGTAGACGCGCATCACTTGAATGATCCGGTCAGCCATTTGAACGGCAAGGCTGCGCTCGCGGGCGGCCGCGGCAGCAAACTCGCCGTTCAGCTTTGCAAGGTAGCGCATCATCTGAACTTGCTGATCGATCAGCCCTCGGGTGAGCTCCTCGTGCAGGGCATCTGCGCGCTTCAATTTCTCAGGATTCATTTTCGATGCAAACTTCGCCTTCGCGGTGTCGCGGCACGTCAGCTCACTCAGCAATTCCTGCATGGGCAGTACAACCCGGGTATAGGGCACATTGGATGCCGGAGTCACCGACATGAGTTTGTCCAGCACATCCACGGCACGGTCCCCATCGCCCGCATCCATCATGGCCCGAGCCAGATTTGAGATTTGCAGCCTGAGGTTCGTCACCATCCGGCGGTTGTTCTCGTCGAGGTAGACCCCGCGGCCTTCGGTTCGGTCCATATTGCCCCAGTGCCACTGTTCCATCACGCTGCGGTACATCTTGTCCCGGGCAACGCCTCCGATGGCATTCGGATTGTCAGACGGGGGGTACTTTACCGGGACCAAACGGTAGGCCAAACCCTCCAAACGGAAGTGATCCTCTAGGCCGAGGTACGCGTCTGGACCCGTGGTAACCGCGAAGTAGATCGGGCGTTCCCAGTTGTTCGTGGCCAACATGTCGAGCAACGCGAGCTGGCCTTTCAAAATATACTGGCGCGGGTTACCGGACTCGTCGTCGATGGTCCAGGTCAAGGTGTCCGTGAAATTCGCCCAATCCTCCTCGTCGAGAAATCCCAACTTTTGGATGCGAGCCCGGTCCACCGGTAAGGTGAACTGCGAACCGGGGAGGTAGGCGTAGGTCTTGCCACGTCCGTAGTCCTGCACGTCTGCATCATCGAGCGCCACCTTCAGCGCGTCGTGGAGGTTGACGGATTCTGGTCCTCCAGGAGCTGGACGGTCGAGCAATACCACATCGCGCGTACCCTGCCTGTACTTCTCCTCGTCCATCGAAATCGGGAGGGGGGCACTTTCGTAGGCGCGGCGCTTCATTTGGTCCACATACCAATCCGTGTTGAGCAAGCTCAGGTTGCAGATGCGCACGTCCGTCCGGTAGCCTTCAACTTCCTGCACGTACCACAGCGGGAAGGTGTCGTTGTCCCCGTTCGTGAAGAGGATGGCGTTCGGCTCCAACGAGTCCAAGTAGTTCTTCGCGAAATCCACTGCCGTGCGGCGGTGCGACCGGTCGTGGTCGTCCCACCCGTCCGCTGCCATAACCACAGGAACGAGGAGGGAAACACCTACGAGGACGGCCCCGGCCAGCGGTCCCTTCCGGTCCACACGGCCCAAGCCGTAGGCAATCGCCACAAGTGCAGAAGCCACTGCTCCCATAAACAAAGCAGACATACCGAGGGCCGAATCCCCTCCAAGCACTGCCCCTACACCCCACACCACAGCGCCAGAACCGAGCGCACCCGCCACTGCACGGCCCAAGCCTTTTGCGTCGAGGGAACGGGCAGATTCCACGAGGGCGTAAACTCCCAGTCCGACCCAAATGGCAAAGGCATAAAACGATCCCACGTACGCATAGTCCCGTTCGCGCGGCTGGAGCGGGTACTGATTCAGGTAAACAACGATGGCGATTCCGGTCAGCACGAACAGCGAAAGCACCACGGTGAACTGGCGAGGATCGCGTCGGAAATGGAAGACGAGACCGATGAGACCGAAGATGAGCGGCAGGAAGTAGAAGGCGTTGAGGCCCTTGTCGTTCCGCATTTCGTCTGTCAAGGCAGAACGGTCGCCGAGCCGGGCGGCATCGATGGCGTCGATACCGCTCAGCCAGTTGCCGTGGAGGAAGTCGCCGTGTCCCTGGATGTCATTTTGGCGGCCCACGAAATTCCAGAGGAAGTAGCGGAAATACATCCACCCCATCTGGTAATCCATGAAGAAACGCAGGTTCTCGCCTTGGGAAGGCATGGATTCCCGCAGCACGCGATTGAGCATTTGCTGCAGCTGCAAGGCCTCGCTGCGTGCTTCTTCGTTGCCGGCATTTGCCATGGCGATGGCTTGGCGCAAGGCGGCCTCCAGCTCTTGCTTTTGGCCCCGCAAGCCCTGGGCATAGCCTTCCCCTTCCTTCGCCCCTTCCGACAACGCGTCGAGCATGATGGCCGCGATGGTGGGCCTCAGCTCCAAACTAGACAAGGGTGCCCGCTGCATCTGGCCGGTTTCCGGGTTGCGCACGAGCAACGTGGAATCCGATTCCACCTCGAAGTTGTCGCTGAACCGCGCACCGTTCATCCGGAACAGCGCATTGAAATCCTTCGTCAACTCCGGCGCACTTTTCCCGGAGGCTAAGAACTCGAGTTCAATGTGGGCCGACAGCTCTGTTTCGCTGAGTTCACCATCTGCCAGAGGGCTTTTGTAGGAGGTCTTGAGGTTGAAGTTCTTGTAGTTACTCCACCGCATGTACTCCTCGATATGCGAGGGCGTATCGCTGTACATGCGCGGAAAAACCATAGTGAACTCCGGGTCGAAGTTGGGAACCGAGTTCTTCTTCTCCCCGCTGTCCACGTATTCCTCCTTCAGCACGCGGTTGCCGCCCTCAGCGATAAACGCCTCTGCACGCTCGCGTTCGCGGAACGACTTCAAGCGTACTTCCTGCACCCCCTTCTTCTCGAACACGCTGAAACTCTTCACCCAAGTGGGCTTGCCGTCCTCGTAGGGCTGGTCTTCGTCCGTGGGAGAATCCCAAAACTGGCCCTTCGAAAGAGGACGGTCGCCGTACTGTTCCCGGTTCAGGTAGGACAGCAACGCGAAGAGGTTCTCCGGGTTGTTCTCGTCCATGGGCGGGTTTGCACCGGACCGGACGACGATGACCGCGAAGGAGGAGTACCCCAGCAGCAGCAAGGCCACCGACAAAAAAACCGTGTTCAGCGTCCAGCGCTGGGTCCGGTGGCTCCACCAAATCCCCGCTCCCACAACCGCAACGACAATCAGCGCATAGATGAGCACCCCCGTGTTGAACGGCATGCCCATGCCGTTGACGAAAAAGAGCTCAAACTTCCCGGCCAGCTGCACGACACCCTTGATGATGCCCTCTTGCACCACCAGCAGGATGGCCCCCGACGTCGCCAATGCGAGAAACAGCCCTTTCCACGAGAACGTGTACTTGCGGAAGTAGACCACCAGTGCGATAGCCGGAATGGCGAGCAAGTTGAGCAAGTGGATCCCGATGGAAAGGCCCATGAGGTAGGCAATGACCAGCAGCCATTTGGCATGTCCCGGCTCATCCGCAACGTTTTCCCACTTGAGAATGGCCCAGAACACCAGTGCCGTGAACAGCGAAGACAATGCGTACACCTCGCCTTCTACCGCGCTGAACCAGAAGGTGTCGCTGAAGGTATAGGCGAGCGCGCCGATGGCCCCGGAACCGAGGATGGCCCAGACCTGTGCTCCGGCCGGATCCTGACCCCCGTGTCCGGTGAACCGGCGCGCCAAATGGGTGATGGTCCAAAACAGAAACAGGATGGTAAACGAGCTCGCCAAAGCCGACAGCATATTCGCCAGCCAGGCCGCATTCTCAGGTGATCCGAAAATCATCAGGAAGCGGGCGAGCAGCATGAACAGCGGCGCTCCGGGAGGGTGGCCTACTTCCAGCTTGTACGCCGAAGCGATGAACTCCCCACAGTCCCAGAAACTGGCCGTGGGTTCAAGGGTCAGGATGTACACCACCGTCGCAATGGCCCAAACGGCCCATCCGGTGGCAAGGTTGAGGGTACGGAATGACATGCCCGGCGAAGTTAACAAACCTCATCGGGTGACGACGACCTTTTTCATGAACGTCGCCCCGTGCGTTGCGACGTGGAACTGGTAGACCCCGGGAGCCCACGCCGAGACGTCGACGACGCAGGGGGAGGTGGCGGAGCCTGAGGCGATGGTTTGGCCCGCAAGCGAAACAGCCTTCCACTGCGCCAGCCCAGTCCACGCCCCCGCGAGGGTCACCGCATCCGACGCCGGCACCGGGTACGCCTCGACCCCCGCCGCGCGGAGCACCGGTCCCGGAGTTCCCGCTGCACATGCAGGATTCAGCCCGAACGCCGCCACCGCGGCCTCCGCGGTCCACGCCACCGGCGCCCCCGCCACCGACCCGACCAGGGCTTCCAGGCCATTCCACGCCGACTCCGGCGCCTCGACCTCGAGGGAGAAGCAGGTCGGAGGCAGGCAGAACGTCAGCGTATCACCGGTCCAGCCGGCCCCGCATTCGAGGTCCTCGTCCAGCTCCCACCCGCCCAGCGGCAGGCCCAGCCAGTCCGCCTCGAACGTCAGCGTCATGCCGAACCCCGTCGCTGTCACCCCGGCGGGCGTCAGCACCAGCGTTACCTCCTCGCAAGCAAGCCCATTGACTTCGAGGGCCATGCAATCCGTCGCGCCGACGGGACATTCCACTGCGTTCGAAACTCCCATCGCACACACTTCTACCATGCCCTCGTCCTCCGGCCACGTCCAGGCCACAGGGTTGCCCTCGGCAGAGCCGCTACCGACAAACTCCCACTGCACCACTCCGGGCCACATGGCCCCGGTTTCGTCGAGGGCCGTGAAGACGAAGACGCCCTCGGCCACTTCCTCGCTCACGATTTCCAGCGTGCACTCGTTCGCTGGGCTCGATACACATGCCTCCGCTGCGCACCCCTCCGCTGCGTAAAAAACACACACCGTCCAGAAGGGATTGAAATCGAATCCTAACTCCAGCGTGTTCGACGTCCCTTCACTTACCACCGTTCCATCGACGTACCAGGTAAACACCGCGCCTTCCGGAGCGCCGGTGGCCGTGAAGAGGTACATGAAACCACCCGCTGTCGTGGCCGTGAGTTCCAGCGGACATTCGGGCATGCAATCCTCTTCGCACACGAGCGCGGTAACTGCTTGGGGTGGACAGCCTGGGGCATTTACCGTCGCCACCACGGGCGCGCAGTCCGCCATAATCACGTCCCACAGCGGCTCCACCACCACAGACCCCCCGTCGCCGACCACCGCATTTCCCAGGGTCCACACCACCTCGGACCCCGCAGGCAACTCGAGCAAGGAAATCTCCCACGCGTTGCAGCCCGCATCCTCCACCACCACCGGGAAGGCACACGGCGGTGGACCTGAGCAGCCCTCGACCGCAATCTCCGTCGTCAGCACCACCCCGTCCGGACAGGCCGCGGACGTATACTCCGCTGTGACCTCATAGACCCCATCGGCCGCGTACGAATGCGTGACATAGTGGCCCCCGACCACCTCCGACCCGTCGCCAAACGACCACACCACGGACTCCCCTTCGGCGAAGCTACCGATCTCGAACGCCCAGGCGCACTCCGCGCCGGCCGCGTAGTCGATTGCATCTGGGCAGTCGGTGTTCGCGGTGCCGACGCAGAGTTCGTAGACCCACTGCTGGGCGCCGTCGGAGAGTTGGGTCACGTCGATGGGGTCGCCGTCGAACTCCACGTCGAGCAGGTCGCCGTTCAGCGGGGTGGAGGAGGCGATGGTGACTTGGTAGCAGCCGACGGGGAGGCACACCGTTTGCGGGAGGGTGCCGGGGCCGGGAATGGGCAGGGTGACGCCGGGGACGATGACCGCTCCGTTGCCGGTAACGGTCAGGGTCAGCTGGGTCGGGGCGCTTCCGTTCCAGGTGAGGAAAGCGATGACGGGGGTGCAGGTTTGGCCCGCAGCCGGCAGGGCTGCGGCAAGCACAAAGAAGCAGGCAATCAGACGGTTCATGGAGCAAAGACCCCGCCGGACCGCGGCAGGTTGCATCACCCCACGAAGCGCGGGTCGGCTTCCATCACGTGGCCGCATGCGCTGCACGTCCGGAGCGCCTCGCTGCCATAAAACTCCCGGAACCGCGGCAGAAAATCCCGCTCGATGTCCTCGAGGGTGAAGTAGGTTTCGTGCAGTTTGTGGTTGCACTGCTCACAGAACCAAAGCAATCCATCCCGCGACTCCGGCCGCTTGCGCTCGATGACTAACCCGATGGAGCCCGCCTCGCGCATGGGGCTGTGCGGCACGCGCGCGGGGTGGAGGTACATGTCGCCCGGCCCGAGCCGCATGTCGACCGCACGCCCGTCTTCCTGGATGCGGACGGTGATGTTGCCCTCGATTTGGTAAAACAGCTCCTCGGTCTCGTTGAAGTGGTAGTCTTTCCGCGCGTTCGGACCGGCCACAATCATGACGATGTAGTCGCCGCTGTCCACGTACAGGTTGCGGTTCGCAACGGGCGGCTTCAGCAGATCGCGGTGTTCCGCAATCCAGGCATGCAGGTTGAAGGGAGGCGCGATAGGCATGTGGGAAAGATAGGCAGATTCCTGCTGTGCAACCTGTTCCATCCGATCAATCAGCCGCTGGAGCCCGTCTTGCCAGTGGTGGTGGTTGTCGATGACCACGTCTGCCTTGCTGCGCCACGGTTCGATGTGAACGATGTCCGCAGGCCGCACGTGGTGTTGCCACTGGTAGCGCACTTCCTCTTCGGTATAGCCGCGTTCGCTGCCATCGCGCCGTATCCGGCGCGCCAAACGGACGTCGACCGGTGCATCGATGTACCCGATCACATCCGCACGCCGCTGCATCTCTTCCGACGCCAGCACAAACAAGCCCTCCACCACCAGCAGCGGCGCCGGAGCCACCCGCACCGGTTCTGGCGCGATCACATCCCGGTTGTACGTATAGGTGCGCAGCTCCACGATCTCTCCGGCAGCAAGGCGGTCCACATCCCGAACCAGGGCGACGTGGTCGATGACCTCGGGCAGGTCGAAGTTCGTCTCGCCGTTTTCGTCCACCGGCAACTCCTCCTTCGGCCGGTAGTAGTTGTCCAGCGAGAGGACCGCCACCCGCGGTCCGAAGTGGGCCACGATGCCCCGCAGGACGGTCGATTTCCCGGCCCCACTTCCCCCCAGCAGCGCGATAACTTTCATGGCAGCAAGGAAGCAAAGGTCCGCGCGTTTGCGAGGCGCGGCGGTTTGTTTTGGCCGCCCAAGCGGCCGGAAGCCCGCATCGCATCCGCAAATCCCCCGGCCGCGACCTGCCGGATGACCGCAGGCCGCAACACGCCCCCCTGGATCAGGTCCCGGTAGTACGGATTGCGCCGCTGCAGCGCCGCATCTACGGCCGCCGCGAACGCCCCCACATCCCCCGGCACCCGGCTGAATTCGATGCACCACTCGTGGTACGGCAGGCCTTCCGCCGGTGCCACCTCCGGCGCCACATGGAACTCCACCACCTCGCCCCCCGCCGCCGCCACCCCTTCCGCAAGCGCCCCCTCTACCTCCTCGGCGATCACGTGCTCACCGAAGGCACTCGTGAAGTGTTTGACCCTACCTGTCACAACGACCCGAGCCGGCTCGAGCGACGTAAACCGGACCGTATCCCCCAAATCATACGCCATCAGTCCCGCCGTCGTCGTCAGCACCACCGCGTAATTCACGCCCAGCCGCACCTCGCCGACGGTCAACCTCGGCCGGTCCACGTCGAAGTACCGGTCCGCCGGGATGAACTCGAAGTGGATCCCGTCCGCGACATTCAGCAGCATCCCGTCCGCCTCGCGCGCATCCTGGAACGCCAGAAAGCCCTCCGAGGCCGGATACAGCTCCACTGCCGGCACCTCGCCCCCGACGAGTGCCCGAAACCGCTCGCGGTACGGCTCGAACGCCACCCCGCCGAACACAAACAGCGAAAAATTCGGGAAGACCTGCTTCACATTCGCCGCCCCCGTGTGCGCGAGCAGGCGTTCGTAGTACATCTGCACCCACGAGGGAATGCCGCTGATCAGCCGAAGGTCCGCCCGCGCCGTTTCCCGCACGATGGCCTCGACCTTCTCCTCCCAATCCGCTATGCAGTTCGTCTCCCACGTGGGCATGCGGTTGCGCTGCAGCACCTGCGGCACGTGGTGCGCAACGATGCCGCTGAGCCGACCGACCGGAATGCCGCCCGGCGTGCGCCCGAGTTCCGGCGAGCCCTGCAGAAAAATCATGCGGCCGTCGACGAAGCGCGCATCACCCGTCTCCGCGATGTAGGCGAGCAAGGCGTTCCGGGCGGAGCCGATGTGGTTCGGCATCGACTCCCGCGTCAGCGGTATGTACTTCGCCCCGCTCGTCGTGCCACTCGTCTTGCAGAAGTACATCGGCCGCCCGGGCCAAACCACGTCCGCCTCCCCCGCCACGGCCCGGTCAATCCACGGCTTCAGGCCCTCGTAATCCCGCACCGGCACCGCCTGCTGAAACGCCTCCACCTCCATCCCTTGCTCCACCCCGTGTTCCCAGCCAAACGCCGTCCGCGCTCCAGACGCGACGATGCGCTCGAACTCCTTCCGCTGGGCCGCCACCGGGTCCGCCACCGCCGACCGCAGCCGCCGCATCGTCCACCGCGCAAACGGCACGGCCAAACTCGCTTTCCATCCCATGGTGCGCGAAGGTACACGCCAGTCCACCATCCCACCGAACACAAAACGGGCGGCCCCTTCAGCAGGAGCCGCCCGTCTCGCAGGTGTTCCGTGGATTACCGGACCACCATCTTCTTCGTCATGCGCATGCCGTCCGCCACCAGCGTGTAGCTGTAGATGCCGGCTTGCAGTGCAGACACGTCGAAGGCCGTGCTGTGCTCGCCCGCGGGCAAGCGACCGGCTTCGATGGATTGGATGAGTCGGCCCTGGAGGTCGCGCAATTCCACCGCCACCGTGCGGGGTTGAGCGAGCTCGAATCGAATCGTCGTGGTGCCGTCCGCAGGGTTCGGAACGTTTTGGTGCAGCAACATGCCGTTCATGCCAGCGATTTCATCCACCGCAACACGCTGCGAGAGGATAAGGCGCACGGCCGGAGTGGCTGTTTGTGAGGTGAACCAAACAAAGTCGCCCGAACCGGCCTGCTCGTAGGCTCCGGTAGAGTTGTCCGTGTCGCTGTTCGCGTTGCCGAGCACCGTGAGCTCTGCAGCATTCTCAAATTCCACGATGACCCCTGCGAAGTAGAAGAAGTCCGTGGTCAGTTCGATCGGATCCTCGAAGGGCAGGTACACGTACTCGCTCGTGGCCACAGAGCTCGGGGTCCACGC
>JBIIRP010000175.1:0-3833 GCA_044341475.1 Flavobacteriales bacterium | reverse complement strand
GAGCTCCCGCTCCCGGGCGATATCGGAAGGGCTCGTGAACAGATTCTCGGCGACCCAAACGCTCGCGAAGGCGACCACGCCGACGACTGCGGTTTGGCGTACGCCCCACACCACGTAATCCCGCACGCCGAACGGCGCCTCCTCCATCTCGAGGGTCCGTTCGTTGAACCGGTACTTGTGGAACCTTTTCGCCATGGAAGCAAAAGTGCGGTGTAATTTCACGCGCCGCCTGCCCGAGGCGGTGTGTATTTTGCACACGTTAACAACGCCCGCATGGAATCCCGCCGCGTCCGCCAGCTGTTTCTCGACTTTTTCGCCTCAAAAGGCCACGTCATCGTGCCATCTGCGCCCATGGTCATCAAAGACGATCCGACGCTGATGTTCAACAATGCGGGCATGAACCCGTTCAAGGACATCTTCCTCGGCAACAGTCCCATCGTGCAGCCGCGCATCGCGGACACACAGAAGTGCCTGCGCGTCAGCGGAAAGCACAACGACCTCGAGGAAGTGGGTGTGGACACCTACCACCACACGATGTTCGAGATGCTCGGGAACTGGAGCTTCGGGGACTACTTCAAGCAGGAAGCCATCGATTGGGCGTGGGAGCTGCTGACCGAGCACTACGGTCTCGAGAAAGACCGGCTCTACGTCACGGTCTTCGGCGGGGATGCGGGCGATGGACTGGAGGAGGACCTCGAGGCCCGCGGGATGTGGGCGGCCCACGTGGCCGAAGACCGCATTCTGGCAGGGAGCAAGAAGGACAACTTCTGGGAGATGGGCGAGACGGGGCCGTGTGGGCCGTGCTCGGAAATCCACGTGGACTTGCGCTCGGACGCGGAGCGGGCTGCGGAACCGGGGCGCGACTGGGTCAACCGAGACCACCCGCAGGTGGTCGAGATTTGGAACCTCGTCTTCATGCAATTCAACCGCATGGCCGACGGCTCCCTGGTTCCGCTGCCGAACGCACACATCGACACGGGCATGGGCTTTGAGCGGCTTTGCATGGCCCTGCAAGGCAAGCGCTCGAACTACGATACGGACGTCTTTACGCCCATGATCGCGCGCATCGCGGCCGTAAGCGGGCGCACCTACACCGCAGGTACGGGTAAATCCGATGTTGCCTTCCGGGTCATCGCAGACCACATCCGGGCGGTGTCGTTCAGCATCGCAGACGGGCAGTTGCCGTCGAACGCAGGCGCCGGCTACGTCATCCGCCGGATTTTGCGGCGGGCCATCCGCTACGGACACAGCTTCCTCGGGCTCCACGAGCCGTTTATGCACAAGCTCGTCGGCACGTTAGCCGACCAAATGGGGGACGCCTTCCCCGAACTCCACGCCCAGCGTTCGCTCATCGAGCGGGTCATCCTCGAGGAAGAAGAGGCCTTCTTGCGCACCCTATCGAAAGGCATCGACCTGCTAACCGACCGGCTTGCTGCGCTCCCCGCAGGCGGGGTGTTGCCGGGGGCCTCGGTATTCGAACTCTACGACACGTTCGGCTTCCCCGCGGACCTTACGGCGCTGGTGGCCTCCGAGGCCGGCTTTTCCATCGACCAGCCGGGATTCGATGCCGAGCTCGCCCGCGCGAAGGAACGCAGCCGGGCCGCCGGGAAAATCAAGACGGACGACTGGGTCGACGTCCACCCTGCCCCGACCGATGAGCCGTTCATCGGCTACGATGCGCTGGAAGCCGACACCCACCTCGTGCGCTACCGGCGGGTAGAGTCGAAGGGGAAGGTGATGTACCAAATCGCACTCGCCTCCACCCCGTTCTACCCCGAAGGCGGCGGCCAAATCGGTGACACGGGCTACCTCTGGGACGGTCGCGAGCGGATTGCCGTGCTCGACACGAAGCGGGAAAACAACCTCATCGTCCACTTCACCACCGCCATCCCCGAGGTGCCCGAAGCACCTGTGAAGGCCGTGGTGAACGCCGCCGCCCGGCGCGACACGGAAAAGAACCACAGCGCCACCCACCTTGTGCACGAAGCCCTACGCGAAGTCCTGGGTACCCACGTCGAACAGCGTGGCTCGCTCGTCAGACCGGACTCCCTGCGGTTCGACTTCTCCCACTTCAGCAAGCCCTCTGCCGCCGAGCTGCTCGCCGTCGAGGACCGGGTGAACGAACGCATCCAGGCAAACCTCGCCCGCGACGAACGCCGTGCCATCCCCCTCGCTGAGGCGCGGGAAGCCGGCGCGATGATGCTCTTCGGCGAGAAGTACGGCGACCGCGTGCGGATGATCGGGTTCGGCACGTCGAAAGAACTGTGCGGCGGCACCCACGTTCCCGCCACGGGAGCCATCGGGCAATTCCGCATCCTTTCGGAAGGGGCGGTTGCCTCGGGCATCCGGCGCATCGAGGCCACCACGGGCATGGGTGCGCTCCAGCGGGCGCGCGAGGACGAGGCCGCACTCGACCGCATCCGGACGGCGCTGAAATCACCGCAGGACGTGGTCCGCGCCACGGAAGACCTGCTCGCCCGCACGGCCGCCATGGCGCGCGAGCTCGAGGTGTTGAAGCGCGAGCAGGCCCGCCATGTGAAGGCCGACCTGCTCCAGCGTATCGAGGTGCGCGACGGCGTGCATATGCTCGTGGCCGAGGTGGACCTCGACGCCGCGAGCGTAAAGGACCTGGCGTTCCAGCTCCGCAGCGAACAGGCGCCGTTCTTCGGTGTGCTGGGCTCGCTCGCCGAGGGCAAAGTCACCTTGACGGTGGCGCTTTCGGATGACCTCGTGAGCGGTCGGGGGATGAATGCGACCGGCATTGTGCGGGATTTGGCCCGGCATATCGACGGGGGCGGAGGCGGACAACCCTTCTTCGCAACGGCCGGCGGTAAAAAGCCAGAAGGCCTCCAAGCGGCTTTGCAGCACGCCCGAGGCCTTCTTTGACGGGGATCCTGTTCCCCAGTTCACGGACCGTTCCCGCAGTCCGTTGCCGGTTGCCCGGCGCTTGATGACTTTCCCTTCAGAGGGCGATCAGGCGTGCGCCCACCCGCCACGGGCGTCTGAACCTTCGGAAGCAGACGAGGCCTTCGGTGCACCGTACACCGGGCCCTCGTATTCTGCCTCGTAGCTCAGCCCGAGGTTGAGGACGTAAAAAACGTTGAACACGACCACCAGCAGGTGGTCTACCGTCGAGCGGCGTCCGAAGGTGGCGGCAAGCTCCATCATCGTCCGGAACGCGAAGTACACGTTGAACACCGGAACGAGGAAGTACACCGCATGCCAGTCGGGCCGACCGATGATGCGCATCGCAACAACTGCGTTGTAGCCGGGCACGAACACGGCCCAAGCGGGCTGCTCGCATTTGGCAAACAACTTCACATTCGCAGCAGCTGCAATCAACCAAACAAAGAGAGAACCCAGGAACACGTTGCCCGGAATCTCGAAGCCGAACAGTACAATGTCATTCATGCTGGGAGGAATTCAATTCTCCTTCAAGACGAAGACCTCGTGGAAGAGTTGCCTCGTGGACTGTTAAATCAGTTTACAGTTTACAGTTTACAGTTTACAGTTTACAGTTTACAGTTTACAGTTTCCGCCGCTGCGCGGCTAGTTTGAGTTTCAAGCCGAGACCTCCCATCTTACCTCGTCCTCAACCTCAACCTCAACCTCGTTCTGCGGCGCGAAGCGCCGCCCGTCCTCAACCTCCCCCCAACCCAGCATACCGCTGGACGATAGCTGCATCGATGGAGGCGCCCCGGGGGGTGAGGATGGCGAGACGCTCGACCACGTTGCGCAACTCACGGATGTTGCCCGTCCAGTTCGCGGTTCTGAGGAGGTCGTGCGCTTCCGGTGTGGTTTCGGGGACCGGAATACCGTAGCTCTCGCACACC
>JBIIRP010000174.1:0-3842 GCA_044341475.1 Flavobacteriales bacterium | reverse complement strand
TAGGGACCGATGGGCAGGGTATCTCCCTGCATCAAGAGCATGTCCTCTCGGTTGTTCAGCTCCTCGCTGAGTGACGTCAGGTCGCCTATGGCATTGCGGGAAATGATTTCCTTTCGGCTGGTGGAGTACACTGCTCCGAAGATGACGAGGGCAAATCCCAGGTGGGCGAGGGGAGAACCCCAGGATGTCCAAGCCGCACGCCCGAGAACGCGGAAGTAATCGATTTGGGCGACCGCCGCGAACAGCGCGGCAAAAAGCAAGGCCACACGCGGTGCTTCCCACCACGCAACGTCTTCGAACACCAGGAATGCGGCGGTCAAACCTGCGGCAACGAGTGCCATCCATCCGAGGCGGCGGAAGATGCGAGCGGGATTCGGAGTAGAGCCATACCGAAGCCATTGGGCCATGCCGACAATCAGCATGACCAACACAGCCAGAGGCACTTGCACGCGGTGGTAGGCCAGCTCGAAATCCGTGCTCGGCGCCAAATCGTGCTGGGCCAACTCCAACAGCGTATCGCTGCTCCACTGCTCACCTGCCCACTGGAATGCACTGGAAAACGGCGTGAGCAAGGCATTGAATACGGGGATGCTCGTTTGCCACGTGATGTGCAAGGCCGAAAGGAGAAGGAGCAGGCTGCCCACAAACATCCAGAAGTCCCTTGTCCACAGAGCTTCTTCGGCTTCGCCGGGAGTGCGGAAATCCTTGCGGTAGGCTACGGCTGCAGCCACGGCCCAAAGGATGAAAAGACCCCACATGCCCTCGGCCGCCCACCCCTTGATCATGGCTGCAACCGCAACCGCGGCACCGGCGGCCACGCCCCATCTCCATGCCGGTTCCCGCAAAAGGAGGGCATGGGCCAGTGTGGCAAAGGTGAGGACATACGCCAGCAACTGCGGGAGGATGCCGCTGTCGACGAAGCTGTGTACGGAGGTGTCACCGAGGATACCACTTTTGGTCAAAAAGGTGCTGTAGAGCACCAGCAAGAATGCGAGCATCGGGAAATACGTCGTGCTGAAAAGCCCCGTTGCCGTGCGCCGGTTGCGGTTGATCAGCAGGAGGTGTGCACCGGCCACCGACACCAGCCACGGTACCAGGCTGGAGTTCTCCACCGGATCCCATGCCCAGAATCCTCCGAAACTCAGCGCTTCGTAGGCCCATGCCCCGCCCATCAGGATACCCGTTCCGAGGGTGCCCACCGCAAAAATCGACCACCGCAAGGCCGGACGCATCCAGCTCCGGTCATCGCGGTGTTGCAATCCCGCTACCGCAAAAGCAAAGGGAATGGAGACTGCGGCGAACCCGAGGAACAGCGTGGGTGGATGGATGGTCATCCAGTAGTTCTGGAGTAAGGGATTTAACCCTTGGCCATCCGCAAAGAGGGGGAAAGCGGTGAGGTAGTCAGGCCGAGAGGTCCACGGGAGTCCGATGTTCTCGGGCAATTCCCGCAGCAGGATGAAGGGGTCTAAACCCAGTTGGAAGTCCCCGAAATACACCCCGAGCAGCATCGAGGTCAAGAAGGCTTCGATGCCACTGAGGACCGCCATGACCGGGACGGTCCACGCCGTGGGCCTGCGAATCACGAAGAATGCTAGCACGATGTGCCAGAACATCCACAGCAGGAATCCCCCTTCTTGGCCTCCCCAGAACGCGCTCAAAATGAAGCGCATGGGCATGGCATTGCTCAAGTGCTTCCAGATGTAGTTGAATTCGTAGCGGTGGTACGCAAACAGCACAAAAATGAGTGCAATGGTGCCGAGCATGGCCCCACTGTGGATGCGAAAGGCCCACCGTCCGATCCGCTCTTCCTTCCGCAAATAGGCACCCGTTGCCACCAGCGCGGCTCCAAATCCGATGGCCACCAGGGCTCTACCTGCCCATGCCACCGCTGTCCACTCCCCTACATACTCCATATCATCGTGTGGCTTGTGGGCCGTCCTCTTCGATGAGGACGTGGTTTTGTTCGTTGTACTTCGACGGACACTTCATCAGCATCTCGGTGGCGACAAATTCATCGCCCACCATCGCACCGTAGAGGTCGATGGATTCGCTGTTTTCCAGTCCCGTAGGCTTGGCTTTGCGCAGGATCACCTGGCGCACCGCCCCCTGCTTGTCCTGCATCGTAAACCGCGTTGTTCCCGGATCGACCTCCGGCTCGTATACGACGGGTTCCTCGCGTACCAGGGTCCCGGACACCTTGAACTCTTGGCCGGGCTGGGTGGCGGCCTCCACAAATCCGACCGAGCGCGTAGCCGTGGTAAAAGTGGCAATGAACGTTCCCGCGATGCCGGCAACGAGCAAGAGCAGAAGGATGTGGCTCCGGCGCATGGGTCAGTGGCGGTTAGCGGGTGGATTGATTTTGCGTTCCAAACGCGACAACCGACGTTCTGCCCAAAGCATCCATGCGAGCAGCCCGATCAGCACCACTCCGGCCACAGCGAGCACTACCCCTGCTTTGCCCGAGCCTAGAAAAACCGATTCCGTGAGTGCTATCATAGCATCAACTTATTCCATGTGAAGTGTGGTCCCAGCGTTCACGAATGCGCGCCATACGGAGAATGAGCTGCTGCATCCACAGCCCCGTGAGAATCCAACCGAGCACCGCCGGATAGAACACGAGCCGCAAACTGGAATCCAAGTCGTACGTGTTAAACCCCGGGTTACCCCCCTTGCCCGGATGCAGGCTCTCAGAAAACCGCGGCATGATCAGAAGCAAGATCACCAGGAGCACGAAGGCAAAGAGGTTGTACACCGCCCCAAGCCGCGCGCGGAGAGCAGGACGATCGACCGACTCCCGCAGGATGTGGTAGCCTGCGTAGGCGGCGGTCGTCACGAGGGCTCCGTTGAGTTGCGGATCATCAACCCACCACGTTCCCCACGTAAACCGGGCCCAAATGCTCCCTGTAATCAGGCCCGCCACACCGAGACCTACCGCCACAGCCGACGCGGACCGAGCTCGTTCATCTGAAGCGGTCACCCCGGAAGCCCCGAGCTGACGGATGGACGCCACGAAGGCAATGCCCGCGAGCACGAACATGGAAAACCACAACGGCACGTGCCACATGAGGTTGCGAATGGTCTCTTCCACGCGCGGTTGGAAGGGAAAATGAAAGCCCACCTTGGGGGAATAATCCGGGATTTCCGTCGGTGCAGCCACCTGCACAGGGCCCACTGCATGGCCATCTGCATAAATGGCATTTGCAAGCAGGAGGGAACCGTCGATGTCCGAAACCACGAACAGGTCCAGGCTTCGGGAGGGCAGGGTGTCTGGCAGAGCCAAACGAAATGCGAGAACATCCGCCCCTTCCCGAATCACCTCGCTGCACGGAATTACGGCCTTCCCCGAACGCACCACCACATGCAATTCCTGTGCGTCCTGGAAGTGGGTGCCGTGGCCTTGAACCCGGTACATGCCCGAGGTTTCCGGCACGCATTCGAGCAACCCCGGTCCGAGCGGCACCAGCGCCGTCATCGCCGCCACATAGAGTAGCAGCAGGGGACCCACCGGTTTCCAAAGCCCTTTCATCGCTGTCAATCCCGCCAAAGGTAAGGGAAGACCAAGGCGGCCATGGCATGCGCCAGTCCTGCAAGCGCGGCCAAAAAAGCCAAATACACCCCCACCTCCGCCCACGGAGCCCCGCGGGCGACACCGTGGCAAAAGGCCGTGGATACCATGACCACGGGCACAACTAGGGGCAGTCCGAGCACGGCGGTAAGTCCGAAACCGCCGCCCGCCCGCAACGCGACATCGGAAACGAGCGAAAGCAAGGCCGCGAGCGCCCAGCCGGTGGCTGCCATCCCTGCCAGCCACGCACCACTCCCGTTCGCGAGAAACGGCTGCG
>JBIIRP010000024.1:0-13368 GCA_044341475.1 Flavobacteriales bacterium | reverse complement strand
CGGTCGGGGCGGAGGTGATGGTGATGGATGCGGCGGGCCGGACGGTCGCGCGCGGCGTGGGGCGGACCTGGGATCTTTCGGGCATGCCGGCGGGGGTCTACGTCGTTCGCGTGGCAGGCACCGGAGCGGTGGCGCGCGTGCTGGTGGACCGCTGATGCTGGGGTGGGCCGCAGCCGCCGTGGCGTGGGGGGGATGGGGAGTGGGGGAGGTGCTGTGGGGGGTGGGGGTGCGGCGTGCGGTGCGAGCGGCCCGGGCGGCGGGCGGCGGGGGTGCCGGGGAGGGAAGCGAGGTGCTGGAGGTGACCGTCGTCGTGTGTGTGCGGAATGGGGAGGACGAGGTGGAGCCGTGGGCCGAGGCGGTGCGGGCGTGCCGGGGGGTGGCGTTTGAGGTCGTGGCTGTGGATGACGGCAGCAGCGACGGCACGCCGGAGCGGCTGGCGACGGCAGCGGACCGGTGGGAGCCGGGTCGGTTCCGGACCGTGCGGGTGGAGGGAACGGGGCCGGGGAAGCGCGAGGCGCTGGCGGCTGGCGTGGCGGCGGCCCGTGGAGCGATTGTGGTGGCCACCGACATCGACTGCAGGCCGCTGGAGCCGGGTTGGGTCGAGGCGCTGAGCAGGCCGCTGCGGATGGGGCGGGCGGATGTGGTGGCGGGCGTGAGCTTGCCGGTGGGTAAAGGGGCGCCGCGCTCGGGGGTGGAGTGGATGCAGTTAGCCGATGATCTGAGGGTGGCGCGGAGCTATGTGGCGGCGGCGGGCTGGGGATGGCCGTACATGGCCGTCGGACGAAATTGGGCTTTTCCGCGTGACCTGGCCATCAAGGCACGTGCAAGCGGACCGCCTGGGGTGGCCTCGGGGGACGACGACTTGACGCTGCAGGCGTGGTTGCGGGCGCGGCCGGGACTGCGTGTGGTGGCCGATCCGCGGCCCGAGGCGGCGACGGTGACGGCGCCGGCCCGCAGTGTGGCGGCGTGGAGCCGCCGCAAGCGTCGGCATTACTCCACGGCGCCGCACTATCCCGTGCCGGTACTGCTGCGACTCGCTTGGCGACCGGCACTCGCCGTGGCGGGCGCGGTGGGGGCGGGGGTGGAGGTGGTACGCGTGGAGGCGGCTCAAGCGGGTGAGGTTGTCCACACCGCGTTGGGGATAGTCGCCGGTGCTGCAGCGGCTATGTGGGTCGTGCAGGCGGTTACCTTGCATGCGTTCGCCCGAACGGCGGGTCTGAACGGACGTGCGGCGTGGGCGGGTTTGGTTTGGCCTGCCGTGGCGGCAGGCCGGGCAATCCCAGGAGCCAGCGCAGCATGGACGGCAGGCAGACGTAGGGGCCGAACACCCACCGAACCGCTCAACATGTCCCGGCAGTCGCCGGCTGATGACCCATGGACGTAAACCCGAACCTCTCCGACAAGGCCCGGCGCGACTATGAACTCGTGCTGCGCGCCACCCGCGGAAACGACCAAAAGGCCTACGCCCAGTTGATGGCCCACTACCGGGACTCCATCTTCCACCTCATTCACCGCATGGTGTTCGACGCGGACGATGCGGACGATTTGACCATCGAGACCTTCAGCAAGGCCTTCCAGCGCCTCGACCAGTACACGCCGGCCTTCGCGTTTTCGACCTGGCTTTTCAAGATTGCCTCGAACCACGCCATCGATTTCATCCGCAAGAAGCGCATCAAGGCGCTTTCCCTCGACGCGGGCTACACGAACGAGGACGGCGATTCGATGGAAATCCACGTGCGCGATGGAAATCCGGATCCGTTTGAATCGCTTGAGCGGAAGGAGCGCGAGGCCAAAATGCGCGAAGTGGTAGCCCAGCTCAAGCCCCGCTACCGCCGGCTCGTCGAGTTGCGCTACTTCGAGGAACAGAGCTACGAAGAAATCGCCACCGAGCTCGACCTCCCGCTCGGCACGGTCAAGGCCCAACTCTTCCGCGCCCGCGACATCCTGCTCCAGGCCCTGCGCGAAACGCGCCCCACGATTTGAGCTCTTCCTCACCCCTCGCATGGGACGCCACAGTCCCCGGCCTTCCGCTGGGTGCGGCCGCGCGCCTCGATGCCCTCGAGCCGCTCTACGCGGAATGGAACGCGGCCATTAACGTCATCTCCCGCAAGGACTTCGGCCATTTCGTCGAGCACCACGTCTTGCACAGTTTGGCGGTCTTCCGCGCCGTTCCCTTCGCCCCCGGCAGCCGCATCCTCGATGTAGGCACGGGCGGCGGCTTTCCCGGCATCCCACTCGCCATCGCCTGCCCCGACGTCGAATTCGTGCTGGTCGACAGCATCGGCAAAAAAATCAAGGTCGTCCAAGCCGTTGCCTCGGCCCTCGGCCTCCACAACGTCCGTGCCCTCCACGGCCGCGCCGAGGACATCCGCGGCCCGTTCGACTTCGCCGTCAGCCGCGCCGTCGCCCGCACCTCCACCCTCGTCCCCTGGGTCGCTCGCGCCCTCCACCCCACCCGCACCCTCTCCGCCCTCCCGAACGGCCTCCTCCTCCTGAAGGGCGGCGACCCCTCCGGCGACCTCGGCGCAGAACTGGCCGAATCCGGCCGTCCCCACCGCCTCTTCCCCATTTCCGACTGGTTTCACCAGCCATACTTCGCCGAGAAGTTCGTCGTCCACCTCCCGCGCTGACCTCCGCGCGCGGCCAGAAAACAAGGAAGGGAACCCCTTTGGGCCCCCTTCCTTTTAACCTGCAAGAAATTGAAACCAACACAGTTTGACCGTGTCTGCATCTATGACGAGGGTCAACCTGCAGGGTTGCCTCCATTTGTTAAACTTTTTTTTGTTCATGCTCTTTCGTCTTGACAAACTGGACGATTCATTCGACTCGACCTTGTTTCTGCTCTCGAGTCGGGATCCTTAATTCCAAGTGTTTTCCTTGAATTCAGGTGCTTTTCGTTTTCACTTGAATGGTGGGTTTTGGATTTGGTGACTTTAGGATCAAGGAGGACTGTTTGAATGGGGATACTTGTAAGGATGGGGCATGAGTATGTCCTACGGTGGGATTGACTGTTGCATACATCGATTGAGTGCCGTAGCAGGCAGTTTGCTGATCAGTAGTCAAAAATTTCGATGAAAACACCGGCTCGATTACCAAAATTTGGTATCTTAACCGAAAACTGGGAGAGGCTATGGGAAAGAACACATCCATATCGTTAGGCAGCCATTTTGAAAGATTTATCGAATCAACTGTTTCAAAAGGGCGTTACAGTAGCGCAAGCGAAGCTGTGCGCGCTGGATTAAGACTTTTGGAAGAAGAGGAGAATCGCTTGATTCTTTTACGCAATGCAATCCGTGAAGGCATTGAAAGTGGTCGAGCTGTTGATTTCGATGCAAACAGTCATTTAGAGATTCTAAAGTCCAGGAAGAAGAATGGCTGAGTTCTACTTGACCAACAAAGCCGTAGAGGATTTAGGAGATATTTGGGATTACACAGTAGAAAATTGGTCTGAGAATCAAGCGGAGATTTATTATTTTCTAATCGTTAATTCCTTTCAGAAGTTAGCAAACAGACCAGGTCAAGGAAAATCATACGAGGGTGTAGAAAGCAGCGTATTTGGGTTCAGGATTGGTCAGCATGTAGTGTTTTACAGATTGATATCGGTAAATGAAATTGAAATTGTGAGAATTTTACATGGCATGATGGACCTAAAGAACCACCTGTAACGGTGTGTTACTCATGTTTCCCTGCCGTCGACGCACTGCAAGGCAACTAAGCGTATATTCAGAGAAGTAGAGCAGCGATAGAGAGTGCGCATCGCTTTCTGCCGGGATTTGTGGAGGAAGATTGTGGGCAATTTGATACCGCTGTGGATATCGTGATTGAAGCGGTAGGGGTGAGCGGGCATCCAGTAAACAATGGCAGCGCTGCTTGGGACAGTCCACTATTCGGGACGTCAACAGGTGCGGATCCGTACCTCATTATCGAACCTTCCGTCGGCACAATGCTTTGGACGGAGTCGGATTACCATGTTACCGGAGGGGCACTGTGTTACAACACGTTGGATGGGTTGCCATTTGTTCTCACCCAGCCTGATCAATTGGTAGGGTTTTACCTCTGGGACCGAGATGAATTGGTCAATTTCGACCTCCTGTCTGACAACGACTACATGACGGGCATGGAACTCAATTTGTGGGACAGGGTCACGTCTACGTCGAATCCGTATCCCACATCTATCAACGTCAATGCATCCGGAAGCTCGCTTCAACTGGTCTTCTCGTTGAGCTACATTTTCCCCTAATCGTCCCCGGAGGGTTCAAATTGCATGTGGCTTGCGTGCGAACTGCGTTCGCACCAAATCTTTCTCAACACCCCAACCTCGCCCTCGCCTCAACCTCGTCCTCAACCTCGTCCTCCCTCTCCCCCCCCAAACTCAAACCGATACCCCACCCCCCGCACGGAGAAGAAGTGGACCGGCGTTCGGGAATCGGGCTCGAAGTATTTGCGGAAACCGAGGATGAAGTTGTCGACGGTGCGGGTGCTGGGGTAGACGTCGTAGCCCCAGACCTTTTCGAGGATGTCCTCGCGGGAAACGACCTCGCCGGCGCGGGAGGTGAGGAGGCGCAGGAGCATCGCCTCGCGTTTGGAGATGGGGCGCTGCTCGCCGGTACACGTGACGATGCGGTAGGCAGCGAAGTCGATGCGGCAACCCGCGCCGAAGGTACAGACGGTGGACTCGGCCGGGGGCGAAGCATCCGGCAAGGCGAGCAGCCGCCGCACGCGCAGCAGCAACTCCTCGAGTTCAAACGGCTTGCCGAGGTAATCGTCGGCCCCTGTCCGCAGGCCCTCCACGCGGTCCGGCCCGGCATTGCGGGCGGTCAGGAACAGGATGGGCGTGCGGTGGCCTTCGAGGCGCAGCGTGGTGCAGACCGCGAGGCCGTCGAGCCGCGGCATCATGATGTCGAGCACCGCGCAGTCGATCCGGCGGTTGCGCACCGCTTCGAGGGCTTCGGGGCCGTCGGTCGCCTCGATGACGTGCCAGCCCTCGAGTTCGAAGTTGAGGCGCAGCATGCGGCGCAGCGCGGGGTCGTCCTCGGCCAGGAGGACGTGCGGTTTCGGGGAGGAGGGCAGATCGTGCACGGGGGGAGTACTTTTGGCCAAAACTACGCCGGACATGCAGGAGGAAATCGAGCAGCCGTTGCGACCGAATATCGGCGACGTGCTGGGAATTGAGGTGCTGGAGATCGGCGACGACCTCGTGACCGGCCGCATGCCTGTGGATGGCCGGACCCACCAGCCCTACGGCTTGCTCCACGGTGGGGCGAGTGTCGTGCTGGCGGAAACCCTCGGGTCGGTCGGCAGCCACCACCTTGCGGCCCGCGATGGCCGGCATGCCGTGGGCATCGAGGTGAATGCGAACCACTTGCGGGGCGTCCGGAGCGGCTACGTGCACGGGACGGCGCGGCTGGTGCACCGGGGCGGGCGGCTGCATGTTTGGCACATCGACCTGGTGGACGATGCGGGGGCGCTGGTGTGCACGTCGCGGCTGACGGTGATGCTCGTGCCCGCCCATGGCTGAGCCGCGGATGTGGTGGCGGGCTCCGGGCGAGAACCGGGTCTTCACGCTGCTATCGGATGCGCAGGGTGAAGCCTCCATCCACTTCGGGCCCTTCGCTGCAGACGCCACGACTCCGTCCTGCACCTGGCGCGGTCGCGTAGTCGAAACGTCCATGCCGCAGGCGGGCGAGCTAGCTGTTCTGGAGGCCGCTGCGCCGGGCCATGCCGATCGGACCCGCCGGGAGGAACACGAGGCGGCGGTCGAGGCAGGTTTGGCGGCGATTGCGGCCGGTACGCTCGATAAGGTGGTCTGCGCGCGCGTCGATTTTGTCGCAGCCGCGGATGCCCTTCCGCCGGAAGATGTTTTTCGTGCCAAATGTGCCGACCACCCCGACGCGTTCGTCTACCTCATCGCGCATCCGTCGTGTGGAGTTTGGCTCGGCGCAACGCCGGAACTCCTGCTGCAGGCCGAGGGCGAGCGGTGCGAAACAGTGTCGCTGGCGGCCACCCGGCGGTCGGCCGAGCGGTCGGTTTGGACGGAAAAAGAACGCGCGGAACAGGCGGTGGTTACCCGCTACATCGCAGATATCCTGAGGATTGCAGGCGCGGAATCGCTCCACGTCGACGCGGCCCACGACCGCATCTACGGTCCCCTTACCCACCTGGAATCGCGCATCGCCTTCACTTTTCGGGGCCCGCTTCTCGACCTCGTGCACCGGCTCCACCCGACCCCAGCGGTGGGTGGTACGCCGCTCGCCGCTGCCCTGGCACTCATCGCGCAGCACGAACGGTTGCCCCGCCGGTACTATGCCGGTTTTGTGGGACTTATCCTGCCTGATTCCGCCCGATTTTACGTCAACCTCCGCTGCATGGAGTGGGTGTCAGACGGGGTACGCATCCATGCCGGCGGCGGAATCGTCGCAGGATCAGATCCCGCCGCGGAATGGGAGGAGACGGAGGCGAAGGTGGGGGCGATTCGGGCGCATTTGGTGAGGGGGTGAGGGAGGGTGCGGCTGCGCCGCACAGAACGAGAACAAGAACGAGAACGAGAGCGAGAGCGAGGTTGGGGTTGAGGTTGGGGTTGGGGTTGGGGTTGGGGTTGGGGTTGGTAGGTTTGGGGTGGAATCAGCGAATCGTGTCATGAGCAACAGACAAGGGTGCACCGTGGTGGGAATCGATGTCGGCGGCGCGAAGAAGGGGTACCACGCGGTGGCCTTCACCAACGGGAAGTATGTGGGGCACACGACAAGTGGCAATGTCGAGACTATTGCTGTTTGGGTGAAAGAGCAGGGAGCCCAAGTGGTGGCTGTGGATGCGCCGTGTACGTGGAGCAAAGAAGGCAAGAGCCGGCCGTGCGAGACAGCATTGAGGAGCATGGGTGTGAAGTGTTTTTCGACGCCGAACGCGCAGTTTATGGACCGGCTGGAGGCAGAAGGCACACCCGGACAAAAGGCCTTTTACTGCTGGATGCATCAAGGGAAGAAGATGTACGTTCAGCTGATTAAGTCGGGATTTCCGTTGCTCCGGACAGATCCGGTTGCTGGTGAGCGCTTCTGTTTTGAGACATTTCCGCATGCCATTGCGCATGCGTTGCTCGATCCCGAGGTCACCGGGCGCGAGAAGCGTGCGCAGCGGAGCGGGTTGCTTGAAAAGAAGGACACGGACTTTCCGAAGGGACTGAACATCGACTTTATCGATGCGGCAGTCTGCGCCTACATGGCACATATAGTTGCGACCTCGGGGGACTTCGAGCTTTTGCCCGAACGGTCGCTGCATTCTACGGGCATACTTGTGGTGCCCAAATCCAGGCACAAGCCGGGGGTGCAGTAGGGCGTTGGTATCTTTGCGCTGTGAAGACAACAGCGCATCGGGTGGCCGCGGAGCTTGTGAAGGCGCTGGCAGACAACGGTCTGAGGGACGCAGTTGTTTCGCCGGGATCACGCAACGCACCGCTCGTCATCGCGCTGTACCATGAGCCCCGAATCCGTCTGACCGTTGCCATCGACGAGCGGTCTGCTGCCCACATCGCACTCGGCATGGCGCTGGCGACGCGCCGCCCGGCGGCGGCGGTGTCGACCTCCGGCACGGCCGCAGTCAACCACGGCCCGGCCCTCGCCGAAGCCTTCCACGCCCGCGTTCCCCTGCTCTCCCTCACCGCCGACCGCCCGGTCGCGTCCCGCGACCGCGGCCACGGCCAAACCGCGCGCCAGGCCCACCTCTTCGCCCCCCACGTCCTCCTCAGCCTCGACCTCGACGAGCACGATCCCCCGGCCGCGGCCGAGGCGGCGCGTCGCGCCATGGCCTCCTCCGCACACGGCCCGGTCCACGTCAACATCCCCCTCTCCGAACCGCTCTACGGCATGGTCGAGAACGGGTGCGGCTGCGCCGCACAGAACGAGGTCGAGAACGAGAACGCGCGGCGCGCCGCGCCGCTGAACGAGAACGTGTGCGGCTGCGCCGCACAGCACGAGATCGACCCCACCGCACCGCTCTCGTCCTCAACCTCAACCTCGTCCTCACCCTCACCCTCAACCCCAACTCCAACCCCAACCTCGCCCTCAACCTCAACCTCGCCCTCAACCTCGTCCTCGCCCCCCAACCCCCTCCTCAGCTTTTGCGATGGATCGGGCGCAGGGGTGCTTGTGGTGATCGGAGCGATGCCACCACCGCTCGCGCCTGAACACGCGCCTGAACACGCGCCTGAACACGCGTCGCAACATGTGCTGCGGCGTGTGCCGGGGGATGCGGGGATCGGGGAGCGGTTAGGGCGGGTGGCTGGGGTGGTGGCGGAGGTGTGGAGTGGGGTGGTGGGGGAGGGGGTGGAGGCGTCGGCGGACCGGTGGGTGGCGGCATGGGGGACGGAGCTGGAGGGGGCAGGGGGACGGCCGGATGTGGTGGTGACGGCGGGCGGGCCGCTGATGAGCAAGGCGATGCGGCTGGCGATCGCGGGGTGGGGTGTGCCGCATGTGCACATCGGGGCGGATGGGCCGGCGTGGGATGTGTTCGGGACGCTGGTGGGCCACTGGGAGGTCGAGGCGTGGCAGGGCCTGGAGGAGCTGGCGGAGTTGCTTGAGCCGGATGGGCGGTATGCCGGGGAGTGGGGGGTGGCGCGGTTGCAGGTTGAGCGGGCGCACCGGGAGGCGGTGGAGGCGGCGGGGTGGTGTGATTTGCGGGCAGTGGCGTTGCTGGCAGGGGTGGTCGGGGAGGGAGATGTGGTGCATGTGGGGAACAGCACGGCGGCGCGGTACGTGCAGCTGTTTGGTTGGAAAGCGGAGCGGGTGCATGCAAACCGGGGGGTGGCGGGCATCGACGGGTGCGTGTCGACCGCGGTGGGCGATGCGCTCGCGTGCCCGGAGCAGCTTGTTTGGCTGCTGATCGGGGATGTGGCGATGCTCTACGATACGAATGGGTTGCTTGTGAAGCCGATGCCGAGCAACCTTCGGATTGTGGTGATCAACAACGGTGGGGGGAATATCTTCCGGTGGTTGCCGGGGCCGGCGGAGGTGGGCCTGCTCGAGGACTACTTCGAGGCGGGGACGGGGCGGAGCTTCGAGTCGGTGGCGGCCTTGCATGGCCTGGAGTACCTTCGCGCGGCGGACGAACAGGAATGCGCGGCGGCGATGGAACAGCTGCGAACCCTAGGGCGGCCCGGAGTGTTAGAAGTGGTAACCGACGGGGAGGTGAGCGCAGCGGAGTACACGGCGTACGTCGCACGTTTGGCCCGCCTCGGCGGAGCCCTCCATCAGAAAACGTAAAATTCCTGCATCGTTATGCGCCAGTGGAACCCCATCAAAGAGTACGAAGACATTCTGTTTGAAGAGTTTGAAGGCATCGCGAAGATCACGATCAACCGTCCGCAGGTCTACAACGCGTTCCGGCCGGAGACGAACAAGGAGATGATCGACGCGATGGCGATTTGCCGGGAACGCGGCGACATCGGGGTCGTGGTGCTCACCGGCGCGGGCGACAAGGCGTTTTGCAGCGGTGGGGACCAAAACGTCAAAGGCGTCGGCGGCTACATCGGCGAAGACGGCGTGCCACGGCTGAACGTGCTCGATCTGCACAAGGACATCCGCGCGCTGCCGAAGCCGGTGATTGCCATGGTGAACGGCTATGCCATCGGCGGCGGCCACGTGCTGCATGTGGTGTGCGACCTGACGATTGCGGCGGAGCACGCGCGGTTTGGCCAAACAGGTCCGAAAGTGGGCAGCTTCGATGCGGGCTTCGGCTCGAGCTACCTCGCCCGCCACGTCGGCCAAAAGAAGGCCCGCGAGATTTGGTTCCTCTGCAACCAGTACACCGCGGACGAGGCCGAACGCATGGGCATGGTCAACAAAGTGGTGCCACTGGCCGAGCTCGAGGACGTGACGGTGGAGTGGTGCCAAACGATCATGAAGCGGTCGCCCCTGGCCATCCGGATGATCAAGCGCGGCCTGAACGCCGAGCTCGACGGCCAACGCGGTCTCATGGAGTTCGCCGGCGACGCGACCCTCATGTACTACCTCATGGAAGAGGCCCAGGAAGGCAAGCGGGCGTTTCTCGAGAAGCGCGATCCGGACTTCCAGCAGTTCCCCAAATTCCCCTGATGGCCGCTCCTGCTGGCGGTTCTGTGCGGGACTGGGTGCAGGCCGCCCGGCTGAGGACGCTGCCGCTGGCTGCGGCCACGGCGATGGTGGGGGCGGCGCTGGCGGCCCGTGCGTTGCACAAGGCCGGTGAGCTGCTGGACGATCGCTTTTGGGGCACGTTCGTCGGGGTGTTGCTGACGGTTTGGGTGCTGCAGGTGCTGTCGAACTTTGCGAACGACTACGGCGACGCAGAACACGGGGCGGACGGGGCGCACCGGACAGACCGGGCCGTGGCGTCCGGCCGAATCGCGCCTGCGGCCATGAAGCGTGCCATTGTGTTGACGGCGGTGAAGGCGCTCATGCTGGGTGTGGCCACGGTGGTGTGGGCGGCATGGGGTACGATGTCCCTTGTGGTGGCGCTGGGTTTCGTGGCGGCAGGCCTGGTGTCCATCGGGGCGGCATACCGGTACACCGCGGGCCGGTCGCCCTACGGATACCGGGGGTTCGGCGACGTGGCGGTGCTCGCCTTTTTCGGGTGGATCGGCGTGGTGGGTACGGCGGTGCTCGCTTCGGGAGGCCGGTTCGAGGCCGCGTGGTTCTTGCCGGCCACCTTCGTCGGGGCGATGGGCATGGCCGTGCTCAATCTGAACAACATGAGGGATTTAGAAAGCGATGCGCAGGCAGGAAAGCAGACGGTGGCCGTGCGGCTGGGGCCTGCGCTGGCGCGCCGCTACCATGCCGCGGTGGTGGTCGGGGGGTGGGCGGCGCTGGCGCTGTACCTGTGGGGCGTGGATGCGGGCGGGTGGCGCGGCGGCATGTGGATTGTGTTGATGTCGCTGGTTTGGGGCAAGCACGTGCAGTTCGTGGTGCGCACGCCGGACGGAGCTGCCCTGGACGGGGAGCTAAAAAAGGTGGCACTCGGGACGGCCGTGGTGGCGCTTTTCTTGCTTTTGGCCCAAACACGCTGACCATGGATTCCTGCGCCATCCGCATCGTTCACCGGCCGCTCGCCTTCACGCGGCCCGCGGGGACGTCGCGCGGGGTGTTGACGGAAAAACCCTCGTGGTTTCTCATCGCACGCCACCCGGACGGCCGCCAAGGGGTGGGCGAATGCAGTCTCATTCCGGGTCTCAGCCCCGAACATCCTCTGCGGGCTGCGCGCGCGCTCGAGGCGGTGGCCGCCTCCGGTACCCTCGATGTAGATGCGGTTCCAGAGCACCTGCCGGCCGTCCGGTTTGCGGTCGAAACGGCCCTCATCGACCTGCTCGTACCGGGCGAAATGCGCCTGTTCGACTCGCCCTTTGCCGACGGAGCGGAGGGCATCCCCATCAATGGGCTCGTTTGGATGGACGGGGTCGAGGCGATGTGGGAAGCGGCCGGGCGCCTCGTGTCGCACGGGTTTACCACACTGAAATTCAAGGTCGGCGCCCTGGACTTCGGGGCGGAGCTCGACCTGCTGACCTCGGTCCGACGCGCCTACCCCGACTGTACGCTGCGGGTCGATGCGAACGGGTCTTTTTCGTCGTTGCCGGAAGGGGAGGCACTGCGGCGGTGCGAGGCGCTCGCGGACCTCGGGGTGCACAGCATCGAACAGCCGCTGCGGGCGGGCCGTTGGGTAGAGCTGGCGGCGCTGTGCCGCACTAGCCCGTTGCCCATCGCGCTCGACGAAGAACTCATCGGGCTGACGTCGACCGAGGTGCGGCGTGCGATGTTGCACACGGTGCGACCGGCCTACATCGTGCTGAAGCCCAGCTTAATCGGCGGGCTGCGCGAGGCGAACGCTTGGGTGGATTTGGCGTCGGAAGTGGGGGCGGGATGGTGGGCGACCTCCGCCCTCGAGTCGAATGTGGGGCTCAATGCGATTGCCCAATGGACGGCAGACGCCCTTTCCTCCCTCCCCGCCGCTGACCGCCTCCCCCAAGGTCTCGGCACCGGCGGCCTGTTCACGAACAACCTTGCGTCGCCGCTGGCCGTGCGCGACGGCGGTCTTTGGATCGACCACGGCCCGCAGGCCACACCCTGGTTGCTGCCATGACGCCCGGGCGGCTCCACCTCGGCCCGTGGGACGTGGCGCTGGATGCCGCTGGCGTTCAGGAACTTGCGGCCTTGCTCCCCGGGGATGCGCCGGCCTGGCAGCGGGCCATCGTGGCGTGTTTGGAGGCGTGGTTCGACAGTTCCGACACGGTGTCCTGGACCACCAGCGGCTCCACTGGCGAGCCCCGCCCGGTGCGCCACCTGAAATCCGCTGTGGCG
Source organism: Flavobacteriales bacterium (assembly GCA_044341475.1). Lineage (GTDB taxonomy): Bacteria > Bacteroidota > Bacteroidia > Flavobacteriales_D > Sanyastnellaceae > CAMCYM01. The sequence continues at coordinate 1,054 of JBIIRP010000024.1, read as the reverse complement.
GCCAGTGCAGCCCGAACCTCCGCCTACTTCCGCTGCGGCCCCGGCACTCGGGCGCTTTGCGTCCTCCCCGCCGAGTTCACGGGTGGCGCGATGTTCCTCATCCGCGGCGCGCTCCACGGCTGGCACGTCGTCGCCCTCGAGCCCCGGGCCCACCCCGCCCTTCCGGCCGGCCTGCGCTTCGACTTCACCGCGCTCACCCCGCACCAAGCCGCCCACCTCCGCCCCGAGGGCGACCGTCTCGGCACGGTCCTCCTCGGCGGCGCGCCGTCCGCCCCCGCCCTCGCCGGTCCGTGGCCGGCCGGATCCCGGGTCTACGAGTCTTTCGGCATGGCCGAAACGATTTCGCATTTCGCCGTGCGCCGACTTCTCCCGGATCCCGAGCCGGCCTTCACCTGCCTCCCTGGGACGGTCGTCGCCGAGCGGGACGGCGCCCTCGCCGTCACCGACGCCGCGACAGGCGTGGTCGACCTCGCAACCCGCGATGCCGTCACGGTCTTCGACGGGGGCCGGCAGTTCGTTTGGCTCGGGCGCCTTGACGACGCCATCAACTCTGGCGGACTCAAGCTCTATCCTGCCGCCATCGAGGCGGCGCTCGCAGACCTCATTCCGGAGCCCTTCATCGCCGTCGGTCGACCGCATCCCGAGCTCGGCTCCCAGGTCGTCCTCCGCATCGAGGCACCAGCGGATCCAGAGCGTGCAGCGGAACTCCTCGAACGGTCTCGGGAGCGGTTGCCGCGGCACCATGTACCGCGTGCCGTGGAGTGGGGTCTGCTTCCCCGGACAGGGAGTGGGAAGGTGGTGAGGGGAGGAGGTTGAGCGCGGCTGCGCCGCGCAGGACGAGGACGAGAACGAGGTTGAGGTTGAGGACGGGCGCGGCTGCGCCGCGCAGAACGAGGACGAGGACGAGAACGAGGTTGAGGTTGAGGTTGAGGTTGAGGTTGAGGTTGAGGTTGAGGTTGAGGTTGAGGTTGAGGACGAGCGCGGCTGTGCCGCGCAGAACAAGAACGAGCGCGGCTGCGACGCTCAGGACGAGGTTGAGGTTGGAGGTTCCGTC
>JBIIRP010000173.1:0-3853 GCA_044341475.1 Flavobacteriales bacterium | reverse complement strand
TCGTTTCGGTCTTGAATTCGCCGACTGCTGCATGCTTTTCCATGCTTTAAGTTACCGAATTCCAGTGACTTAATCATGATTCTCGTCCCCGAAGTTATCCACACCGCGCACATCTGAGAAACTGCCAACTGCCAACTGCCAACTGCCAACTGCCAACTGCCAACTGCAAACTACGCCCTTCTTTTTTGGCAAAAAAAGAAGGGCGCACCCCTGCGCCCTTCCATCCTAACAATCTACTTGTACCCACTCCACAGGTCCACTTTTGGACGGCAGGGGAATGAATCCGGGCCGATATTAGGACATAAATGGTATAATCAAAGCCCAATTCGATATTCAGTGCTTTCATTTTATCAACATGTGGTGGAAAAGGCGAGTGAAGCAGTTAGGAGATGTACCTTGCGGGACCTGCGAATCCGTTGATGATGAATGTTCCAGCACGCCTAGTGACGGTGGCCCTCGTCGGGGTCGGGGTTTGGGGGACCGCCCGTGGTCAAGGGGCGCCGAATTTTGACAATCCGTCTGCGGCGGCGGGAATCCTCGCTCCGGGATACCACCACGCGGTGGCGGTGGGAGACTACAACGGCGACGGGTGGGACGACATCTATGTGGGGACGACGAACGGGGTGAACACCCTGTACCGGAACAACCGGGACATGACGTTTACGGAGGTGGGGGTGCTGGCGGGGGTGGCGGATGCGGGGCGGACCTATGCCGCGGTGTGGGGGGATTTTGACAACGACGGCGACCTGGATTTGGCCACCGGCAACCACCTGGATCCGAATCGGTTCTACGAGAACAACGGGGACGGGACGTTCGCAGACCGGACGGTGGCGTACGGCGTGGGACATACGGGGCAGTGCCGGAGTTTGCACGCGGCGGACTACGATGGGGACGGTTGGCTCGACCTGTTTGTGGTGAATTTGAGTGGGTCAAACGTGCTCTACCGGAACCTCGAGGGGGAGGGGTTTGCGGATGTGACGGCCGCGGCCGGGGTAGGGGATGCGGCAGCCCTCGTCAGCATGGGCGCTATTTTTACGGATACGGACAACGACGGCGATGTCGATTTGTACCTGACGCACGACGCGAACCAGCCGAACATCCACCTGCGCAACAACGGCAACGGGACGTTTTCGAACACGACGGCGGCTACGGGCCTTGGGTTCGTGGGCAACTGCATGGGCGTGGATGCGGCGGACATCAACCACGACGGGTGGATGGATCTGTACATCACGAATCTGTATCCCAGCGAGTTGTTCATGAACGATGGCGACGGCACGTTTACGCCGACGGCGGCGGCGGCCGGGGTGAACGATTCGGGCATGTCGTGGGGCTGCACGTTCTTCGATTACGACCACGACAGCGAATGGGACCTGTATGTGGTGAAGGACTACTTCTTCAGTCCGCAGCCGAACATCCTGTACAAGGGCGATGGCGATGGGACGTTTTCGTACGTCAGCGCGGACAGTCCGGTGCTGCGCCATCCGTTTTCCGACTACGGACTGGCCCAGGCGGACCTCGATCGGGACGGCGACCGCGACCTCATCATCGCCACACCCGGCGCGGGTGCGAATCCGGGAATCCAAATCCTGCGCAACAACGCCTCCTCCGGCCACAGCCTCGGACTCCGGCTCGAGGGGACGGCGTCGAACCGCGGGGCGGTGGGGGCGCGGGCGACTGTTTGGTTCGGCGGCGAGATGCGGACGGACGAGGTGAGCTGCGGACAGGGCTACAGCGGGGCGAGCAGCCTCGAGCTCCACTTCGGGCTCGGGGTGGCGGAAGCCGCCGACAGCGTGCGCATCCGTTGGCCCTCGGGGACGGTCAGCATGCATTACGCGCTGGCTGCGGACAGCGTGCATCACCTGGTCGAACCGGGCGCGGATCCGTGGTTTTACTTCGGCTGCACGGCGCAGGATGCCTGCAATTTTCAGCCGGCCGCCGTGTTCAACGACGGGTCGTGCACGTTTGTGCCTAGCTGGGTCGGGTGCGATGGTGAGCCGGTGACGGATGTCCCGACGCCCGCAACGCACAGCGTGGCGCGGCTGTGGTGCGAGTCGCTGCTGCATGCCATCCGGCACGACCGGGCGCGGCCCACGGTGCACGCCCGCAACATCTACCACAGCGGGTTGCTGATGCACGACCTGTGGGCGGCGTTCGAGCCGGAAGGGCCGCAGCGGCCGGGGACGATGCTGCTCGGGGACACGCTGCACGGGTTCGCGGTGCCGTTTGCCGGAGTGGTGGCGCCGGGAGGGGAATGGGGTCGGATCGAGGCGCGGCGGGCGGCGATCAGCTACGGGATGTACCGGCTGCTGCGGCACCGGTTCGCGTCGTCGCCGCGGTGGCCGGTGATTGACGTGGACCTCGACGCGCGCATGACGCAGCTCGGGTACGATCCGGCGGTGGTCACGGAGGATGTCGAGGCGGCGGTGGCGGCTGGCGATCCGGTGGCGGTCGGGGCGGCGCTCGGAAACCGTTTGGCCACGGCCCTCATCGCCTACGGGCTGCAGGACGGCTCGCACGAGGACATCGGCTACGCGAATACGTTTTATAATCCGGTCAACTGGTTCCTCGACATGACGCAGCCGGGCAACCCGGAGATGTTTTTTCCCAACCGCTGGCAACCGCTGCAGCTCAGCCAGTTTATCGACCAAAGCGGCAACAGCTACGGCAGTGTGACGCCGGAATTCCTGTCGGCCGAATGGGGCCACGTCGATCCGTTTGCGCTCGATCCGGAGACGGCCGACGTGCGCGAGCGGCTGGGCGGCATCTATCCGGTGTACCTCGATCCAGGCCCGCCGCCGGTGCTCGACGAAGAGGGCTGGACGGAGTGGGACTCGGACTGGAAGTGGGGACATGCGCTCGTAGGGGCGTGGTCGGGCCACCTCGATCCCGCGGACGGGGTGGTGTGGGACATTTCGCCGGGGGCGATGGGTGGGAGCGGCTACATCCCCGAGGATGCGGGGGCTGCGCGGGCCTTTTACAACTTGCTTGACGGGGGTACGACGGCGCCGGGGGGCGAGGGACACCCGGTGAATCCGGCGACCGGGCAGCCGTACGCGCCGCAGCCCGTGCTCCGCGGCGATTTCACGCGGGTGTTGGCGGAGTTTTGGGCGGACGGGCCGGATTCGGAAACGCCTCCGGGCCACTGGATCAAGCTGTTCAACGATGTGACGGATCACCCGGCGTGCACGCGGAAGTGGCGCGGCGAGGGGGAGCCGCTCGATCCGCTCGCGTGGGACGTGCGGGGCTACTTCGCGCTGGGCGGGGCGATGCACGACGTGGCCATCGCGGCGTGGGCGCTCAAGGGGTGGTACGATACGGCTCGCCCGGTCTCCGCCCTCCGCTGGATGGCGGACCGGGGCCAAAGCTCAGACCCCGAAGCCGACCACTTCCACCCGGCCGGCATCCCGCTGCTCCCCGGCATCATCGAGCAGGTGGCGGCCACCGATCCGCCGGAACTCGCCGGGCCCGCCGGCGAGCACGTGGGCAAGATCAAGGTCCGTGCCTGGCGCGGTCCCCGCGCGGTGATGGTGCCCGCCACGGATGCGGCGGGGGTGGACTGGATCCGGGCGGAGGACTGGTGGCCGTACCAGCGGCCGACCTTCGTTTCGCCGCCTTTCGCGGGCTACGTCAGCGGCCACTCGACCTACTCCCGGGCGGCCGCCGAGGTGCTGACGCTCATGACGGGCGACGCCTTCTTCCCGGGCGGAATGGCCGTGTATCCGGTCGAAGCGCATGATTACCTGGTGTTTGAGGATGGACCTCAGGCGTCGTTTGAGCTGCAGTGGGCGACGTACCGCGATGCCGCGGACCAAAGTGGGCTCTCTCGCATTTGGGGCGGCATCCACCCTCCGAT
>JBIIRP010000172.1:0-3857 GCA_044341475.1 Flavobacteriales bacterium | reverse complement strand
TGAAGTCTCCGCTGATGAACCGAGGATGGCGCATCAGCCGCTGGTGGAAGGGAATGGTGGTCTTCACGCCTTCTATAACATACTCATCCAGAGCGCGTTGCATCTTCAGGATGGCTTCGTCTCGCGTTTGGGCCACGACGATGAGCTTGGAAATCATGCTGTCGTAGTAGGGCGGAATCTTGTATCCGGCGTAGACGTGCGTGTCGAGGCGCACCCCGTGGCCCCCCGGCGCGTGGTACACCGTAATGGTCCCGGGGCACGGCGCGAAGCCCCGGTCGGGGTCCTCGGCGTTGATGCGGCACTGGATGGCGTGCATCTGCGGGTAGTAGTTGCGCCCGCTGATGTTCTCGCCCGCTGCGAGCTTGATCTGTTCCTTGATCAGGTCGTAGTTGATGACCTCCTCGGTAATCGTGTGCTCGACTTGGATGCGGGTGTTCATTTCCATGAAGTAGAAGTTTCGGTCTTTGTCGACCAAAAACTCCACCGTCCCCACCCCCTCGTAATTCACCGCTTCCGCCGCTTTGATGGCCGCTTGGCCCATCTTCTCGCGGAGCTCATCCGTCATGTAGGGCGACGGCGTTTCTTCCACGAGCTTCTGGTGGCGGCGCTGGATGGAGCAGTCGCGCTCGCTCAGGTGGCAGGCTTTTCCGCGCTGATCAGAAGCGATTTGGATCTCGATGTGGCGGGGCTCCACGACGAACTTCTCCATGTACATCCCGTCGTTGCCGAAGGCCGCGCCTGCTTCCCGGCGGGTGGTATCCCAGGCTTCGTCGAGTTCTTCCTGGTCCTTGCAGACCTTCATGCCTTTGCCCCCGCCACCTGCGGTCGCTTTGAGCATGACGGGGTAGCCGATGTCCGCCGCACAGCGCCGGGCATCGTCCAAATCCGCAAGCAACCCTTCGCTCCCCGGAATCGTCGGCACCCCGGCCTTTTTCATCGTCGCTTTCGCGGACGATTTGTCGCCCATGGCCTCAATCATCTCCGGGCTTGCCCCGATGAACTTGATGTTGTTCTCCTTGCAGATGCGGGAAAACCGCGCATTTTCGCTTAAAAAGCCATAACCCGGGTGGATGGCATCGGCGTTCGTGATTTCTGCCGCAGCGATGATGCTGGGCATGTTGAGGTAGCTGTCGATGCTCCGGGGTGGGCCGATGCACACGGCCTCGTCGGCAAACCGCACGTGGAGGCTGTCGGCATCTGCAGTGGAGTAAACCGCCACCGTCTTGATGCCCATTTCCTTGCATGTGCGAATCACGCGAAGCGCGATCTCACCGCGGTTCGCAATCAGAATCTTCTTGAACATGCCTTACGCGGGTTCGACCAGGAAGAGCGGTTGATCGTATTCCACCGGGGAGCTGTCGTCCACCAAAATCTGCACGATTTTGCCGGAGACCTCGGACTCAATCTCGTTGAAGAGCTTCATCGCCTCGATGATGCACAGAACACTTCCGGGCTTGATGGTCGCGCCGACCTCCACGAGGAAGGGCTTATCTGGCGAGGAGCGGCGGTAGAAGGTGCCGATCATGGGGGACTTCACCGTGATCAGGTTCGAAGCAGCAGGTGCGGCTGCGGGCGCGGCAGGTGCAGCAGGCGCGGCAGGTGCTGCGGGCGCCGGGGCGGGCAGTGCAGCGGCTGCGGGTGCAGCGGCGGGCATGGCGGGCGCCGTAGCGTAAATGACCTGGGGGGCGTCGGTGCCGTTTTTCTTCCGAGCCACCTCCGTCTTGATGGTGATCTTGAAGTCCTTCTGTTCGATTTCAACCTCCGAAACGCCTGCTTTTGCGACGAATTTGATGAGGTCTTGGATTTCGCTGATGGTCATGGCGAAGGGTTTTGGGGCTACGAAGGTAAGGAGGGGGTGGGCTTTAGCTCGCCTTCGGGGTGCCGATGGCCCAGGTGAGGTATACGGCACCCCACGTGAAACCGCCCCCGAAGGCGGCCAAAATCAAGCGATCACCCGGATGCAGCTGATCTTCCCAGTCCCGCAAACAGAGGGGAATGGTGGCGGCCGTGGTGTTGCCGTAACGCTGGATGTTGATCATCACTTTTTCCGCCGGCAAACCCATGCGGCGTTGCGTTGCGTCGATGATGCGCAGGTTCGCCTGGTGGGGCACAAGCCAATCCACGTCATCGCCGGACAGTCCGTTGCGCTCCATGATCTCGTAGCTCACGTCGGCCATGCCTTTGACGGCCGCTTTGAATACGGGTTGGCCGTCTTGGAAGACGTAGTGTTCGCGGGCGTCGACGGTGGCGTGGGTGGGTGGGTTGAGGGATCCGCCTGCTGTTTGGCGCAGGTACTGCGCGCCGCTTCCGTCCACCCGCAGGATATGGTCCTGAATGCCCATCTCCTCCGACGGCTCGAGCAGCACGGCGCCCGCCCCATCGCCGAAGAGCACACAAGTCGTCCGGTCGGTGTAATCGACGATGGCGCTCATCTTGTCCGCCCCCACGACCACGACCTTTTTGTAGCGCCCCCCTTCAATGAACGACGCGCCGGTCGTCAGCGCGAAGAGGAACCCGGAACAGGCAGCACTCAGGTCGTAGCCCCACGAGTTCACCGCTCCCACTTTCGCAGCGATGAGGTTCGCCGTCGATGGAAAGTGCATGTCGGCGGTGACCGTCGCGACGATGATCAAATCGATTTCTTCGGCGCCGATGCCGCGTTTGGCGAGCAGGGTCTTCACCGCCTCGGCCCCCATGTCGGACGTGGCGAGTGCCGGGTCCTTCAGGATGTGGCGGGTCTCGATGCCGGTGCGGGATTTGATCCACTCATCCGTGGTCTCGACCATCCGCTCGAGGTCGGCATTCGTCAACACATCCTCCGGAACGTAACCGGCTACGGCGGTAATCGCTGCATTCATGGTCGGCAAATGTAGTCAGGGAGCGCATACACGGGGCGCGCGCACCAGGCCCTGAAACGCACAAAGGGAAGCCGCTGGGCTTCCCTTTGTGTCGACTGCGCTCAGGCGGTCGTTAGGCTTCCGCCTTCTCCATCACCACTTTACCGCGGTAGTAGAGTTTGCCTTCGTGCCAGTGGGCACGGTGGAACATGTGCGGCTGTCCGGTCGTGGGGCAGGTCGCAATGTTCGGCACGGTCAGTGCGTCGTGGGTCCGGCGCTTCCGGCCGCGGGCCTTGCTGGATCGGTGTTTAGGATGTGCCATTTCAGCGTGATTTCAAGTCATTCAAGGCGCTCCAACGTGGATCGGTCCCCTCGTCTTCGTCTCCTTCCTCTCCGGCGCCCTCCGCCAGATACCCAGCGACGTCCGGATCGCAGTCTTCCTCAGCGGCATGGACCCGGCGGGTCGGGAGCGCAAAGTGGGCTGCTTCGAAAATCGGCTGGGCGAGGTCAAGCTCATAGACCTCCGGCCCGAGTTGCAGCACCTCTCCGTCCAGGTCGGTGACCGCCGCACCCGTGTGGGCGATGACGCGGTCTTCGAAATGGATGGAAAGCTCCGCGTCGGCGAGGCACCGGTCGCACGGCAAGGTCACTACCGCGTCGAGCACCACCACCGCATCGAGCGTGGATCCGATTTTCTCCAGTACAATCTCCGCAACGCCACGGGCGCTGCGGATTTCAGACTGGGGGAAGGACGCAAAGAACAAGGGGTCCACTTCCATCCGGTAGACGTGGCGTCCGGGCTTCAATCCCACGAAGGGGATGCGGTAGGGAGCCAAAACATCCACGAGGCCGGCGTTAAGCGGGCGGCAAAGGTAACGCATTCGTCTCGAATGCCCAAACTTTCCAAAAGGCCCTTACCGACGCCGGTAGTCTTCTTCGCGGCGCAAGCTGGGATCGATGGCAAGCGGCTGTGCGGCGTAGGTTTTCCACTCCGAGCGGGCGCGCAGCACATCGCGCGCC
>JBIIRP010000171.1:0-3872 GCA_044341475.1 Flavobacteriales bacterium | reverse complement strand
CCGTCGCTCCCGGCATCTTCGATGTGCGCGTGGGACTGCGCAACCACCGGGTGGAGCGGCTTTCCGTCCCGGATGCCTGGGGACGATGTGTCCTGCGCATCGACGGTATGCGGATGGAAGTGCAAGTGGCGGACCACCGCATGCTCCTGCTGGAGCGCATGGGCATGTCGACTGCATCGGCCGGAGTGGACCGGGAGCTGACGGCCCCGATGCCTGGCAAGGTGCTTTCGGTCACCGTACACGCCGGAGACGCGGTGGCAGAGGGCGATGCAGTGGCCGTGCTGGAAGCGATGAAGATGGAAAACCTCATCCGCTCTCCGCGCGCGGGCGTGGTGGCCAGCGTGTCCGTGCAACCGGGAGCGGCCGTGGAGAAGGGCGCCGTGCTCCTCACATACGAAGACGCATGATCTGCCGTTGTGCTGCCATGGTGCGCTGGTTTGCCTGCTACGCGGTGGTGGGGATGGGAGGATTTTTGGCAGCCGAAGCGGCTGCCCAAACCTGCGACTCTCCCCTTCCCGCCTGTGGTTCGGTCGTGGAGGACCTGAATTTGGCCACGCCCACGACTACGGCCTTCGGGTGCATGACCCTTCCTTACGTGACTGTGCTGGAATTCACCTCAAACGCGAACACGGATTTCACCGGTCCGGTGGAAGTTGCGGTGCGCAGCCTGTCGTGCAGCGGGCCCGATGGCGCCGACACCGTGTGGGTGCAGGTAGTCAAGCCGGATCCGCAGAGTTTGTGCGACGCTGCGGCCTACGTAGCGGTTTCCCCCTGCCTCGAAACCACCGCACCGGCCACGGTCGTCAGCGAGGCGCTGTTCCCGAATGCGACGTATTTGGTTCTGGTGGGGACGCGGCACGATCCGGCCCTTTCGGCTTGCGGGATCTCCATTGAAATCACGGGCCCTGCCGTTTCCATCGATGTGTGCTGTACGGCAACCATCGCTCCTGGGGGTTCCGTAGAGCTGACGGCAAGTGGAGGCGACCCCTCCCTGGGCTATGTGTGGTTTCCGACGCAGGGCCTCTCTAGTCCGTCTGGAGCGGTCGTGGAGGCGTCGCCCACGGGCACGATTACGTACGGGGTGACCGGGTTTGTGGGGGCGTGCAGTTACAGCGATGCCGTGACAGTGACCGTGGGCATTCCGCTCGAACTGCCGAACGGATTCACCCCGAACGACGACGGCTTCAACGACCTGTGGGAGATCGGAGGCACGGGGGCGTTTCCGAAGCTCGAGGTGCTGGTCTACGACCGTGCGGGCCAACTCGTCCACCGCAACATCGGGTATGTTCAGCCGTGGGACGGAAAGCGCAACGGCGTGCCGGTTCCCGCAGGGACCTACTACTACGTGATCGACCTGAACGAACCGCAGGTGGACCTGGACCCGTTCACCGGATACGTATCCATCATCCGATGATTTCGCGCTTCGTTCCCCTCCTTGCAGGTGTGTTCCTACTTCCGGGGAGCGCCTTTTCCCAGTGGCAGCCCGTGCGGTCCCTCGGAATCCTCAATCCGTTTCAGGACAATCCAGCAGCGGCAGGTTCAGCAGAGTGCCTCGACCTCCATGTGGGCCATCGCGCCCAGTGGACCGGGATCGAAGGTGCCCCGGTGACCTCGTATGCGAACCTGCACGGTCAGCGAAGTTCCGGAGGCCCGCACTTCCACGGATACGGGGTGCGGGTGGAGGTGGATGAGGCGGGCGCCTGGTCGGAAACCTCCGTGCGCTTCGGTTGGGCGTACAACATGCGGTTGATGCAGGGAGGCCGGCTGGCCGCCGGGCTCTCGGCGGGCCTCGGCCAAACCCGACTTGACCTCGGAAGCCTCCGGTTGCCCGAGGTAGGTGCAGGGGCGGATCCGGCCATTGCAGCGGCATCGCAAGGCGTCGTTCCCGAAATCGATTTGGGCGTGTGGTACTACGACCGCGAGAAGTTCGCCGGTCTGTCCGTTCTCCAAACCACCCAGCCGCTCCTCTCCAGGATGACTGCCGGAACACGCCTCTCCCGCCAAATCGTTGCAGTTGCCGGCCAGGAGTTTGACACGGAAGGGCGGTGGGACATCGAACCGCGGCTTCAGGTGCGGTTGGGCAAAGGCCTGCCGCCGGTAGTGGACGTGTGGACGTGGCTTCATCTGGAGGACCGGTTCGCCTTCGCCGTGGGATACCGGAACCAGTCGGCGCTCTTGCTCGCCTGCAAAGGCCGAATCGCGAACTACATGACCCTCGCCTATGCCTACGACTTCGGGGTAGGACCCCTTGCCGGTCCCGCGGGCGGCTCCCACGAACTCGTGCTCGGCTTGAATGCATGCCGCGGCGGCGGCCCGGGGAGGTACGTGAAATGCCCAGCATACGATTGAGGCCTACGGGATGGGAAAGCCGACCTACCTGCATACGTCTCAGCAGCGCTGGAAGGTCTTTTTGCTGGGAGCGGCTGTCCTGATTGTCGCGTTCACGCTGTGGTATTCCGACAGCATCGCCCACCGCATTCGGGAGGAGGAACAGCGCAAGGTGCAGCTGTGGTCGGAGGCCATCCGGCAACGGGCGGAGCTCGTGCGGTACACGGAGCAGTTGTTTGACCAGCTGAAGGAAGAAGAGCGCAAGAAAGCGGACCGTCTTGCCGAGGCGTATCGCCTTGTTTTTGAGACGCCTGCGACCATGGATTTGACCTTTGTGGTCGATTATTTGTGGGCGAACCAAACCATTCCCGTCCTCATTTACGACCGCGCAGGCAAGCTGCTGTTTCGGGTGAATGTCGCGGAGGAAGTCAATCCAGATTCCCTGCGCGACGCCATGTTTCTGGAGAATCCTCCGATTGTTTACCCCGATGTGGGGTATGTCATCTACTGGAGTGAGAGCGTGCGGGTGAGCGAATTGCGGGAGGCCATGGACGGGTTGATTGCCAGCTTCGTTTCCGAAACGGTCATGAACAGCGCGTCGGTACCGGTTGTGATGACCGACAGCACCCGGACGGAGGTCATCCGGTTCCAGCGGGTCGATTCGGCGGAAGTCAGCCAACCGGCCCGATTGAAGGCCTTGCTGGACGACATGTCGAGCCGCAACCCGCCGATAGAGGTAGACCTACCCCTCGAGGGCCGGCGCTACATCTACTACGACGACTCGGTCGTTTTGACCCAACTGCGGTACTTCCCCATCGTGCAGTTGACGCTTGTGGCCGCATTCTTGTTCTTTGCCTACCTGATTTTCAGCAGCTTCAAGCGGTCGGAGCAGAACCGCGTTTGGGCCGGGATGGCGAAGGAGACGGCCCACCAACTCGGCACACCGTTAAGTTCCCTAATGGCCTGGATGGGACTGCTGGAGGCCGAAGGGGTCAATCCCGACTACCTAAAGGAGATGGGCAAGGACATCGACCGGCTGCACACTGTGGTGGACCGTTTCAGCAAAATCGGATCCGAGCCGGAACTGAAGGCCGGCGAGGTCGGCGAGGTGGTGGCGGCGACGGTGGACTACATGCGGGCGCGGATCAGCCGGCAGGTGCGGTTGACGTTGCACGATGCTTCCGAGGGCGTGCGTTCTCGCATGAGTCCGGTGCTGGTGGGTTGGGTCATCGAAAACCTCATCCGAAACGCCGTCGATGCGACGGAGGGCACGGGCGCCATCGATGTCGGGGTGGTGGCGACGGAAACCGGCGTAGAAGTGCGGGTTGCCGACACCGGGAAGGGCATCCCGAAGTCAAAGTGGAAGGAGGTGTTTTCGCCGGGGTTCACGACGAAGGCCCGCGGGTGGGGTCTCGGCCTTTCGCTGTCGCGACGCATCATCGAGACCTACCACGGAGGCAAGATCTACGTGGAGACCTCGACGCCGGGGTTAGGTACGACGTTTGTGCTCGTGTTGCCGAAGGAGCTTACCTCGGTATCTTCCT
>JBIIRP010000170.1:0-3877 GCA_044341475.1 Flavobacteriales bacterium | reverse complement strand
CGAGCATCAGCAACCACAGCCACCCCAGCAGCACGGGCACCCCGGCTATGTGAGGTCCCAGGCCCTCCCCGTAGGCATAGTCGCCGAAGAGCAGTCCGGTATTCACCCCCACAACTTCGGCTGCGAAACCACCTGCCGCCCCCACAACCCACCCCCACGACGCCTGTTCCCGGGCCGCGGCAAGCACAACCCCACCGCACACCAGCAAATTCAGAGCCGTCAAGCCTAAGAACAGCGGCGCATAGCCTGTCAAAATCCCCACGGTCCCCACCGTGTGCAGGACGAGCGGGATCCACAACGCGAGGCGATCAAGCGTGAACATCGAGCAGGTCTGATACAATTTTTGCCCCCATCAAGCACAGCGGAATGCCGCCTCCCGGATGCACCGAGCCGCCCACGACGTACAGGCCGCGCAGCCCGGTGCTCCGGTTGCGGTGCCGCAAGAACGCAGCCATCGCGCTGTTCGATGAAGCGCCATAAAGCGCTCCTTTCCAGGAGGATGTGCGGGTTTGAATGAGGTGGGGCGTGAGGACTTCTTCGGCCTCGATGCGGGACGCCACGTCGGTACCGAGTGCGCGCGACAACCGGTCGATGGCTGCACCGCGTACCCGTGCCACATCGGCTTCGGTCTCTAAGGCGCCAGCCTGCACATTCACCATCACGAAGAAGTTCGAACAGCCCGGTGGCGCATCCGCCGGTTCCGCGATCGAGGTGATGTTGAGGTAGACCGTGGGGTCGTCACCAGGATCGCCTTCCGTTCGGATGCGGTGGAATTCTGAGCGGTAGTCGGAACTGAAAAACAGGTTGTGGACGTGGAGTTCCGGAAAAACGCCACGTACCCCGAGGTACAGGATGAGACCGGACGTCGAGCGTTCGGCCTGCAGGATGCGCTCGGGGGCGGGAAGGTCGGGCAACAGGGAACGGTAGGTCGGATGGATGTCCGCATTCGACACGACGGTTTCCGCACGGAAGATGCGGCCGTCCGCGCAGGCGACCCCTTCGACCCGTCCGCCGGCGTGCAGGATGCGCTCCACCGGCGTTGAAAACTGAAAGTCTACGCCGAGCGCTTCGCCGAGGGCATGCAGGTGGCGCGAGATGGCTCCCATCCCGCCTTCCGGAAGGTAGGTCCCGAGGCCGTGCTCGAGATGCGGGATGGCCAGCAGCATCGCCGGCGCACGGAACGGGTCGGAGCCGTTGTACGTGGCATAGCGATCAAAGAGTTGGACCAGATGGGGGTGCTTCAGCCGACGGGCATTGCGGCGGTGGAGGCTGCCCAGGAGGGGGAGTGCGCCGAGGCGGCGCACCAAACCCCACACCGCACCGTCCCGGTACGTCGCCCACTCGTGCAAGCTTCGCTCGAGGAAGACGGGCCGGGTCCATTCGAACACCCGCCGGCTCAGTTCGAGGTGGCGCTGTACCGCACCGGCATCGACGCCGAAGGCCCGCCGCAGCTCCTCGGCCCGCCGTTCCGCGTCCGACCACGCCGTAAACCGCGACCCGTCCCCCCAAAAATACTCCGCCGCCCGATCGAGCTTTCGGTACATAAACTCCGGCAACCCGGCCGCCCGCGGAGACGCCGCCCGCGCCAGCGCGTCGAGCTCCATCACCAGCTCCGGCAACGTAAACAGCGACGGTCCCAAATCAAACCGGTACCCGCCCACCCACCGCTCCCGCAACTTTCCTCCCGGCCCGTCCGCCTGCTCCACCACGGTCACCTTCCTTCCTGCAGCCGCAGCCCGGATGGCCACGGCGAGACCGCCCACCCCTGCCCCGACGACGACCACACGCTCGTTCTTCATCGCGGCAGGTCCGCAAGCGCGGCAGCAGTAGGTTCGAAGAGAATACGAAACCAAGCCGTAAAGGCCTCGGGGGTGCGGAGAAGCTCCGCACGCACCTCGGCTTCAGCGACATAGCGCACCGCGTCCGCCTCGCACGGGTCGGGCACCGGCGCATCGATGAAGACGTGGTCCAGCTCGTACTCGACCAGTCCACCATCGACATCGGCGCGGTAGACGAAGTGGAAGGCGGGCACGAGTTCGCAGTCCAGACCCATTTCTTCACGGAGTCGCCGGTGGGCCGCCGCGAGCGGCGCTTCGCCGGGCCGGGGATGGCTGCAGCAGGTATTCGTCCACAGGCCGGGACTGTGGTATTTGGCCGCCGCACGGCGGTGCAGAAGCCACTCCCCTCGGCCGTTTACCACGACCACCGAGAGCGCGCGGTGGAGCTCGCCGCGGAGGTGCGCCTCGAGCTTGCCGCACACCCCGATTTCGCGGTCGTGCGCGTCGACCAGCACCACGAATTCGCGGCTCTCTTCGACGTTCATTTGGCTGCTAATGTGGACTTTACGAACTTCTCGAAGGCTGGTGACCCGGCCCAAACGCCCCCCCGCAGCGCCCCCTCCATCGCCCGCCTGTCCTCCTCCAAATGGCCTCTGTACCCTAAGAACACCGGCACATTGCGCGCCACCCCGTACCGCAGTACCCTCAAATCCGCATCCTTCGGCGCGGCCGCCACCGCGGCATCGAGCACATCGCGCCACTTGACGAATTCGCGGTACTGGTCCCAGGGCATCGACAGAAATTGGCACATCATAAGGCCCGCCGTCGCCCGGTAGCCTTTCGCCACCGCACTTGCAGGATTCGCTCGGAGCTGCTCGACCGCCGTCCGCTCAAACGCGGTACACACAGCTTTCGACTCCCAGTCCGAGCACGCCCTCAGGTACGCCTGCCGCAGCGGTTCGTTTGCTGGGGCAAAGGAGGTGAGGAGGAGGAATGAGAACAAGAACGAGAGCGAGAACGAGAACGAGGTTGAGGACGAGAGCGAGGTTGAGGGCGGCGGAGCCGCGCAGGACGTGGACGAGGTTGAGGTTGCGGGCGGTGGAGCCGCGCTGGAGAAAAGGTGCGCCGCGCTGGAGAAACGGTGCGCCTCGCAGGACGAAGGGGTGCGGCGCGGTGCGCCGAGACGGGAGATTTGGGGGACGCGCACGGCCACCGGATTACAGCATGTTCAGGCTGTGCCGCAGGTAGGAGCCGACGAAGAGGGTGGCTTTGCGGGAATTGGGGATGCGGATGCGCTCCTCGAGGACCCGGTGGCTGGGGAGGGAGCGGATTTTGGCAAACAAACGCTGGTAGTAGACGTAGGCGACGTAGACGCCGAGGCGGGATTCACGGGGTAGGGAGACGATGCCTTCGAGCGCGGCCTTGAAGTCGGCATCGATTTCTTCTTCGATGCGGGCCTTCGTGGCGTCGTCGAAGGAACGGAAGTCGATGCCGGGGAAGTAGGTCCGGCCCATGTGCACGAAGTCGGCCTCGAGGTCGCGGAGGAAGTTCACCTTTTGGAACGCCGCCCCGAGGCGGCGGGCGGGTGGAAGCAAGCTGTCGTACTGCGCCTGATCGCCGTTTGTGAACACCTTCAGGCACATCAGGCCCACAACTTCGGCCGATCCCACGATGTAGTCGTCGAAGCCTTGGCGGTCGTAGTCGGCGCGGTTAAGGTCCCATTCCATGCTGCGCAGAAACAGTTCAACATGCTCAGGGTCAATGTTGTACTTGTGAAATGTCTGCTGAAAGGCGTGGAGGATGGGGTTCATGCTGAACCGGTCGCGGAGGGCACGTTCGGTGTCGTGGCGGAACGAGGCAAACAGCGCGACCTTGTCGAGGTGATGGAAGCTGTCGACGATCTCGTCGGCAAAGCGCACGAAGCCGTAGATGGAGTAGATCGGATTGCGCAGGCGGGGAGCGAGGAAGCGAATTCCAAGCGAGAACGAGGTGCTGTATGCACGCGTCGTGCGTGCGCTGCAGTCTACGCAGACCTGGTTGTAGAGGGCAACGGCGTCCATGGGCAAATTAACCTGCTAAAGGGGGTTGAGGTTCACGGG
>JBIIRP010000168.1:0-3881 GCA_044341475.1 Flavobacteriales bacterium | reverse complement strand
ATCCCGTCAGCTCCTACAAAGCCGGTAGCTGTGATGCAGGTGTATGGATCGCGCACCTTCAAGCGGCCAGCAATGTTGTTCAGGGTATCTCCGGGGTGGAAGTAGAGCGTGTCGCACACCTCCTCACCGGTGACTGGATCCGTTTCGCATTCTTCTTGCGGAATCGCCACTTGCGGATCGAGCCAGAAGTACTCCGGGTCTTCCGTGAGCGGGGCGTCAAGCAAACGGTCCGGGCGCACAATCTCCGTGTAGTAGGGCAGTTCCACACCCGCAGGAAGGGTGTACTCGAACGGCAGGTTTTGGTTGCTCGTGAACAGCGTGAACGTGCTGTCCGTAACCGTCGTGCCATAAGGATTCACCAGGATAACCGTGCGCTCTGAGTTCATATCGTTCGTGTTCTCGTACATCGAGACCACAGAGTAGAACTGGCCGATTTCACCCGCGTCGTTTGCAAGCGCGATGATGTCGTCGTCCCAGAAGTTGCCATAGCTGTTGTAAGCACCGGGTGACAAGGTCCCCCGGACCAAACCGCCATTCTGGGAGGAGGCCATCCATGCGTAGGTCCATCCTGGGGCATCCGTCACCTTCGAAATCACGCAATCGAAACCGTCACCGCCGTGCACTTCAACCGCCTCCTGATCGCTCAGGAAGTAGCCGTTCGACGGGATCATGAGGCTGCCGTTGTCCTGCGTGCCGCCGAGGACCGCGCTGCGTGAGCTGTGGTCCATGCCGTAGAACTGGGTGACCGAGTAGTCGCGGTTGCACTCCACGTAGGTTTGGCCACCATCCGTGCTCTTATAGATGCCTCCGTCTGTGGTGACGTACATGGTCCCTGCCGGAGTGAAGATGATGTCGTGGATGTCGGCGTGCACATCGAAGTCCGTTCCAGCGAAGTCAAAGGCAAACGCTGCGAGTTCAGCTTGCTGGTTCGGTCCCGAACGCCACACCTCGATACCTCCGACGTAAGCGAGGTCGGGTTGTCCCTGCTTGATGCCCAGGGCCAAATCGTAGATGCCTTGGTTGCGCGGAAGCGGCGTCGACTGGGCGATGCCCGAAGGCCACACGTTCGTCCATGTGTCCCCGCCGTTGCTCGTGTGGTACAGGCCTCCGAATCCACCCGCGCTCGTTGCGTAGAGTGCAAAAGCGTGGTCGCTGTCGTCTTGGCTGATGTCCACCCGCACACGTCCCATGCCGGATTGCGGCAGAAGACCCGAGCTGGGGTTACCAGAAATCGATTCAAACTCGGTGAACGTGGCATTCGTGCTCCGGTACACCCGGGCATTCGACATGCCGACAAGCATATAGCTGCCATCTGCCGCGATGCGGATGTCGCCGACAGGACCTGCTGGAATGCCGGACACAACGTTCTCGTACAACACCCCATTCTCGATGTAGCCGATGCCCGCATCGCTGCCGAACCACACACGGTTCGGATTCGTCGGGTCCGTCTCGAGTGCGTCGGTGGCCGTGAAGTCACCGCTGCCGAGGAAGCCCGGATCCGTTCCTTCGACGAGGGAGAAGTTTGCCCCGTCCTCGGACCACCAAATCCCGCGGCCACGGAAGCCGCTGCCTCCCTCACCCCCAGCGTAGTCGTACTGGGAGCCGGTTCCGACGTAAAGCGCTCCGTTGCCGGAGACGGCGATGGAGCCGACCATCAGGTTCGGGAAGCCGTGGACCTGGTTCCACTTGTTCGCCCCGTCGTCGCTCCGCCACAAGCCGCCCGAGACGGCCCCAGCATAAAGCAACTGCTCGGTGATGGCGACGATGGCGCGGGTACGACCCCCGATATTGTCCGGACCCATCTCGTTCCAGTAGTGGTCCGTCGAGCGGGAGCCGCCGCCCAGCGCTTGGGCATTGTAGCGGATGACCTCTGCACGCAGGGCGTTGAGGCCCTCGGCATTGATTTGGCCCGTTTCAATGTCCGCTAAAAGCATCCGATGGATTTCGTAAGCCCCTTCCGGAGACCCCGCCGGCCCAGCGGCCTCGCGCGGGACATAGGCTGGGACATTCCCCGTCTGGCCGTCGAGCGCCCACCAGGCTCCCACAGCGCCCAAAGCGACTGCAGTTGCTGCGATTGCGTACTTCACTTGCATGGTTGTGTCAGGTTCCGAGTTGTTGTGCCCTGCTTCAGGGCGGTGGCGAAAGGTACAAAAGAGTGCGTGCCTGCAACGGTCAGGATTCCGTCAGAAGTCCACCGAGGTCCGCGACTGGATTTCATGCGGGAAGGACATGCTTTTCTGCATGGTAGCTCGAGCGCACCAGCGGGCCGCTTTCCACACAGCGGAAGCCTTTTGCGAGGCCGATGTCGCGCAGTTCGGCGAACACGTCGGGGTGGATGAATTCGGCGATCGGCAGGTGTTTGGGCGTGGGCTGCAGGTACTGGCCGAGGGTCAGGACCTGGCAGTCCACCCGACGCAAATCGTCCATCGCTTCGACGACTTCCGCGAAGGTCTCGCCCAGGCCCAGCATGATGCCCGATTTCGTCTCGAGGCCTGCCCGACGCAGCCGCAAAAGCACCTCGAGGCTGCGGTCGTACTTCGCCTGGATGCGCACCTGGCGGGTCAGCCGCCGCACCGTCTCGAGGTTGTGCGAAACGACTTCCGGGCGCACATCGATGATGCGCTGCAGGTTCTCCCATTTGCCCGCAAAGTCGGGGATGAGGGTCTCGAGGGTGGTCGTCGGCGACGTGTGGCGGATGGCCCGCACCGTCGCCGCCCAAATCTCCGATCCGCCATCCGGCAGGTCGTCCCGGTCGACCGACGTGAGCACGGCGTGCTTCACGCCCATCAGCTTCACGGATTGGGCCACACGCCCCGGCTCAAAGGGGTCGGCCTCGAGCGGTTTGCCCGTGGCCACGTTGCAAAACCCGCAACTCCGTGTGCACACGTTGCCCAGAATCATGAACGTCGCTGTGCCTTCTCCCCAGCACTCGCCCATGTTCGGGCAGTGTCCGCTTTCGCAGATGGTGTGCAGTTTGTGCTCGTCGACTAACCCACGCACCCGGCGGTAGTTTTCTCCGGTCGGAAGCTTCACCCGCAGCCAAGCGGGTTTGGGCCGGCGGCCGGAGGAATCGGGAAGGTTCGGGGTGGGTGTGGTCATGGTGCAGATGGGTTCTGTAGGAGATCAACGCGTCCAACGCCGGCCGACCTCCAGCCGCGCAAACAGGGTAACAAACGCCAACTGGTTCTGGTTGTAGCGGTCCGCAATAATTTCTGGCTTCCACACGAAGGCATCCACCGCCGCGCCCACCACCAGCGCCTTCATCCGATCGCGTTCCGGACCGTACTCAAAATCAAGCGCATAGCTCGCATGAAGACCCGGAACCGGCCGCAGTTCCCCCAGCCCGTTCAGCCACGGCGCCTGGCCGTAGATGTCGTCGGAGAAATGTTTGTCCGGGTCATAGCGTTCGACCGCGATGTAATCGTACGGAATGTCCGGATAGCCTATTTCCAGATAGACAGGCTTTTGCAAGCCCAAAACGGCTCCTAACCGCCACCCGCTCGCGAGTCGGACGGCGTCCTTACGGAGTTTGGGGGTGTGCAGGCGCGTGCGGCCGATCGTCGCCCTGAACATCAACAGCGCGTTCACCTTACCGTACACATACGCCCTTCCGTCGTCGTAGACCGGGTTCGAGGTCTTCTCCTCCTTCGCGTTCCGCATGTACAGCGCTTCCGCCGCGAGGGTGCGCAGATGCGTGCCATCCGTATACCGTGATTTCGAAATTCCCAGGCCCGCGCCTTGGGTGTGCACGAGCAGGCCGCCTTGCCATTCGTCGGTGGGGAGGAGGGAGGACGAGGTTGAGGGCGAGGTTGAGGTTGAGGACGAGGTTGAGGGCGAGGTTGAGGTTGAGAACGAGGACGAGGTTGGGGGGGAGGTTGGGG
>JBIIRP010000167.1:0-3905 GCA_044341475.1 Flavobacteriales bacterium | reverse complement strand
CCTGCTCGTACCCGGTCGGATCCGCCCACACCTCCCGCAATTGCGCGCGCACCTCCGGCGTCGCGTCCTCGAGGTTTTCGGGGAAGGTGAACCGCGCAATCGTCGCACGCAGCCGATCGGTCGGGTAGGTGAAGAAGCCGCCATCTCCGACCTCGGACTCTGTTCCGAAGCCCAGCGCCGCCTGCATTCTACGTGTGACAGGTGAGGTCAATGCGAACAGGTGCCGAGCGCTCACCAGCGGCATCGCGGCCATCGCGGCTCGCACGAGGTACGTCGCCTCCACCCCCATCCCGGCGAGCTCCATGGAGTTCCACAGTCCAGCTAGCTCCCACGCGCCTTCCTCGCCATAGGCTGCAAACCACTTCCCCATGCCAGGATCTTGGTCCCCGACTGCCGCATGCATCGGCAACTCCTCCACCACCCTGCCGCGGTACATCCGGGCCCCGCCGAGCACCCGGGTGCCTTCGTCGGCAAGCGCTGCGATAACTACCACTTCTGGATTTCCGATCCATGACGTGTTGAATGTCACGAGTTTACGGATTCCGTAAGCGGACAGCACGGCCTGGTGACCTGCCACAAGCGCCTCGCTCGTCGCGGTGTGCCGATCCGCGCGGTACACCCGGACGACCACGGAGGAAACGCGATCTGCCCCGCGGAGGCGATCAAGCGACGGGTTGGGCGAGCTGATCATGCAGTGCAAGGAAAATTCGGGTGTCGGGAACGCGTTCGCCCAGCAGGATGCGCCGGGCTGCCTCGGCCGCGTGCGCTCCCCCGGCCGCGACCTCTGAATACAGTTGCGGCCAGCCCACCAGCGTGGCGCCGACCTCGGCCAAACTCCTCCTGCCCCGCTCCGACGCCTCCCCCAAATCCACGAACAGCCCCAAATCCTGCGGCTCCACCCGGCCCTCCACTAACCGATCGCAGTCCGCTTCGCTGATGCGGCCGTGCAGGTACCCCGCGCCGCGGCCCTCGGGAAGATCGTAGCGCTCGATGTCGAGCATTCCCCGGTCGGAGGTGTCCATGACGACGGGGATGCCGCGGCGTTTGGCCTCCCGGCGCAACAACGCTTTCGCACTGAATTCGTCGCACGCATCGCACACCACATCGCAGCCGCCGAGCACAGCCTCGACCGTATGCGGCTTGAACCCGTCGGGAACCACCTCCACCGTGAGGTACGGATCCACCTCCGCGATGGCCCGGGCCGTCACCACCCACTTCGGCAACCCGATGTGCGCAATCCCTGCGCGGATGCGGTTCAAGTTCGAAAGCTCGATTCCGTCGAAATCCACCAGCCGAATGCGCCCACACGACCGCTCCATCGCGACCGTCAACGCGCAGGTCGACCCGACCGACAGGCCGACCACCGCGATGGTCTTCGACGCCAGCATCTGCTGTTCTTCCAGGGTCAGCCTCAGCCGATTCCGGTTCGTCCGCACCTCCACGAAACCCGCCTCGTCCAGCGTCCGCACGAGTGTCCCACTCCACGGGTACAGCACCCAGGCACCGTACCCTTCCCAACCCGACTCACCGAGCTCCGCGCGCACCGCCCTTCCGAAGGCCTCGGGATTTCCGCTGAGCTGCGGATTCCGCACGATAACGAGCTCAGCAAGCTGATTTTCAAGGGTATCCACCTCTTCCTTCACCCTCCCCTCCCGGCGCACGTCTTCGAGTCGCTTCCGGTCTTCCGGCTGCGCCAAACGAAATACCTCCGGCCTCCAGGCCAGTTCACCGCGCAATTCTGCCATCGCTCAACCCCGCAAGTTCTCCTCATTCGGCATCCCTTTCCCCCACATTCCGGGCAGGTTTTGAACAGCGGCGCGTGTGAAATGGGGGGGGGTGAGCGGCAGCGCGGCTGCGCCGCGAGTTTTAGTTTGAGTTTTAGTTTGTGTTAGAGTTTTAGTTTCCCGTCGGGAACCCCCTTCCGTCCTCAACCTCAACCTCAACCTCAACCTCAACCTCACTTCCCTCCCCTCGCCAGCAGCCGATCGACGTGGCGGTTGCGGCTTGCGGCGATGCGCAATGCGTGGGCTTCGAGGCGAATGCGGTCGATGATGACCGAAGAAAGGGTGGCGGACGGAAGGTAGATGGTGGATTTGGGCCAGTCACACTCACCTCCATCGCCGACGACCAGGCATCGGAACCACGGATTCACCTCCGAGCAGCGCCAGGCCAAACCGCACAACTCGGCATGCCGCCCGGCGTCCACATCGACCACCAAAAGCGCAACCGCATGGGTGCCCACATCATGCAATACCCGGGAACTGTCGGATCCCAAATGAAGCAATTCACGGGCGTCACAAAAAGGAGCAGAACGCTCCATCAAAGCAGCGGAGGCAGCAGCACTGCGTGCCGCAAACCACACGGTCGGAGTTGAATGGTAGGCCGTCATTGAGACCCCGTCGTACGCAGGGCCTAGCGAAATGTTGCGCTTTCAACCTCGTCCTCAACCTCAACCTCAACCTCCCCTTACCCTCCCTGATAAATCCGAACGTGGCCGCGGGCCAGAGCGTTCGCCATGCCCTTGATGGCGACGAGGGCGGCCTCGGTTTCGAGGGTGACCGGTTCGCGGCGCAGGCGCAGGACCAGCCAGCCGTAGAGCGCGGTCATCATCTGTTCCGCCGGATGCATGCGGCCGCGGCGGCCGGGGGCGAGGCGGGTGTCGAGGTCGCGAAGGAACGGTTCAGCGGCTTGGTAGGCCGTTTGGTAGGTGCGGTCTTCGAGCGGACCCGAAAGCAAATCGTGGAGCAGGGCGAGTTCCGTCAAGGTCTCGTGGGCATGGGCGACGTGGCCGGCGGCCCGCAGGCCTTGGTGGTCTAGATCGTGGGCGAGATCCAGCAGCCATTCGGCGTCCGCATCCTCCATGCCTTCGCACATGCGGTCCAGGACCTCCGGGTCGAAGCCCGTAGCACGCACCGCGTCTTCCATCTGCCAAACGAAGAGCAGGTACTCGACGATGTGAGCAGCGCGTTTGGCTTCAGCGGTGGTGGCCATGGTTAGGGCTTTTCTTCGACCGGATGGCGCGCATTCAGGTACTCCAGGAGCGGCGCGGTAATGTCGAAGCCCGAGGAACCGTAGAGGACGCCCTCGCCGGACAGTCCCCAATTCACCACGATGTCGATGCCCTGCTCGGCGGCGAATGCCTCGATATCCGCCCGGAGTAGCTCGGCTAAAGTGTCCTGCAAGGCCTGTTCTGCCTCGACAAGTGACCCTTCTGCGCCAGAACGGATCTGGGCCGCCTCCTGTTCGATTTCGGCGAGCCGCTGCTGGGCGATGGCGATTTCTGAATCCGTGGCGTCAGGACCGGAAGCGTAGGCGATGAGTTCTTGGGCTTCTTTTTGGAGCGGGGCGAGCTTGCGGGCGAGCCCCGATTCGGCAGAGCCCATCTGCTGCATCAACTCGTCCTCGAGCTGGGCCACAAACGCGAAGCCCGCACGAAGCGAATCGCCGCGTACGAAGGCGACCACCGGCTGGGTGCCCTCCGAGAGCGCCGCGGGCATCGCCGCCGGAGCAGACCGGAACGTCAGGAAAGTCAGCACCCCGCACCACACGGCGAGAACGGCGAACGCCGCATACAACAGCTTGGAATTCATGCAGAAGGGGGATGGGAGGTGAATTGCCGGCGCATGTCCACGAACCGCAGCAGGACCTCCTCTGCCCAATCTGCGGCCAGCCGCTGGACTTCCTCGAGGCCACTGGTCTCCGTCATGGCCACCTTGAACAGCTGCTCATAACGATCTAACTCATACTTAACCAAGTACTTGTCGTTCCAGCTGATGATCTGGATCCGCATGAGCGGATGGGGGATTTCGGCGACGTTGCGCATGGGACGCCGCGAAGATAACTTCGGAGGGCAATGGAAAGGACGCACACTGCGGAGGGCGAAGCATGGAAACGGGCCGCGGCCT
>JBIIRP010000166.1:0-3940 GCA_044341475.1 Flavobacteriales bacterium | reverse complement strand
GCGGATACGAAGTCGCTGTCGGCGATCGGCGGGGAGGTGAAGACTTTGGCCGTCAAGGCGAAAGAGAAAAAACTCCAACCCGCTGAATGGGAGGGAAATACGTTCACCATCTCGAACCTCGGCATGTTCGGCATCGAGGAGTTCACGGCGATTATCAATCCCCCGGATGCCTGCATTCTCGCGGTCGGTAGCGTGCAGCAGGTGCCCGTGGTGAAAAACGGGGCTGTGGTGCCTGGCCAAACGATGCGGATGACCCTCAGCTGCGACCACCGCGTGGTCGACGGGGCCACCGGCGCAGCGTTCCTGCAGGACCTCAAGGGGTACCTCGAGGCGCCTGTGCGGATGTTGGCCTGAACGGCCGGGGATGAGCTACCCCTTCGTCGAAACGCCGCTGGCCCTCCTGAAAGGGGTGGGGCCGAAGCGCGCGGAATTGCTCGCGGCGGAACTGGGGGTGAGGACGTTCGGTGATTTGCTGCTGCATGCACCGTTTCGGTACGAAGACCGGTCGGGGTTCAGCAGCGTGGGTGACATTGCGTCCGATGCGGTCGGAGTGCAGCTGAGCGGCATCATTTCGCGGGTGGAACAGGCCGGAGCCGCACAGGCGCGCCGGACGGTCGCCAAATTCAAGGATGCCACGGGGGAATGTGACCTCGTTTGGTTCAAAGGCGGAGCGTGGGTGGCGTCCCATTTGCCCGTCGGCGTGCCGGTGGTCGTCTACGGCAAGCCACAGCGCTACGGGAACCGCTGGAACATCCCGCATCCGGAGGTAGAGGCGGCGGCGACCTTTGCGGCGCGGGGGGGCCAGGGCCTGCAGCCGGTGTATCCTTCGACCGTGTTGCTCGGCCAGCGCGGAATGGGATCGGCGGGAATCGCGCGGTTGGTCGCGAATCTGCTCGAATTGCCCGGATTTCACATTCCCGATCCGTTGCCGGAGGTGCTGCGGCAGGAGTCGCGGCTGATGGAGCGGCAGGCAGCGGTCCGGGCCGTGCATCGCCCAGCGCATGCCGAGGAAGCGGCCCACGCCCGTCGGCGTTTGGCCTTCGACGAGCTGCTGCTTTTGCAGCTCATGCTCGTTCGAAGGAAACAGGAACTCACACGCAACCAGCCCGGTGTGCGTTTTGCGGTCGTCGGGGACCTGTTCAACCGGTTCTATTCCGAGCGCCTGCCGTTCGACCTGACGCAGGCCCAAAAACGCGTCTTGCGCGAGATTCGGGCGGATGTGAACACCGGTTGGCACATGAACCGGCTCCTGCAGGGCGATGTGGGCAGCGGCAAAACCGTCGTCGCGCTGCTGACCGCGCTGCTCGCGCTGGACAACGGCCACCAGGCCTGCATCATGGCTCCCACGGAAATCCTTGCCCAACAGCACTTTGCGTCATTCACGGAGCTGCTCGGCGACCTGCCCATCCGCACGGCGCTGCTCACCGGCAACGTCAAGGGCCCGGCGCGGAGGCAGGCCCTCGAGGGCATCGCGGCCGGGGAGGTGGGCATCGCGATCGGGACCCATGCGCTCATCGAGCCGGGCGTGGTCTTCCGCCAACTCGGCCTTGCCGTCATCGACGAGCAGCACCGGTTCGGAGTCGAGCAGCGGGCGAAGCTGTGGGCCAAATCCACCACGCCACCCCACGTGCTCGTCATGACCGCTACCCCCATTCCGCGCACCCTGGCCATGACGGCCTATGGCGATCTGGACGTCAGCCTGCTCGATGAACTCCCCCCGGGCCGCAAGCCGATCCGAACCGTCCACCGCACCGACGCCGCGCGGGATGCGGTGTTCGGCTTCCTCGAGGACGAACTCGCGCTCGGCCGCCAGGTCTACGTCGTCTATCCCCTCATCGAGGAGAGTGAAACACTGGAATTCAAGGACTTGATGGACGGCTACGAGAGCATCGTCCGGCGTTTCCCGCTACCCGACTACCGGGTGGGCATCGTCCACGGGCGCCAGCGGCCAGAAGACAAGGAATTCGAGATGCGGCGCTTCATTTCCGGCGAGACCCACATCCTGGTGGCCACGACGGTCATCGAGGTAGGGGTGAATGTGCCAAACGCCTCCGTCATGGTCGTCGAAAGCGCAGAACGCTTCGGCCTGAGTCAGTTGCACCAGCTCCGGGGCCGGGTGGGCCGCGGGTCGGACGCGAGTTACTGCATCCTGATGACGCGCGAGGGCCTCGGACGCGATGCCTTACGCCGTGTCGAGACGATGTGCCGCACCCAGGATGGCTTCGAAATCGCCGAAGTCGACATGGAGCTGCGCGGACCGGGGGATGTGATGGGCACTCAGCAGTCGGGGATGCCGGACTTGCGGGTCGCCGATTTGCTGCGGGACCGGGAGATTTTGGCGGCGGCACGCTACACCGCGACGGTCGTGCTCGAGTCGGATCCGGGCCTCACCTTGCCGGTGCACGCCGGGCTGGCCGAGGAGTTGCGCCGTGTGCGGTCGAGCCGGCGGGATTGGAGCCGGATTTCGTGAACTTCGGGGCGTGAAAGGATTCCTCGGAGCTCTCGGTGTAGCGGCGGCACTCGCGGTGGTTGCTACGTGGGCCTTCTTTTCGGCCTCGGAAGGTGATTTGCGGCGGGATCCCACAGAAGTGACCTGCGATGCGTTCAGCGTTTGGGAGCAGTGGGATGGAACGGCGGTGGCCGCTTCACCGGCCGCCGCTTGGGGGCCGTCGGGGGTGCGCCCGGCAGCGACGCGCTTTGTGGCACCGAGCGGTGCGGAAGTCTGGCATACGACCTGGAAACCGGAGCCGCTCTCGGACGGGTTCGCTTTAGTCGCTTGGGGAGGAGGGTGGCTCAGCGGTTTGCCGGATGCCCTGGAGTTGTGGACAGATACGCCCGGCGAAATGGCGGCCCACTGGCGGCCCCGTCGCGACGGCCACGTGCGCCTTGAAGCCACGGGCAATCCACTCATCCCGTTTCGGTCGACGTGGACTTCAGAGGAAGGCTCATTGCTCACGGAATGGCATGCCGGTGCGCTGGAGGCGGCACCCTTGCCGCTGGCCTGGGGCGGATTGTGGGACATGCCGGAACAGGATGATCGCTGGACGACCGCGGCGCTCCGCCGGGTTCCGGGCCCGTTGCATGCCGCCGATTCGCTGTTGCTCGGCCGGTGGGATGGAACGCTCGCCCGCCTCGAGCGCACGGACGGTGCGGCGGTGGAGCTCTGGGGGTGGCAGGACAGCGCGGGTGTTCGGAGCGAATGGGACGAACGCGGTTGGAGTCCGGACGGCACGGTGCGGATTGCTGCACGCGGCCTGTGGCGGACGTTTGCAGCGGAAGATGGATCGATGCCCGATGTGGGACCGTGGGCGGAGGCTGTGGATGCGTCATCACTGGACGGTTCGTTTGCGTGGGACCAGGGGGAGCGTGGACCCGACGGGATGCGCACGGCCCGGTTTTCCCACGACGGCCGGCTGACGTGGGCTGGGGGAGCGCTCGAGCGCCGCGCCCTGGCCGCGGTTCCGGACACTGCATCGGTGGAAATGGCGGCGGATTCAGCGGCTACTCCGGATGTGTCCGTGCAGCAGCCGACCACCACCGCAGCCCGGACCCTCGGTCGGGTGCGCAACCACCGCACCGGTGGCCGCATGGAAATCCGTTGGACGGGGCGGGAGGTGGAGGCGGTGGAGGGCGGTGCCCGGGTGTGGGCGGTGGCGTCGTCGGCCCCAGTCAGTGCGGCGTTCGAAGTGGATTTGTACCGCAACGGGAAGTACCAAACTGCCGTGGCGTTCGCCGACGGAGTCATGCTCATCGACGTGCTCGGCCAGCAGGCGCCGGGGTACCCCGTTCGGGTGGGAGCGCCGGTAACAGCTTTGCAGGTGGTCGACTACGACCGCGATGGGCAGTACCGGCTGCTCATCGGAACGCGGGATGGCCGGATCTTCAACTACCGCGATGAGGGGGCGGTGACTCCTGGGTGGACGGTTCCGCGCGGCCCGGC
>JBIIRP010000165.1:0-3947 GCA_044341475.1 Flavobacteriales bacterium | reverse complement strand
CGCTTGACCCGGCGCTTGAAGCGTTCCTGGGCGTAAGCGACGATTTCGTTGTGGTCAAACGCTAACTCCGGAACGGCCGTGTACGGCGCCCACTGCATGCCGTGCCGCTCCCACGCCTCGGCCCGGAAATCCTCCGTCCGCACGGTCGCGTAATGCGCGATGTTTACGACCCGTCCGCCGGGGTGGCGGAAGACCTTCCCGAAGGCCTGGAGCTGCTCGATGCCGGAGGGGTTGTCGTAGCCGAAGAGCTCGACAAACATTTGGCGCGCGGAGGTGGACAGCTCGTCGCTGGCGCCGAGGTAGCGGCTGGGCAAGAACAGGGCGCCTTCGTACGGCGGGCGCGAGCTGCGCGCGAGCAGCACCTGCAGGCGATGTCCGTCGAACCCGATGAGCACCAGGCTGAGCGACAAAGCGACGGTGAACTCAGGATCCGCCTGGGGATAGCGCAGCATCTCGCTCATAGGGAAAGGGGTGTAATGGGCCAAAGTTAGCCCCCGCCCGCATGCTCTCCGCCGCTCCCCTGTTAACAACCTTGGGGACGGAATGTGAATAAAGGTGGCCTCCGCGCGGCGTACTTTCGGAGGCCCTACCGCCATGAACGAAACCTCTGCCCCCCGCTCCCGGACTGCCGCGCGCACCGTGCCCCTGCCTGCCGACGTGGTGGGCAAACTGCCGCCCCAGGCCGTCGAGCTCGAGGAGGCGGTACTCGGCGCGATGATGCTCGAGCAGCAGGCGGTGAATGCGGTCATCGACGTGCTGCGGCCGGAGAGCTTTTACCGCGAGGCGCACCAGCGCGTCTTCGAGGCCATCTCCCAGCTCTTCAACGCCTCGGAGCCGGTCGACCTGCTCACGGTCAGCGCCCGGCTGAAGCAAAACGGCCACCTCCAGCTCGTCGGCGGTCCGCAGGCCATCGCGCGGCTGACGAACCGCGTGGCCAGCGCGGCAAACATCGAAGCCCACGCCCGCATCATCGCCCAGAAGTACATCCAACGCGAGCTCATCCGGGTGTCCACCCTCATCACGACGAAGGCCTTCGAAGACACGACCGACGTGCTCGACCTGCTCGACGAGGCCGAGAGCAGCCTCTTTGAAGTCGCGGAAGGCAACATCCGGCGCAGCTACGAGACGATGGCGAGCGTCCTGCGCAAGGCCCTCGAGGACATCGATGCGGCGCGCAGCCGGGAGGGCGGCGTCAGCGGAATTCCGACGGGGTTTGCGGACCTCGACCGGATCACCGGCGGTTTCCAGCGCTCCGACATGATCGTCATCGCGGCCCGGCCGGGCATGGGCAAGACGGCGTTCGTCCTCTCGCTCGCGCGCAACGTGGCCGTGCAATACGAGATTCCCGTTGCGGTCTTCTCCCTCGAAATGTCCGCGGTGCAGCTCGTGCAGCGCTTGATTTCGTCCGAGACGGAAATCAGCAGCGACAAGTTTCGCAAGGGCACCCTCGAGGACCACGAGTACACG
This sequence comes from Flavobacteriales bacterium, assembly GCA_044341475.1. Lineage (GTDB taxonomy): Bacteria > Bacteroidota > Bacteroidia > Flavobacteriales_D > Sanyastnellaceae > CAMCYM01. Next base: position 2,480 of record JBIIRP010000165.1, on the reverse strand, counting down.
CAGTTGCACGAACGCATCGGCAAGCTCGCGAAGGCGCCGCTGTTCCTGGACGACACGCCGGCGTTAAGCGTGTTCGAGTTGCGGGCCAAATGCCGGCGGCTCAAGGCCAGCGCCGGCATCGGACTCGTCATCATCGACTACCTGCAGCTCATGTCGGCCGGAAACGACCGCGGCAACCGCGAGCAGGAAATCTCGACCATCTCGCGCTCCATCAAATCCATCGCGAAGGAGCTCGATGTGCCCATCGTCGCCCTCAGCCAGCTCTCGCGGAATGTGGAGACGCGCGGCGGCGACAAGCGCCCCCTGCTCAGTGACCTCCGCGAGTCGGGGGCCATCGAGCAAGACGCCGACCTCGTGGCGTTCATCTACCGTGCGGAATACTACGGGATTACGGAACACCCGGACGGCATCGACACCGCAGGCCTCGGCGAACTCATCCTCGCCAAACACCGCCACGGCGCCCTGGACACCATCAAGATGCGCTTCGTCCAGCGCCTCGCGAAGTTCACCGATTACGACGCCTTTGCTGCCCCGGTGTTCGACCGCGGATCCGCCGCCCCCGGCGGAGGCGGGCTCCGTCCGAACTCAGGCTTCGTCTCCGAGCCTCCCACGATGACCTTGCCGTCCCGGATGAACGACGACCTCGCTGCCGATCCGGGCGACAGCTTCCTGGACTCGGCAAGGCCCTTGCACGAAGAGCCTCCGTTCTGAGAACGCGCCGTACCTTCAGGGCATGAGCGGAAGGACCTTGCGGATGCTGGTGCTCGTCGCCTGCGGCATGTGGGCGACGGCCGGACGGGCTGCGCACATCCTGATTCCCATGGACGGCTCGCAGGCGAACCACCTGAAGGCGTATGGGATTGCTTTTTGGGTGCTCGAGCAGGACGTGCCCATCGAGTGGCTGCTGAACTACCGGGGTGGCAGCTTTTTGCTGCCCAACGTGGGCACGATTGCCACCGAATGTGTCGTGCGCGGGGTAAGCCACCAGGTCATCGCCGACGTGCAGGCCCAGGCCATCCGCGATGAAATCAGCGATCCGGAGGTGAACATGGAGCGGGTCAAGCTCGAAGTGGTTCCCCGCATCGCCGTCTACAGCCCGGAAGGCAAGCAGCCCTGGGACGATGCGGTGACCCTCGTGCTGGAATACGCTGAAATCCCCTACGACGTCGTCTACGATGCGGAGGTGCTGGCCGGGGACCTCGTGAACTACGATTGGCTGCACCTGCACCACGAGGACTTCACGGGCCAGTACGGGAAGTTCTACAAAAACTACCGCAATGCAGTCTGGTACCAGGAAGAGGTCCGCACCCAGGAAGCGTCTGCGCGGACACTTGGGTTTCGGAAGGTCAGCGCCATGAAGCGCGAGGTGGCGTTGCGCATCCGCGACTTCGTGCTCGGGGGCGGATTCCTGTTCACGATGTGCAGCGGGACAGACTCCTTCGACATCGCACTCGCCGCGGCCGGCACGGACATCGTCGAGTCGGTGTTCGACGGTGACCCCGCTGCTGTGGATGCCCAACGGGCCCTCGACTTCAACCAGGGACTGGCCTTCCAGAACTATGCCCTGATCACCGACCCGAACGTCTACGAATTCTCCGACATCGACGCGACCGAGGACCACGTGAAGATTCAGCAGATCAACGACTTCTTCATGTTGTTCGATTTTTCGGCCAAATGGGACATCGTCCCGACCATGCTCACCCAAAGCCACGAGCGGGTCATCCGCGGCTTCATGGGCCAGACCACGGCCTTCCGCAGCACCTTCATTCGCCCGGATGTAACGGTCATGGGCGAGACCCGCAACGCCCGCTCGGCGAAGTACATCCACGGCGTCCTCGGCGAAGGCCAGTGGACCTATTACGGCGGCCACGACCCCGAAGACTACCGCCACCTGGTAAACGACCGGCACACCGACCTCAGCTTGCACCCGAATTCAGCAGGGTACCGCTTGATCCTGAACAACATCCTCTTCCCCGCCGCGAAGAAGCAGGAACGGAAAACGTAAGTCGGGGGTCAGGATTTGACCATCACCGCGAGGGTGAACAGGAACAGGCCTCCAGCCCGTTCGTCGAACTGGTAGTCCAAGGGGCCTTGGGCCTTTTTCGCCATGCTCAACAGGCCGAGACCAGCTCCACCGCGGGCTGTGATGCTTCCATCGCACAGCACTTCGACGTACCGGCGCCGCAGCTCTTCGTGGCTCATGCCGTTGACCTCGACGAGCCGGGCCCGGAGTTCGGCGGCCATTTCGAGGTCGACGAGGTTGCCGGCTTGGATTTGGTAGCCGAGCGGGGTCCGTTCGAGGGTCAGAAAGAGGTGGGTTTCGCCGCGGTCATCGACCCAGCCGTGGCGGACCACATTCTCGAGGCATTCGATGAGCACATTCGCAATTCTCCGGACCTCCTTTCGTGATCCTCCAGCACTCCACACGCCACGCTCCGCGAGCATAAGAAGCGCATCGGACGTGGCGCCGTCCAGCGAAC
>JBIIRP010000023.1:0-13685 GCA_044341475.1 Flavobacteriales bacterium | reverse complement strand
AGGCCGCCGAACCGCCGTTTGAAATCGTCCACGAAGACGAGCACCTGATTGCGTACATCAAGCCGGCCGGCTGGGTATTCGCCTCTCCCCGCCCGCAGGTTAAATCGGCCTACAGCCGGATGCGGGAGTGGCTCGCTGTGGCCCGCCCAGAATGCACGGATTTGCACTTCGTCAACCGCATCGAGATGGAGTCGTCGGGCATCAGCATCATCGCGAAAGACCGCCGGTGGAGGGCCCACCTGCAGGGCCATTGGGCTTCCTTTCCGAAGCGCATCTACCTCGTGCTCGAAGGGTCTGTGCCTGTGGACGGCGAAATCACGGTCCTCGAACAAGGGGAACACGGGCGGAACATCCGGGCCTTTCCCTACCGTGCAATGCGCGCAAACGACCGCTATACGATGCTGCGCACCGAAGCGGATCCCGACGATGTGCCGGCGCTGCTCGGCGGACTCCGTCGGCTCAACTGTGTGTTGCTCGGCAAAGGCAAAGAAGCCCCGGACCCCATGGGCCGGGCCGGAATTCACCTGTTCGAAGTGGCACTTACGGGGCCTGAAGGCCAGGAAATTCTCTTGAAATCCCGCGTTCCACGTGAGTTTTTAACCCTGATGCGCGGCGGCAAACTCAAAGCGCATACCGCGCCGAAAGCCAGTCCCGCAGCTCCCGCGACTCGCCCGGAGAAAGCGTCCGGAAAGCGAGCCGCATCGCCCGGCGGAGCATCACGGGCTCCCCGTGTACGTGGCGAATAAGCGCCTTGTACTGCTCAAGCACCGTAGGAGGGTGGTGCAGGGGGATGCCGTGGGGTGCCATGCGGTGTTGCTTTAGGGCCCCGATACGGACCGCGCCGGGTGCAAGTTTCATCGGGCAGAAACGACAAGCGCCGGGACGTTTCCCGGCGCCTGCTTAACCTAAACCAAATCAACTTGCGATGCCTTTTCCGCTGTGCGGAATGCTGCGTGTTGAACAGAGATGTGCAATGCGTGTGCCAAATCCACCCGTGCCACCCCATCTGACTGCCAACTCCCGTTAATTTTGCGGCCAAATTCATTTCCATGGCCGCTCCCGTGTACATCGCCTCTGCCGTTCGGACTCCGATGGGCAGTTTCCTCGGCAAGTTTTCCTCGCTTTCTGCGCCTGACCTCGGTGCCGCAGCCATCCGTGCTGCCCTCGAGCGGAGCGGTATCCCGGCCGACGCGGTCGATGAAGTCTTCATGGGCCATGTGCTGCAAGCCGGAGTGGGCCAAGCCCCTGCACGACAGGCGGCGCTGCGGGCTGGCGTGCCGAACAGCGTGCCCTGCACGACCGTGAACAAGGTCTGCGCGAGCGGCATGAAGGCCATCGCCCTAGGGGCACAGGCCATTGCACTCGGCGAAGCGGATGTCGTCGTGGCGGGCGGGATGGAGAGCATGAGCCAGGTTCCGCACTACCTGCGCGCCCGGGAGGGCGCCAAATTTGGCAACCTGCAGCTCACCGACGGCATGCTCCTCGACGGCCTGACCGACGTGTACAGCGCGCGGCACATGGGCACCTGCGGCGATGCCTGCGCGGAAACCCACGGCTTCAGCCGGGAAGCTCAAGATGCCTTTGCCGTGACCAGCTACACCCGGGCGGCTGACGCCTGGGCCGCGGGAGCGTTCGCCGACGAAGTGGTTCCGGTCCCCGTACCGCAGCGGAAAGGAGATCCTGTACTCGTCTCGGAGGACGAGGAATACCGAAACGTCATGTTGGACAAAATCCCCAGCCTTCGCCCGGCATTTTCTCCCACCGGAACAGTCACTGCGGCAAACGCCTCGACCCTCAACGACGGAGCGAGCGCCGTGGTTCTGTGCTCGGAAAAAGCCCTGAAAACCTATGGGCTGACCCCGATCGCACGCGTGGTTGCCGCTGCGGATGCCGCCCATGAACCGGAGTGGTTCACCACCGCACCAGCGCTAGCCGTACCGCGGGCACTCGAGCGCGCAGGCTGGAGCACATCCGACGTGGACCTGTGGGAGCTGAACGAAGCGTTCGCGGTCGTGGGCCTCGTCAACATGCAGCTGCTCGGACTCGACCCGACGAAGGTCAACGTGCACGGGGGAGCCGTGGCCCTGGGCCATCCCCTCGGATCGAGTGGATGCCGCATCGTGGTGACCCTCATCCACGCCCTGCGCCGCCACGGTCTGAAGCGCGGCGCCGCGGGCATTTGCAACGGGGGAGGGGGTGCATCGGCGCTCTGCGTCGAACTGCTGGGGTGACATGTGGCACGTCGCCGTTCCGGTAGCCCCGCTGCGGGCAGCTCCCGACGACCGCGCTGAAGCGGTCAGTGAACTGCTCGCTGGCGCCCGGGTCGAACTCCTCGAATCCGGAGAGCGCGACTGGGTCCACGTGCGCAACGCCACGGACGGGTACCGGGGCTGGTGCGATCGCAAGCAGCTGGCCGAAGGAGACCTCGACGGGGCCGTGCCGTGGTGGGAATCCTTGGTGCGGTGCGAACGGCTGGAAGATGGTGCGACCGTTTGGATGCCGTGGGGCACCGCTGCCGTTCCGCTGGAAACCGGGCTTTCCCGGATCGGTGCGTGGACGTTTGCCCATCCGGACGTGCGGACGGCGCGCTCGGGCTGTCCATTTGGCATCGCGCGCGAGTGGCTCGGCGTGCCGTACCGGTGGGGCGGAAAGTCGGCCTTCGGGGTGGACTGCTCTGGCTTGGTTCAGCAGGTGTTTGCGTCCTTAGGCACCGCGCTCCCGCGCGATGCCGCGGACCAAATCCACTGCGGCACCCCCATCGCCTATTCCGACGCCACCGCCGGCGATGTGGCCTTTTTCGAAAATGCCCAAGGCCGGGTGGTGCATGTGGGAATCCTCGGCGATTCTAGCTCCATCCTGCATGCGGCGGGCGAGGTCCGAATCGACCGGCTTACGGCGGAGGGAATTCACCGCATCCCTGAAGGAAAGCTTACCCATTCCCTCCACGGAATCCGGCGGTTTACCCACGCAATTTAATTGCGAATCTTCGCAAAGAATCCGCGGCCCTGTGCGGCGTAATCCCTGAGCAGGGGAGAGCAGCGGTAGCGGTCCTCGCCGTACCGTGCCTGCAGCGCATCGAGCCGGTCGACCGTCCATGCCGCACCGAGCGCATCGGACCAGGCACACAGGCCCCTCGGATAGTTCACCCCCCGCACCATGGCCCGGTCCACGTCCTCCGCGGACGCAATCCCCCAAAACACCGCCTCGGCGGCCTCGTTGATCAGCATGGCCAGAATCCGGTCGGAAATGTCGGGCAGCTCCGCTGTGCCTGCCGGTGCGCCTGCGCCTCCCGCGTAGTCGTAATGTCCCTTGCCGGACTTCCGGCCGAACCAACCGGCCTGGACGAGCCGCTCTTGGATGCTGCTCGGACGGTAGCGCGGGTCGTAGAAGGTGGCCTGGTAGACAGACCCGGTGACGGCAAAGTTGACATCGTTGCCGATGAGGTCCATGAGCTCAAACGGCCCCATCCGGAAACCGATGTGGCGCATCGCAGCGTCCACCTCGGCCGCCGAGGCGAGGCCTTCTTCGACGCAGCGCAAGGCCTCTCCGTAGAACGGTCGGGCGACCCGGTTGACGATGAAACCGGGGGTGTCGCGCGCCCGGGCGGGTTCTTTGCCCCACCGCTGCATCAGGGCGGTGCAGGCGTGGACGAGGGCGGGGTCGGTTTGGAGCGCAGGGATGACCTCGACGAGAGCCATGACCGGTGCGGGATTGAAGAAATGCAGACCCACGACGCGCTCGGGATGGGCACAACTCCCTGCGACCGCCGTAACGGAAAGCGAAGAGGTATTCGTCGCGAGCACTGCATCCGGGGGGAGAAGTGCCTCAAGGGATTGGAAAAGTGAAGCTTTCGCGTCCGCACGTTCCACGATGGCCTCGATGACGAGCACCGCCCCTTTCACCGCGTCGAGCTGCGTCGACCAGGTGCACCGCGCGAGGGATTGCTCGGCCGCTTCTGCTGTGCGTTTGCCCCGAGCCACCAGGCCCTCGAGCGCCTTCGCCAGTCCCGATTTTGCGCGTTCGAGCGCGGCTTCCGATGCATCGACAACGACCACGTCGTGGCCGGCTTCGGCGGCGACCTGGGCGATTCCCGTGCCCATCGTGCCTGCGCCGATCACGGCAACCCGGGCGGTGCCGGAAAGTGAATCCCATGCGTTCATGCCGCGAAGTTCGGGGTGTGGCCCGAACTTTGGCACCGCTAAAGGACCCCACGATGCATCCGATGGAACAACTCGAGGAGCTTGCGAGCTACCTCAAAGAGCGAGGAATTAAGGAGATAGATTGCGCAATCGTGCTGGGAACGGGCCTCGGAGATTTGGCGCGACACATCGCGCCTGAAGTCACCATCGGCTACAATCAGATGCCGAATCTGCCCATCGCCACGGTGGAATACCATTTCGGAAAGCTGCTGTACGGCACGCTGGAAGGGCGCAAAGTGCTCGCGTGGCAGGGGCGATTCCACTACTACGAGGGCTATGGGATGGACCAAATCGTGATGCCCGTCCGCGTCAGCCGCATGCTCGGAGCACGGGCCGTCCTGCTCTCGAACGCTGCCGGTGGTCTGCGCCCCGGACTGTTGCGCGGAAGCCTCATGTGCATCGACGACCACATCAACCTGCTGCCAGAACATCCGCTGCGCGGTTCGAACCTCGATGGACTCGGTGAGCGCTTCCCCGACATGAGTGCTCCCTACCACAAAGGCCTGCAATCCGCCTTGCAGGCATCGGCTCAGGAAGCAGGAATCGCACTCGAAACCGGGGTGTACGTGAGTGTCCAGGGTCCGAGTTTGGAGACGCGCGCAGAATACCGCTACTTGCGGACCATCGGCGCCGACGCTGTGGGCATGTCGACCGTGCCTGAGGTCATTGCCTGTGCGCACATGGGCGTGCCTTGTGCCGCCGTCAGCGTCATCACCGACGAGTGCGACCCGGACCACCTGCAGCCGGTACGAATCGAGGACATCGTCCAGGTAGCGCGGACCAGCGAAGCCGGTCTGACCACCATCTTCCGTGGGGCTTTGCGGCGGCTGGATGAGGCCCTCGGCACACAGCTGTAAACCGAAGCACGACGGCTACAAAGTCCTTGAGGAAGAGCACCTTGATGTGGCGCTTCTTCGTGGCATGTCATTTTTTACTACCTCCCGAACCTGCTCCGACTGCGGAGCACATCTGACCGACGGCCGCCGCGACAAGCGGTTTTGCGACGATGCATGTCGCCTGCGCCACCACCGGAAGCTGCTGGTCCCGCACCCGGTGCTGCACGAAGTCGACCGGACCTTGCAACGGAACCGTTCCTTGCTCAAACGGGCACGCACCGAATCGTTGGACATGCGGCCGGCAGAAGAAGCCTTTCGTTGGCTCCGGAAGCAAGGCTTCGATTTCAACTTCCACACACACATCTCCACGCTGCCGGATGGGCGGCTGGCTGTCATGTGCTACGAAGAAGGGTATGTCGTGGAAGAGGCCGGGGTGCGGCCCCTGCATCCCTCACCTGCGCCGCTTCCGGGCCGGTGAAGCCGAGCCCAGCTTGCGCTTTTTCTCGTGGAATGCGCCGGTGTAGGTGGGGTCCATGCGCCGCCGCTCGAAGTCGATGGCACGGGCTTGGTCTTTCTTCTCGCCCGGCGAGGTCTCTTCGAGCACGACAGAATCCGGCAATGCCAGCCGTTCCGGGCGCATCCCCACATGGGCTTCAATCCGTTCCCAAGCATACCGCTCTCCGGGATCGACGAGGGTGACCGCCCGACCGGTGCGGTGGGCCCGGCCCGTTCGGCCGATGCGGTGCACATAGTCCAGCGGATCGCGGGGTACGGTGAGGTTGACCACCACCTCCGTCTCTGGGACATCGATGCCTCGGCTGGACACATCTGTGCTCACCAGGCAACGCACCTCACCGGACCGGTAGGCTTCCATGGCGTTAATGCGTGAATGCTGGGCTTTGTTGCTGTGCAACGTCTTGATGCCTTCGGGAAAGGCCCTGGCCAAATGCCGTGCCACTGCATCTGCTTGCTGCTTTTCCTTCACGAACACGAGCATGCGCTGTTCGGGCTCAAGCTCGGAGGCCAGGTGGGCGATGAAGTTCAGCTTCGAGGGAAAGTTGGGCAACATGGCCGCTTGCTGCTGCACGTTCGGGGCAGCTGTTGCCTGGGGCGCGGCTTCGACCCGCACTGGCCAGAGCAGGAACTCCTCGGCAAGCCGTTCTACCCGCGGAGGGAACGTGGCGCTGAAGAGGATGTTTTGGCGCTTGCGCGGAAGAATCTCCTGGAGCTGGCGGAGCTGGGGCATAAATCCCATGTCCATCATGCGGTCGGCTTCGTCGAGTACGACGACTGCGATCTTCTTCACCACGAGGGCCTCACGCCGGTACAGTTCCCAGAACCGACCGGGCGTGGCGACCACCAGGTCTTGTCCTTCCGCGAGCACCTCCTCCTGTGCTTTCGGGCCCACCCCGCCGTACAGCGCACACACGCGCAAGTCGGTGAACACTGCAAACCGCACAGCCTCCCGATGCAGCTGCATCACGAGTTCTTTCGTGGGAGCGAGGACCAGCGCACGGGGCACCGCCCCCTGGGCGTGGCTCAGGTGCTGCAACACCGGCAGCAGAAATGCCGCGGTTTTCCCGGTACCGGTAGGGGCGATTCCGATTACATCCTGGCCGGCGAGCAACGGCGGAATGGCCTGTTCCTGAATGGGTGTAGGTTCGGTAAACCCGGCCTCGGCAAGCGCCTTGCACGCATTCGGACGGAGACGCAACGAGGCAAATTCCATGGGCCAAAGGTAGGCGGCCTAAATTGCGCCCGAATTTCTGCACGAATGCACGACGATCCTTTGGCCCACATGCGCCCTTTGCAGGACGCCGAAGTCCCTGCAGCGGCGGCATTTCTGAAAGCCGAAGTGGACTGGCATGCAGAACTCGACGGCATGCTCGGCCCGGAAGCCGTGAACGAATTGATCACTGCACTCGATTCCGTCACCTCGGTAGCGGAATTTCAGGAACGCATCTCGCAACCGCTGGTGCAGGTTCTGTTGCTGCATACCGCTGGGGAAGTGCAGTTCCATTACCCCGAATCGTTTGATGCCCGCGGTGCGCTATTCATCTCGAACCACCGCGACATCGTCCTGGACCCCTCGCTTGTGAATTTGGCCCTGGTCCAGCGAGGTTTTCCCACGACTGAAATCGGAATCGGAAGCAACCTGTTGCGGTTGCCGTGGGTCGAACGGCTGGTCCGGCTCAACCGGAGCTTCATTGTGCAGCGGGGCGGGACGCCGCGGGAACAGCTCCAGCGGAGTGCTGAAGTCGCTGCCTATGTGCGGGAAGCAGTCCTAGAGCGGTCTTCCAGCGTGTGGCTCGCGCAACGCGAAGGCCGGGCAAAAGACGGAGATGACCGCACGTCTCCCGCGCTCATCCGCATGCTGCTCGATGGCGGAGGGTGTGCGGCCTGGGATGCCCTGCGGGTTCACCCGGTGTGCCTGACCTACGAGTGGGACCCGTGCGACGCCATGAAGGTGCGCGAACTCTTGCTGCGCGAGGCACAGGATGGAGCATACACGAAGTGCGTCGGAGAGGACGAAATGAGCATGCGGCTGGGGCTGCTGGGGGCCAAAGGTGCCATCCACGTCCGGATCCTGCCCCCCGTGGAATGGGTAAATGGGGAGGGGAGACCGGCCCAGGTTCTCGCCGAGGAAATCGACCGACGCATCCACGCCGGGTACACGGAGTGCACCCCGCATGCCTGGGCAGCAGCGCAGGCCGCCGGACTCCGTTGGGAAGGAGATGCCGCTGCGGAGACGGCATGCCGAGAGCGGCTGAATCGCGTCGTGGAGGCCGTTCAGCGCGACACGCCGTTTTCAGAGGACGCCATCGTCCGCACCTGGTGCGCCATGACCGCTCAACCCCTTCTGAATGCCCGCGCGGCGTGGGCCAACACAATGCCACCGGCAACGGCCGCATTGAGGGATTCGGCCTGACCCGAACCGGGGATGCCGAGCACGCCTGAGGCGGCCGCCAGCAGGGCCGGTGAGGGCCCATGGGATTCCGAACCGACGCACACAATACCCGGTTTCCATGGGTGATCCGCGACATCACTTCCCCCGGCATCGAGCACCCAGCAGGGCAGGGAGGAAGCACGCACGGAGGAAGCCAAATCCACTTCACGCACCGGGAGATGAAAGGTGGCTCCCATGGCGGCTTGGATGGATTTGGCCGACCACGGGTCGGCACCACGGGCATCAGCCCACACTTCCGCACATCCGAACCACAGCGCCGTTCGGATCAAGGTGCCCACATTTCCCGGATCTGAAATCCCATCAAGGCCCAAAATCAAGGGACATGCCGCCGCATCGAGACGGCCGGTCGGCGGATACACGGGCAGCGTAGCCACCGCAAGCACCCCGGGAGCCGTTCGCAGCGCACTCATGCGGTCCATGTCGCGGTGCGAACACGGCGAAATCAGGTCGGTATGGGTCGAAGGGACGTCGGCGAAGCGCTCGGGAACCGCGTAAATTCGCACCACTTCCCATCCGCTCCGGCACAGCTCTGCCACGCCTTTGATGCCTTCCACCACCACCCTGCCACTGGCTGCGCGGGCGCTCCGGTCTCGGAGGGCGCGGACGTCATGCAGTTCGGATCGGGTGGGCATCGGGCAGATTTGGAGGCTTCGAAGGTACGCGTGGGCGGCGGTTGTCGTCTTCAGCGCGGGATGTCATCCCACCCGGCACCTCCCTCCGGATGCGCATGTGCTCGTCGAAAACCGCGTGGTGTGGGAACTTCCGCCCGAGGCGCACCTGCTTCCCCTTCCGGAAACTGCGCCCTATCTGCGCCAAAAACCCGACCGACGAACCTTCGGCATCCGCCTCCACGCCCGAGCACATGCAACGGTTGCACCGGAGCGAGCGGAGGCAGCGCGCAACCGCAGGGCCAGCAAAGGCAAGGAACCTGGCGGAATGCGGTATTGGCTGACAGAAGGGTTCGGAGAGGCCCCCGCGGTGGTCGATGCGGAGGCCGTCGAGCGCACACGCAGGAGCCTCGAAGCGGTGGCGCGTGAAACTGGGTTTTTGCAAGCCGACGTCCAGGCCCATCCGGATACGCTCCGCCGCAGGGGCATTCGGATGGTATACACGGTGGCGTCTGGCCCACTCTGGACGGTGGGAGCGGTGCGATGGGACACCGAGGGGTCCGGGATTTCGGAGGAGCAGGCACGCACCGGGAGCCGTCTCACGCTCGGGGTTCCGTTCGACGTTCGGGCCATAGAAGCGGAGCGGGCCCGCATCGCGGCAGCCCTCCAATCCGCTGGGTATGCCGGCTTCGATGAGGCCTACGTCAAGTTTGTGGCGGATACCCTGGGACGTTCGACCGCGCATGCTGTGGACTTGGAAGTGGTCGTGCTTCCCAGGGCGATGGGAGCAGGGGGGGAGGCGGCTCCGATTCCCCACCGGCGCGCGCGGTTTGGCGAAATCCGCATCTTGCAAGATGCGGCGTTCGGCCGCAAACTCCTCCGTCCGGAAGTGCTCGAACACTGCATCGCGGCGGAGTCCGGCATGCGCTACAACCGGCTGGTCCTGGAGCAGAGCTACCGCCGCATCATGGCCTTGCCGGCGGTCGCCCGGGTGGAAATCCCCACGGTAGCCGCGGCGGGCCATCCCGACGGGGAACTTCTCGATGTCGAGGTGCGGATTGCGCCCCGGCCCCGGCTCGGTTGGGCAGCAGAAATCGATTTCACGCGGACGGATGCCCGCTACGGACCGCTCGCCCGCATGACCTGGACGGACCGCAATGCCAGTGGACGAGGAGATATGCTCGAGGTGGCCGCATCCGGGGGCATCTTGTCCACGCGGCCGTTCAGCTACAGCGAAGCTTCCCTCGTCCCGAACAGCGGCGAGTGGTCCGCGGAGGTGCGCTATGCCATTCCAGGCGTTCCGCCATTCCCGCTCCGGAGGTTTCGGCCATCGAGTGCACCGCGATCCGACGCGGCTGCAGCCTTCCGCCGCGAATCCCGGCCCGACTACGTGCGCAAAACCCTTGCTGTCCGCCATGGATTCAGTTGGGTCGAGAATCCCGAACGGAACAGCACCATACAGGTCGACGTGCTCGAGGCCACCTTTACGGATATCGCTCCGACGGACGCCTTCACCGCTTGGCTCGCCGGCGAAAACAACGCCTTCCTGTCCAGCCGATTCCAAGACTACGCGGCGCTGCTGTCGCGCATCACTTGGGGAACTGGCTGGGGAGATGGACAGGGGAGCAACCGGATTTCCGTCGAATGGGCCGGGCAGGCCTTGCGCGCCCTCGCCCCGTCGCTCGGACTGGCAGAAGATGCCGGGCAGTACCGCGTGGCGGGGGTGCCGTTTGCCCAGTATTTCCGGGTGGAGAACGAGTTCCGGTGGTCGCGCATCGCCACGGAAGGTGGGACCTTTGCGGCACGGCTGTTCACCGGAGCTGGGTTGCCTGGGGCGAATTTGGGGACGCTTCCGTACGACCGCTCGTTCTATGGCGGCGGGGTCAACGGGCTTCGGGGCTGGGCGACCCGGGATTTGGGACCGGGAAGCACGGGCGGGGGGGAGGTCCAGGATGGCGTGGTCAAGGGATTAGGCGACATCCGGATGGAGGTGAATGCCGAGTTCCGGCAGGAGTTGACAGACACCTGGGGTCTCGCCCTGTTTGCAGAAGCTGGGAATGTTTGGCTTTCCGGCGACGCGCCGGCCAAATCCACCTGGAAAGGCTCCGGTGGCTTTGCATCTCTCGCGGCGGACTTCGGACTCGGCATCCGCTGGGATTTCGGGTTCTTCCTGCTCCGGATCGACGGCGGCCTTCGCGCACACGACCCAGGCAAGGCCGAGGGCGCGCGGTGGATCGGTCAGGGTCCGCTTGCCGGAGCGGTGCATTTGGGCATCGGCCATCCGTTCTAGTCGGTGCGGCAGGAGAGGAGGGAACGGCCTACATTTGGCCCCACAACCAGAAGCCATGGGATGGTTCAAGCGCAGCCAAGAAGGCATCACGACGAAGAGCACGGAGAAGAAGGAAATTCCTGAAGGGGCCTGGCACCGGTGTCCGACGTGCAAAACGGTCGTGACGTCGCAGCAGCATGCGGATGCACTCCTGGTCTGTTCGACGTGCGGCCACCACGACCGGATGGGCAGTGCGGGCTACTTCCAGCTGCTGTTCGATGGAGGAAAATTCCGCGAAATCGCGGCCAAATTGCAGGCAGCCGACCCCCTTCATTTCTCGGACACGAAGCCGTACGTGGGGCGTTTGGCGGAAGCCCAAAAGAAAACCGGTCTCACCGACGCCATCCGCACAGCCTCCGGAGAGCTCGATGGCCTGCCCGTGGTCATCAGCTGCATGGACTTCGACTTCATCGGCGGTTCGATGGGCGCCGTCGTCGGCGAGAAAATCGCCCGGGGCATCGACCAGGCCATCAAGAAAGGATGTCCCTTCATCTGCATCAGCAAGTCCGGTGGTGCGCGGATGATGGAGGCCGGCCACAGCTTGATGCAAATGGCGAAGACCAGCGCCAAACTGAGCCTGCTGGCGCGCGAAAAACTGCCCTTTATCTCGGTTCTCACGGATCCCACCACGGGCGGCGTCACCGCCTCGTTTGCGATGCTCGGCGATGTGAACATCGCAGAACCGAATGCGCTCATCGGATTTGCCGGTCCGCGGGTGGTCAAAGAAACCATCGGCCGCGACTTGCCAGAGGGCTTCCAACGGTCGGAGTTTTTGCTGGAACACGGGTTTCTCGATGCCATCGTGGAACGCAAGGAGCTGAAAGAGAAGCTGGCCTTTTTGCTGCGGGCCATGCACGATGTGAAAGATTAACGCCGGAATCGGATGCAGGGGTTTGGATGTCATGCCGACTGCACCTACATTTGCCGCCTTAATTTTCACATCACGAACATCCAAGCGATTTCGAAATGTACCTTGACTCCTCGAAAAAAATCGAGTTCTTCACCAAATTCGGGAAGGACGCGAAAGACACCGGAAGCTCAGAAGCTCAGATTGCGATGTTTTCCTACCGCATCGCCCACCTGACGGAGCACCTGAAGCAAAACCGCAAAGACTTCAACACCCAGCGCGCCTTGATCAAGCTCGTAGGCAAGCGCCGGAAGTTGCTGGATTACCTGAAAGGCACCGACATCGCTCGGTACCGGGCCATCGTTGCAGAGCTCGGTTTGCGCCGCTAATCTGAACACATCACTACGAGAGGGCAATTCACGGGATTGCCTTCTCTTTTTTTCGCCCTATGCCTGCAAAGGGCAGGCATACGATCCACAGACACGATGAATTACACGGTTCACACCACCTCTATCGATCTCGGCAATGGCCGTGAGATCACCATCGAAACAGGAAAACTCGCAAAACAGGCCCACGGCTCTGTGGTCGTGCGCTCCGGAAACACCATGCTCCTCGCGACGGTGGTTTCCAGCCACGATGTCCGCGACGAAGTGGATTTCCTGCCTTTGACCGTCGAGTACCGCGAAAAGTACTTCGCCGCCGGGCGATTCCCCGGTGGATTCTTCAAGCGCGAGGCGCGGCCCTCCGACAACGAGGTCCTCGTCATGCGACTCGTCGACCGAGCGCTCCGTCCGACCTTCCCTGAGGATTACCATGCTGGGACGCAGGTCATGATTCAACTCATGTCTGCTGATGCAGAGGTGTTGCCGGATAGCCTTGCGGGCCTGGCAGCCTCCGCATGCATTGCAGTGAGCGACATTCCCTTCGACGGTCCCATTTCAGAGGTGCGTGTCGCCCGGGTGGACGGCGCCTTCGTCATTAACCCCCTGCGTTCGGAACTCGAGCGGGCGGACATGGACATCATGGTAGCCGGTTCGGAGGACAGCATCGTGATGGTGGAGGGAGAGATGCGGGAAGTGAGCGAAGCGGAGATGGTGGATGCCATTGAATTCGCGCACCAAGCCATTCGCGTCCAATGCGCTGCCCAGATTGAGCTCGCGAAGAAGACCGGCCACCACGGCAACAAGCGCACCTACGTGCACGAGAAGCACGATGAAGCGCTGCGCGACCGGGTGAACACCGCTCTTTACGCACCGTTCTACGAGGCTGCCAAATCCGGCTCCACCAAGGAAGAACGCAAGGCATCTTTCTCGGCGATCAAAGAAGCATTCGTTGCTACGCTTGAGGACGAGGTGAAGGCCACCCAAGGCTTCATGCTGAAGCAGTACATCTCGGATGTCCAAAAGAAGGCCGTTCGGGACCTGCTCCTCAACGAGCATGTTCGCCTCGACGGACGGAAACCAGAGGAAATCCGCCACATCTGGACCGAGGTGGATTACCTCCCGGGCACCCACGGAAGTGCAATCTTCACGCGGGGCGAAACGCAATCGTTGACGACCCTGACCTTGGGTACGAAGATGGACGAGCAGCTGATTGACGGCGCTTTGGTCCGGAAGACAGAAAAATTCCTCCTCCACTACAACTTCCCACCGTTCTCTACGGGTGAAGAGCGGCCGCTCCGAGGAACCAGCCGCCGGGAAATCGGTCACGGAAACCTCGCGCTGCGCGCCCTGAAGCCGGTCCTCCCGCCGGTCGAAGAGTGTCCGTACACCATTCGTATTGTGAGCGAAATCCTGGAATCGAACGGCTCGTCTTCGATGGCTACGGTGTGTGCCGGTACGCTCGCCCTGCTCGATGGCGGCGTGCGCATCAAGTCCCCCGTCTCCGGCATCGCCATG
>JBIIRP010000164.1:0-3978 GCA_044341475.1 Flavobacteriales bacterium | reverse complement strand
GCCACTCACCGCCCTTGTGACGTCGCAGGTACCGCTCGATGCGCGGCCAGACGCCCCGCTGGTCGCGTCCGTCTTTGCCAAATCCAGTCCGCTGCATGACGGCGCGCTGCTGCTCGAACGCGGACGGATCATCGGAGCTGCGGCCATCCTGCCCACCACCTCCCGCACCGACCTGCCCTCTGCGTGGGGACTGCGCCACCGCGCAGCCCTGGGCACGGCGGAACACAGCGATGCCGTTGCGCTCGTGGTGAGCGAGGAGTCAGGTGGGTGGAGTTTGGCTTACGACGCAGAAGTCCACGTGGTCACTGGTCCAGAGGACGCCGTGCTGCACGTGCTCGAACTGCTCGACCTTACTCCACCGCAAACCGCGTCGTAGCGCGACCCACAGCAGTCGTCCATTCCGCCACGTACAGGCCAGGACGCAAACCGTCCAGCGGGAAGGCGCACGACCCCGTGAGCAGCACGCCGGGCATGGTCACGGCACACTTGCCGGCCGCATCGAGGATGCGGAAATCGCCGCGGCCCACGAGGCCTTCGATGCGCACCGACCCGACCGCCGGATTCGGTACCGCCCGCAACGCAGCCGGGCCGACCGGCTCCCCGATGGAATTCGTCACTTCTGGAGCGATGGCATCGGACGGCCGGACGAGGAAGAAGTGCGAGAACGTACTGATGCCTACCATGCCGCTCGGGAAGAACGGATAGCAGCTCCAGGCCCCATCGAACTCTGCAACATCGTTTTCAGGATTGGTGTCGAAGTAGCCGACGAGCTCCATGGAGCCCGATGCGGCATTTGAGACATCTAGAATCCGCAAACCACTGGTGTAATTCGCTTCGTAGATCTTGTCTCCGATCAGGTAAAGGTTGTGGTCGATGGCCGGGCTTTCGGATTCGTAGTATCCCACGATCGCTGGATTGTCGAGATCCTGGATGTCTACGATGTAGGTCCGTGTGCCTCCTCCGAAGTTCATCTCGTCGAGCTCGTCGTCGAAGTAGCAATACCGGTGGTCTTCGCTGATCCATCCTTGGTGCGTATACCCCAGTTGCGGATAGGTTAAGGTCGACAGCAGTTGGATATCCTGCTTGACTTCTGCATCGACGATGGCAAACCCACTGTACCCGTTGAAGCACAGCACGATTTCCTTTCCTACGTGGGCAGCATCTGGACCGTTGTAGACCACCGCGAGGACATCGTGCGAGTAGTCGCCTTCGAACGAACCGGCGAGCACCGGCGCAGACGGCGTGCTGATATCGATGACGTGCAAACTCCCTCCGAAGGTGTTCGAACCTGCTGCATACGCATAGCCCGTCTCGACGTTGATGTTGACGGTGTGTGCGTTGCCAAACCCTTGGTACCAGGCCGTGGGCGCCAACGTCGTCACCACCCCTTCCGGCAGGCCTTCAAGCTGGGTCAAGTCCAGGACTTGCATTCCATGACCGCCCGCTTCAGAGACCACGAACAGGTGGTTGCCGTACGTCTCTGCATCCCGCCAGAGGCTATTCGAGGTCGCTGGCGGCAATTCTGCAACGTACCGCATGTTTGTCGGATCGGAAACATCGAAGATAGCCGTCCCGCTCGACTTGCAATAAAACGCCCACTCTTTGCCGGTTGCCGGATCCACCCAGCCCCAACAGTCGTTCCCATTTTCACCTCCGCCCGCTTCCTCGATGGAAACCACGTCGAGCAGTTCCGTCTCGAGGCAGGGGTAGCCACCGCTGTTGACCGTCGGCCCCGCGGGCTCGATGTGCCAGTCGTAGAAGAAGTAGTAGTACCCGAGGCTGTTTTGGCCCTGCACGCTCGTACCCGTAATCGTCACCGCATCGCCGATGGCATAGGGGTAGTTCAGGATGCTCGGGGGCGCATCGCGCCAAAGCTGGGGGTTCTGGCTCAGGCACTGCAGCCCGTACCCCGTTCCCGGAGAAAGCGGCAAATTGAGTTCTACAACGCTTTCCCCATCCGGCACCATCACGGGGAAGGCCTGCAGCACGTCGCCGGCAGCGTTCACAAGGGCGATGGAGCGGTTGCCCGCGCCGTTTGCAAAGACCCGCACCGAGGCCAGTGTGCAGGGCTGCGCTACGTCGAAGGTGAGGTAGAAGCTGTTGTTGTCGTGGTACTGACCGTTCTGGGTGGTCATCGGACCGCCCGAGGCCGGCTCCCCCCCGCCCCCACTGAGTGCGCACGGGAAGGGCCCTTGGGCGCTGACGGCCGAGGCCCAGCACAAGAAAGGAAGCAGGAGACGGAAGTTCACTTGTTCTGCGAGGTAAGGAAGTGGTAATTCTTTGCGTAGTCGAGCATCTGACCGGCAAAGGTCTCAGGATAGCTCAAGGTGACCTTTGAGATGGCGCCGTTTGCATCGCGTTCTGCCTCCATACGGGGGTTGATGAACCCGCCGTACGGTGCGATGCCGAGGGCTTCAGAGCGGCTGAGGACCTCGGCATGCAGCTCGGGATCCACCTTGACGCCGTAGCCTTCGACGAGGGCTTTTGCGGCCTTGTAATCGCCTTGGGACTTGATGCGCTGCACCTCGCCGAGGAGCTCACCGAAGAGGACCCGCAACCGCTCGTAGTCGCGGATGTCCACGTACGACTTGCCGTCGCGCTCCACTTGTGCCACCGCATCGCCCGCCCGTTCGAGCACCCAGCGGCTGACCCAGGAGCGGTTCCGCATGTGCGCTTCTTCGATGTTCGCGCCCTTCTCGAGGCGGCGGAGCTGCACGAACAGCCCGTTGCGCAGGTAGCTGTCGTATTCCGCGCGGCCGACATCAAGCGAGGACATCAGACCGAGTTCGACGAGCTTCGGATCGAGCATGAAGTACAGGGCCACGAGGTCCGCCCGGCCTTCCTCGATGGTCGAGGAATACTCCTTCAGCGTTTCTTTCGTTTCGCCCACGCCGGGCTCGATTTGGCCCGAGGCATGGCCGATGACCTCGTGCATCGCGGTGTGCAGTTTGCCTGCCAAATCCCCGTGGGCCTCGGCCAGCGCCATTTCCTCGGCGTCGTGTGCAAACTCTTGAAGCAGCCCGCTTCCACCGGCGCGGTCGTAGGCCTCGATGATGTTGCCGAGGCTCACGGATTTGGAGCCGTGGATGACGCGGATCCAGTTCGAGTTCGGCAGGTTTACGCCGATGGGGGTGCTCGGAGAGGCATCGCCCGCCTCCCCGGCGACGTTGACCACATTGTAGGTGATGCCCACCACCTTCTTCTTCTTGTGCGCCGGCAGGAACGGCATGTGGTCCTCGAACCACTGCGCGTTTTCCATCAAGGTCTTCATCCGCTCGCTCGCGTCGAAATCCTTGATCTGCACGATGGACTCGAAGGTCCCTTTGTGGCCCAACGGATCGTTGTACACCTCCACGAAGCCGTGGATGTAGTCGACCACGCCTTCGGTGTCCTGGACCCAGTTGATGTTGAACAGCTTCCACTTCTCGAGGTCGCCCGTTTCGTAGTAGGCGATGAGGTGGCGCAGGGCCGCGGCCTGCCGGTCGTTCTCCGTGTACTTCAGCGCCTCGTTCAGCCAAAACACCACCTGCTCAAGCGCTGAGCCGTAGAGTCCTCCCACCTTGTACACATCCTCCATGACCTTCCCGTCGGGACCCTTGACGAGCCGGGAGTTCAGGCCGTGTTCGACGGGCGTCCGGTCCTCGGGGTTCGTGAGGGCCGCGTAGAAAGCTTGGGCTTCTTCCGTCGTTACGTCAGGAGCGTAGAAATTCACGGACGAGCTCTCGCACAGACCTTTCGTGGCATCGAGCTCCACCCGCTTCGGCTCGATCGCCGGGTCGAAAATGACCCCGAGCAGCTCCTCCGAGACCTCCACTCCCGCCTCCTTCGCGAGCTTCTCGAAGTAGGCACGGGTGAATTCAGGCAGGATCTTCGTGTTTGCATAGTGGTGGTGGATGCCGTTCGAGAACCACACCCGCTTGAGGTAGGTCTCGAACCGGTGCCAGCCCTTCGTGGCCTTGTCGCCGGTGTAGCCCGTGT
>JBIIRP010000163.1:0-3990 GCA_044341475.1 Flavobacteriales bacterium | reverse complement strand
ACTGAACATGCCCCTCTCCTCCCCTGCTCCCCGCGCGTTGCTGGTCGTCCTCGACGGCTGGGGCCTCGGTCCCGAAGGCCCGAACAACGCCATTCATGTCGCTCGGACTCCGGTGATGGACCGGATTTGGGCGGAGAATCCGCACGCCACCTTGCGCACAGACAGCGGATTTGTCGGCCTTCCAGAAGGCCAAATGGGCAACAGCGAGGTCGGCCACATGCACCTCGGCGCCGGCCGCGTCGTGTACCAAGACCTCTTGCGCATCGACCGTGCCGTGGCCGACGGGTCCATCCGCCAGGAGCCTGCCTTGCGTGCCGCCTTCGACGCCGCTCGGTCCGCCGGCGGCAGGCTTCACCTGATGGGATTGGTCTCCCAGGGCGGAGTTCATTCCCAACAAGCGCACCTGCACGCCCTGTGCGAGGCCGCCGCCGCTGAAGGCATCGAGGTCCTCGTGCACGCCTTCACCGACGGCCGCGACACCGCGCCGCATACGGGTCGGGGCTACCTCGCGGAACTCCAAACCGTCCTCGACCGGACCGGGGGTCGCATCGCGACCGTGCACGGCCGGTACTACGCCATGGACCGGGACCGCCGGTGGGAGCGCGTTGCGCGGAGTTGGCGCACCCTCGTGCGCGGCGAAGGGCCGCGATTCGACACCGCAGACGCGGGCATCGCAGCGGCCTACGCAGAGGGAACGACGGACGAGTTCATTGTGCCCTTCACGGTCGGAACGGACGCAACCGCCGGCTGCCTGCGACCGGGAGATGCTGTGCTGTGCTTCAATTTCCGCACGGACCGCTGCCGCGAGATCACCGAGGCCCTCGTCGTGACGGACATGCCCGATCACGGCATGCACACGCTTCCGCTGCACTACACGACGATGACGCGCTACGACGAGCGGTGGACGAACGTGCACGTCCTCTACGACAAGCCGAACCTCGCAGAGACGCTGGGAGAGGTCGTTGCGGCCGCTGGCCGCACCCAAATCCGGATCGCAGAAACCGAGAAGTACCCCCACGTCACCTACTTCTTCAGCGGTGGCCGCGAAGAGCCCTTTCCGGGCGAAACCCGGCTGATGGCCCCCAGCCCGAAGGTGGCGACGTACGATTTGGCCCCCGAAATGAGCGCCGTGGCCCTCACAGACGCTATTGTCCCTGAACTCGCGCACGGAAATGCCGACTTCGTCTGCCTGAATTTCGCGAACCCCGACATGGTCGGCCACACCGGTGTGTTTGATGCCATCGTCGCTGCCGTCGAAGCCACCGACACCTGCCTCGGCCGCGTCCTTGCCGCCGCAGAAGAAGGCGGCTACGCCTGGATCGTGCTCGCGGACCACGGGAATGCAGACCTCGCCCGCAACCCCGACGGCAGTCCCCACACCGCCCACACGACCCATCCCGTCCCCGTCGTAGTCCGCGCACCCGGCGTGACGGCCGTGCGCGACGGTTCCCTCCCGGACGTTGCTCCTACGTTGCTCCACAT
Source organism: Flavobacteriales bacterium (assembly GCA_044341475.1). GTDB lineage: Bacteria > Bacteroidota > Bacteroidia > Flavobacteriales_D > Sanyastnellaceae > CAMCYM01. Next base: position 2,508 of record JBIIRP010000163.1, on the reverse strand, counting down.
CCTCGGCATCGCCCAGCCCGCCGCCATGACGGGCACATCCCTCGTTTGACCCGCCCATGCGCCCAGTCGTTCTCCTCCTGCTCTTCTGCTCGTTGTCCGCCGCCTCCCGCGGCCAAAACGACCTCGTCGTCACCCTGCACGAGCGCACCCTGAACAACCTCTTCGGCGCCCTCGGCGAGTTCACCGGGAAAGAAGAATACGAGCTCCTCCTCATCAAGCGCAGCTTCACGTGGACGCTCACGGGCATGCGCATCGAGCTTGAAAAAGACTCGGCAGTCTTCATCACCCAAGCCCGTGTTGAAACCGACTTCGGCACCTACACAGACGAAGTACGCGGCAAGGTCGCCATCGGCTATTCCGAGAAGACAAACCTTATCTCGGTCCAAGTCGTCGATGCGCCCTTCGATGTCGCCATCAACGCCTTCGGCCGACGGTGGGTCATCAAGCGGCTCCAAATCGCCGATTACCTCACTGCTCCCTTCACCTTCGAAGGCCCCTTGACGATGCAGAACCAGCTCGCCTTCGAAATGCCGGACGGCTCCATCCGCACCATCACCGCCACCCCCAGCCGCTGCACCATCCGGGTCCTTCCCGACCGGATCGAAGTCGCTACCGCCGTCGCCTTCAAATAACCTCGGCCACCACAAAAATCGACCCCGTCACCACGACCAAATCCCCGGACTCCGCGGCAGTCGCGGCGGCAGCCAGCGCTTCGCGCACCGAGCCATAGGCTGAACCCGTGAGTCCCTGTTCGCCCGCGATGTGTGCCAGGTCGCTCGGCGGCAGGGCCCGCGGGATGTCCGCCGCGCAGAAGTACCACCGGGCCGTGCGGGGAAGCAAGGGGAAGACCTCCGCAAGGGATTTGTCTGCAACTGTGCCGTACACGACGTGCAGGGTGCCATGGGCGGGCAGGGAACCGAAGAGCGCGTTGAGCCCGTCGACGTTGTGGGCACAGTCCGCGAGGATGCGGGCGCCCGAGGGCGCCGGTGCGAGCCATTGCCAGCGACCGAAGTGGCCGCTGGCGGTAAGGTCTGGAGCGGATAGAAGTGCGCAGGGACGGGTGGAGTCCCACTCGGGCAGGGAGGCAAGGACGTCGAGGAGTTTGCGGGCGGTGGCGCGGTTTTCGGCGGCGTACGGTGCTTCGTTTGGCAAGGCCGGCTCGTGGGCCGAGTCAGCGTAGTACACCTCCGAGCTGGTGCGCAAGGCTTGGCCGAGGACGACCGAGAGCGCTTCCGGCCGCATGCGACCCACCACCACCGGCCGGCAATCCTTCAGAATACCCGCCTTTTCCGCCGCAATCGACCGAATATCAGGCCCTAAGAATTGCTGGTGATCGAGCCCGACATTCGTGATGGCCGTCGCCCACGGCGCCCGGAAGACATTCGTCGAATCGAGCCGCCCTCCCATGCCCGTCTCGAGCACCGCCAACTCGACGGCCGACCGCCGAAACCACCACACCGCCATCGCGAAGGTCCATTCGAAGAACGACGGGGGCCGCGGCCCGCTGTCCGCACAGGGCAGGTAGGTCTCCACAAACTCGACGACCGCGGACTCCGGAATGGGCTTGCCATCGACCCGGATGCGCTCACGGAAATCCACCAAATGCGGAGAAGTGAACAAACCCGTCCGCCGACCGGACGCCGTCAAGGCCGCGGCAACAAGGTGGCATACCGACCCTTTGCCATTCGTTCCCGCCACGTGGACGACGGGCATTTCCCGTCCGTCAGGGCTCAGGTGCGGGGAGCCAGCACACGCGAGCAGGTGCTCGGTGGCCCGCAAATCCGGTTTGTAGGCCGCCGCTCCCTCCCGTTGAAACATGGGCAGGCGGTGGAACAGGAAGTCGCACGCCTCCGCGTAGGTCATTCCAGCTCGAAGCGGATGTTGATGAAGCCGAGCCGGCGGGGTGTGCCCGGAGCCGGGGTGAACGTGGCTGTGCGGGCCGCTTTCTTCGCCAATTCGATGTGACGGGTATCCGAAATGGTCGAGCGGTCCGCCTCGTACCACGCATCGACGACCTTCCCCTGCGCATCCACCTTGATGCCGATCCGAACGCTACCCGAGCGGGAGGGCTTTTCGGCCAAACGTGGCTTGCCCACCAACGTTCCCCCGCCGAGTCCCGCCTCGAACCCATCGCCTTGGACGATGCCCATGCCGTCAATCTTGCCGAGGGGATTGCCCTCGTTGCCCGTTCCCGTCGACCGCCCTTCGGAGCCCCCTCCGCCCTGTTGGGCCAGGGCGCCCATGCGGCTGGCGAGCCGGTCGCTGACCTGGCGCTGCGTGCCGGTGGACGCCGAGGAGCTCGGGTTCGACGTCGAGTTCACGGCCAGTTCGGACTCGGACTGGGTCACTGCACCCGAGGCGGCCGTGGAGGTGGCTGCCGTGGTGGAGGTCGCGTCGTTCGGCGAGACATCATCTTGGACGCTCGAGGAGGGGTTCTCGCTCTCGTCCATTCCGCCAGCCGCAGGATCGAATCCGAAATCCGCTAATCCGACGGACACGAATTGCGTG
>JBIIRP010000022.1:0-13763 GCA_044341475.1 Flavobacteriales bacterium | reverse complement strand
GGGAGGTTGGGGGTGAGGTTGGGGGTGAGGTTGGGGGTGGGGTTGAGGACGGGGACGGGGTTGGGGACGGGGTTGAGCGGGGTTCGCGGGGTGGGCGGGGTGGGCGCGGGGCACGTGGGGCCCGAGCTGGCTTCGGAGCAGGGGTTTCTGCTGCAGGGGCTGGCGGTTCGGCGGCCGGGGCGGCGGGACGGTTCCCAGCTGCGATGGCAACGGCGTTGCCTTTGCGCTGGTCCCGATCGGAAGTTTCGGTGGAATTCCGGTCCCGGTCCTGATCTCGGTTTCTGCCGCGGTTGCGTTCCCGGTTGCGACCCCGCTCGCGCTGGGGTCCACGGGAGCGTTCCGATTCGGTGGGAGCTGAATCGGAGGATGGGGTGGAGCGGGGTTCTTCTGCGGCTGGGGAAGTCCGGTTTTCGAGATCGTACACGGCCTTCCACGCTTGGCGTGCGGCGACTTGTTCGGCGTCTTTTTTCGACCGGCCGAAGCCCGTTCCCATCACCCGCCCGCCGATGCGGACCTCCATGTCGTATCCAGAACCGTCGCTGTGTTCGCGGGCGACCCGGAATTCGATGGTTTGGCGACCGCGTTGCGCCCAGTGGTGCAGATTGGATTTGAAATCGACCGTTTCGTGGATTTTGTCGATCGCGCCGTGGCGCCGGAGCATGTGAAGTACGGCGTTGCGCGTGGCTTCGAATCCGTGGTCGAGGTAGAGTGCACCGATGAGGGCTTCAAGGGCGTTGCCGACGACCGATTCTTGGACGTCAGAGCGACGCATCTTCGAGACGATAAACCGCGGAAGTCCGAGTTTGGTGCCGAGGAGGTTGAGGGTCTTGCGGTTGACGATCTTCGACTTCCGCTGCGCAGGAAATTGGCGGAAGAGGAATCCAGCGACGACCAAATCAAGCACCGTATCGCCCAGGAATTCGAGACGTTCGTTCGACATGCGGCCCGACGTGTCGCCGTCCAGCATGGACGAATGGCGGAGGGCTTCGTCGTAGTAATCGCGGTTGCGGATGCGCAGCCCGAACTCGTGTCGGACGAGGGCATCTAGGTCTTTTGGCACACCCCCACCCCACCCCCACATCCTCAAGCGCTGCCACACCCCCTGGAACATCAGATTACTTAGGAGAAGGCCCGGAAGATGACGGAGGCGTTGTGTCCTCCGAACCCGAAGGTGTTCGAGAGGGCCGCTCGGACCGGTCGGTGACGGGGCGTGTTGAAAGTGAAGTCTAGGCGGGGATCGAGCTGATCGTCCGTGTGCACGTGGTTGATGGTCGGGGGGATGACCCCGTCGCGCACCGCGAAGATGGCGGCGATGGCCTCGACTGCTCCGGCGGCACCGAGGAGGTGGCCGGTCATGGATTTGGTCGAGGAGATGTTGAGGGCGTAGGCGTGGTCCCCGAAGACCCCTTGGATGGCGAGGGTTTCAGCCACGTCACCGAGTGGGGTCGAGGTACCGTGGACATTCACGTAATCGATGTCCTCGGGGGCCATGTTCGCATCAGAAAGCGCAGCACGCATCACATTTTTCGCGCCCAATCCTTCCGGGTGGGGCGCGGTGAGGTGGTAGGCATCTGCACTCATTCCGCCTCCCGCCATCTCGCAGTAGATGTGGGCACCGCGCGCGAGGGCGTGGTCGAGGGATTCCAAGATGATGGCCCCGGCGCCTTCGCCCAAAACGAATCCGTCGCGGGTGGCATCGAAGGGGCGGGACGCGGTCTCCGGGCTGTCGTTTCGGGTAGAAAGGGCTTTCAGCGCGTTGAATCCGCCGATTCCTCCTTCTGTGATGGCGGCTTCCGAGCCCCCGGACACGATGATGTCCGCTTTCCCGAGTCGGATGTAGTTGAAGGCATCGATCAGCGCGTTCGTGCCGCTCGCGCAGGCACTTACGGTGCAGAAGTTCGGGCCGCGAAAGCCATTCCGCATGCTGATGTGACCCGCGGCGATGTCCGAAATCATCATCGGTATGAAGAACGGCGAGAACCGCGGGGTGCCATCTCCGAGATGGAATTCCTTCGCCTCGTGCATGAAGGTTTGGAATCCCCCGATGCCCGAGCCCCAGATCACCCCTACGCGGTCTGGGTCGAGGGGGGGATTGTCACCAGCAAGGCCCGCATCGCGGAGCGCTTCGTCCGAAGAGACGACGGCGTACTGGGTAAAGAGGTCCATTTTGCGGGCCTCTTTCCGATCGATAAAGCCCTCTGCCTCGAATCCCTTGACTTCACACGCAAACTGCGTCTTGAACAAGGAGGCATCGAACCGGGTGATGGGAGCAGCTCCGCTTTTGCCAGCGAGTAGCCCTTCCCAATAGGACCGGGCATCGTTCCCAAGGGGGGTGATGGCCCCTATACCTGTGACGACGACCCGCTTCAACTCCATCTGCGAAGCAGATTACTTCACGTTCGCGGAGATGTACTCCACGGCCTGGCCGACGGTGCTGATTTTCTCGGCTTGGTCGTCCGGAATGGCGATGTTGAATTCCTTCTCGAACTCCATAATGAGTTCGACGGTGTCGAGCGAATCGGCGCCCAAATCGTTCGTGAAGCTGGCCTCCAAGGTGACCTCTGCAGCATCCACTCCCAGCTTGTCGACGATGATCGCCGTGACTTTTTCTTGAATCTCAGACATGGCCCTAAGGGTTCGTTATCGGGGCGCAAAGTAACTGCATCGGATTTCAATTTCCGGATGCCGTTAGGAACTTTTGTGGTGAAAAGCGGTTTTTCATCCCTGCTCCCCGGGAAATTCGACGAGCAGTTCGTTGAGGTCTTTACGTTGTATATCAGGGACTTGGCAGTCCAAAGTGGGGTACCCGACGGGCAGGATGAGGTAGGCTTTCTCGTGTTCTGGCCGTCCGAGAATCCGGCCTACGAAGTCCATCGGTGCAGGAGTATGGGTGAGGCAGGCGAGCCCGGCATGGTGCAGTGCGGCAATCAGAAAACCCACGGCGATGCCAGTGGATTCGGCTACATAGTAGTTCCGGGCGCGGGTTCCATCCGCTTCCGGTTCCCACGACTTCCTGAAAACGGCAATCAGCGCCGGGGCGTCTTCCAAATGCGGTTTGAGGTAATCCGTTCCGAGTGGCTGGAGTTCCCGCACCCATTCGGCGGGCATGCGGCCGTGGTAGTTCTCATATTCCTCGCGTTCCGCTGCTTCGCGGATGGCCGATTTGATGGCTGGGTCCGTGACGAGGCAAAAGGTGTAGGGCTGCTTGTTTGCGCCAGAGGGGGCCGTGCATGCGGTGGCGATGCAGTCCCGCACGACGTCAAGTGGAATGGGATCGGAAGCGAAATGACGGACACTGCGGCGGCGGGCCATGTGATTCTTGAACGCTGCAGCCGTTGTGGCCATTTCGTCCGGCGCGCGACGTGAGAACTTCAAAGGCAGAGTTGAATAGCCGATGTCCATGCGTACATGTTAGTACCCTGCGGCTTGGTTTGGTGCGCAGAGCGCACACGACGCATCAGGGCAGAAGCAAACACGAAATCTTCCAGCTCCCGCGGGCCGCCGGCCAGCAGCGTTTCCCGCGTGCCATTCCACAGGATGCGGCCACCGTGCACGAAATGCACCCGGTCGCTTGCCTCCATGACGCTGTTCATGTCGTGGCTGACGACCACGGTGGTCATCTTGAATTCGCGGGTGAGTTCACGGATCAGGGTGTCGATGACGATGGCGGTTTGGGGGTCGAGGCCGCTGTTCGGTTCGTCGCAGAAGAGGTAGCGGGGGTTCAGAGCGATGGCCCGCGCGATACCCACGCGTTTTTTCATGCCGCCGCTGACCTCCGAAGGGTAGCGTGCTCCGGCCTTGTCAAGTTCCACCCGCTGTAGGCACTCTGCCGCTCGGGTGCGGATGCGTTCTTCGTCCCAACCGCTGAACATGCGCAACGGAAAGCGGACATTTTCCTCCACCGTGAGCGAATCAAACAGAGCACCGCCTTGGAACAGCATGCCGATTTCCTTTCGGACTTCGACGCGCTCATCCCGGTCCATGGCGGTAAAGTTGCGGCCGTCAAAGTGGACGCTCCCGCTATCTGGCTCGAAGAGGCCCACGATGCACTTCGTGAGGACGGATTTTCCGCTGCCGCTTCGGCCGATGACGCAGCTCACTTCACCGGGGTGAAAGCGGGCGTCGATGCTGCGCAAGACGGCCTGGTCTCCGAAGGATTTGGTCAGCCCCTGCACTTCAATCATGGTGGGCAATCAGTTGAGCAAGAGTTGTGTGAGGACCAAATTTGCGACCATCACCACCACGACACTCCACACCACCCCGCGCGTAGCGGCTTGCCCTACCTCGAGTGCGCCTCCTTGCGCGTAAAATCCATGGTACCCCGGGACGCTGGTGAGGATGAAGGCAAAAACGGTGGTCTTCGAGAGGGCATAGACCACGTCGAACGCCTTGAAATCGATGCGCATGCCGTACTCGAAGTCGGCCATGCTGCTCACTCCCGTCGCGAGGGCGACCACGGTCCCGGAGGCGATGCCGAGCACCATGCTCAACACCACGAGACACGGGATGATGAGCACCCCGGCGATGACCTTCGGAAGAAGCAGGTGATTCGCGCTGTTGATGCCCATAATCTCCAGTGCATCAATCTGTTCTGTAACACGCATCGTCCCGATTTGGGAGGCGATTGCCGAGCCCACTTTGCCGGCAAGAATGACCGGAATCAACGTGGGGCTGAATTCGAGGATCATGGTCTGCCGGACGGTGAAACCGACGGTGTAATCGGGGATCCATCCGCTGATTTGGTGGGCGGTTTGCAGGCAAATGACGGCACCCATGAAGACGCTCAGCAGGGCCACAATGCCGAGCGATTGCAGTCCGATGGCCTCGAGTTCTGCGACGAGTAACTTCCAAAACACCTTGCCACGGGCGGGTCGGCGCAAGATGGCCCCCAGCAACTGGGTGTAGCGACCGATGTGGTAAAGAACCCGCATGGCCACGAAGGTACACGCGGGGCGGCGTAAATTCGGGGCGATGAAGTTCTCGACTCCACTCCGTGCTGCAGTGCTTATCGCGCTGGTGGCCAGTGCAGCAAGCCTCCTCGCCGGATGCAGCACGTCTAGGAAGTGCCCTGATTGCCCCCGTTGGTCCCTCGTTCGATGACTTCCGAGGGCACGTGGGCGGTGATCATGGCGGGCGGCGCGGGAACGCGCTTTTGGCCCATGTCGCGATCAGCTCGACCGAAGCAATTCCTCGACATCCTCGGCACCGGCCGCTCGCTGATCCAAATGACGTGCGACCGCCTCGGTCGCCGCATTCCCCTCGAACGGATGCTGGTGGTCACCCAGGAGCGGTACCGGGACCTCGTTGCAGAACACCTCCCTCAACTCCCAGCGGAGAACATCCTGTGCGAACCGTTTATGCGCAATACGGCGCCGTGCATTGCCTTCGCAAACCATGTGGTCGCAGCACGAACAGGTGGCGGAGCAGACGTTGCCCTCGTGGTCGCACCGGCAGACCATTTGATTCTGGACGAATCGGGGTTCCTCGATATGCTGGATTTGGCACTCGCCCACACGCGCTCCACCGCCCACCTGGTGACGTTAGGCATCCGTCCGACGCGTCCTGACACCGGCTACGGATACATCCAATTCGAGGACTTGCCCGGAAGCGAAGACCCGCGCATCCGTTCGGTGCGCACCTTTACCGAAAAGCCGACTCTGGAGTTGGCAGCAGAATTCCTTTCCAGCGGCGATTTCTACTGGAATTCAGGTATTTTCGTTTGGAGTCTAGCAAATATTTCAGCTGCGTTTGAACGGCATTTACCGGAAATCCAGGACCTGTTCCACGAGCGGGCGGATGCCTTCGGTTCCCGCGACCCAGAGGCCCTTTCTGCAGCCGCGGCGGCGGTTTATCCGGACTGTGAGAACATTTCGATCGACTATGGGGTGATGGAAAAAGCGCGAAACGTATCGGTCATTCTCGGGGACTTCGGCTGGAGCGATTTGGGGACGTGGGGGTCGGTGCACGACAAGCTCGCGGTGGACGAAGAGGGCAATGGAACAGCAGGCGTGGACTTGTTAGCAACCGATGCCCGGAACAACGTCGTGGCGGCCTCACCCGAACCGGGTGTGCCCACGAAGCTCATCGCCATCCGCGGCCTGTCGGACTTCATCGTCGTAGATACTCCGGATGCGCTGCTTATCTGTCCCAAATCCGAGGAGCAGTGGATCAAGTCCCTGGTGACTTCGTTGAAGGTCGACCGGGGAGAGCCCTTCATTTGATGCGCAGTTTCATCTATGACCCCGCTCGCTTCCACTCCGCCCCTTTGAGGCGGAGGTTTGAAACCTATCTCGTGGGCGCTCCGGAAGGCATCGACTCCCATCCAGATTCTGAGGAACAGGTTCGGCTGTTTTACCTCGTTCAAGGACTCCTTGCGGTGCATCCGGATTTTTTTCCGGGCTACATCGCCCTGCTGGATTGCAAGCTCATCGATGAGTTCCCCGGCATGCGCGAAGAATTGATCGAGCGCGCAGCAGAGGAATTGCTTGCACTTCTCGTGGGTCCGGGGGAGGAGTTTCCGGAATCGGTTCCGTACGCGGCGGGGAACAACCGGGACGTGTATGGTTTGCTGTACGAAGCCGGTATGCTGTGGTGGCAGTACAGCAGTGCGGAGACGGATCTAGGCGAACTAATGGAGGTGGGAATCCCAGAAGTCGATCAGGCGCTGGACCGGGCTGAAGACCGAGAGGATGCACTTCATTTGTTTGAAAATCTGCTCTTTGCAGATGACACGGATCCGCTGGATTTGCGTTTCCCCCTGCTGGCGATGCTGGAGGACATGGACCTGAGCGCGTTCGTGCGCCGGTTTCCGTGGACGGAGGAAGGGGGCTACCCAGCGGAGGCGCATGCCTGGTTCGCGGCGACGGCGGGATCCTACCGGAATCGGCTTCCTCAGGCGGTACTTCGCTGACTTTGCCTACCTTCGGGTAAACCTGTAGTCGTATGAAACCGCTTCTTTTGGTCAGTTTGGCCCTGATATCGGGCGTTTCTTCCCTCGTAGCGCAGCCCATGCTGTTGCTTTCGACCCAACTTGAAAACACGGACGGCGCACCGGTCCAGGTGGACTACACCGCCTACTGTGGCGGGGCGGTCATCACGGCGACTGGCACCACGGATGCCACGGGCTACCATGAAGTCTACATCGGTATGCCGGGCGGTCAAGGGATGCCATCCCTCGTCCTCGGACAGTATTCCGACTGTACTGGCGCGATTGTAAGCGATTCCCTCGTTCTCACTCCGCTGGACGCGTTGGGATTCAGTTGGTCCGCAGCGTGGACAGCGAATTACTGTGGTGAACAAGGCGGCGGCGGCGGCGGAGGTGGTGGTGAAGGCGGCGGATGTGAGGTGTCATTTGAGGTGGCCCAAACCACGGACGCCACGGGCAATCCCATTCCCTCCTCGGTTTCGGTTTGGATGGGAACTGTGGGCGAGGGGGCCAGCTACACTGCGTTGTGGGACTTCGGAGATGAATCCACCAGCACAGAACTGTACCCGTCGCACACCTATGCAGGCTCGGGACCGTACCTGCTGTGTTTGACGGCGACGTTCGCAGACCCGGCTGGTTCGGTTTGCACGGCTACGTTCTGTGACTCCCTTTCGCTCGACGAGGAGGGCATGCTCGGATTTATCTCGGGATTCCAGCTGAACGTCTATCCTGGTTCACCGGCTGTAGGAACGGAATCCATCCAACTCGAGCCGTCTGCGGCGGCGCTGTTTCCGAACCCGGTGGCTGCCGGCGGTGACGTGCGGTGGGCGTGGCCGGCTGCTCGCGAAGGCGCAGTGACCGGACGGTTGACAGATGCTACCGGCGTGGTGGTGCGCTCTGTATCAAGTTCCCATTCGACCGCGGTGGTGTCCACGGAGGGCTTGAGGCCTGGGGCGTACGTGCTGACGCTTGAGCAGGCCGGACGGGTGTCGCGCTCGCGGCTCGTGGTCGTCGATTGATCAGCCCACCATATCCGCAGGCACGACCCAGCGGTCGTATTCCTCGGGGGTGAGGTAGCCCGTGGCGAGTGCAGCTTCGCGCAGCGTGGTGTGCTCGCGGTGGGCTTTGTTCGCGATTTCGGCTGCCTTGTAGTAGCCGATGTGGGGGTTGAGCGCCGTGACCAGCATGAGGCTGTTTTGGACGAGTTCCGCGATGCGGGACTCGTTCGCTTCGATCCCCTCGACGCCGTGCTCCGCGAACGAAACGCAGGCATCGCCGAGCAGCCGCGCGGATTCCAGGACATTCCGGGCGATCATGGGCTTGAACACATTGAGCTCGTAGTGGCCTTGGGCCCCGCCGAAAGTGACCGCCACGTCGTTCCCGATGACTTGCGCGCAGACCATTGTGACCGCTTCCGGTTGCGTCGGGTTCACCTTGCCCGGCATGATGCTCGAACCGGGCTCGTTTGCTGGAAGGATGAGCTCGCCGATGCCGGAGCGCGGTCCAGAGGCCAGCATGCGGATGTCGTTCGCGATTTTATTCAGCGCTACGGCGAGCTGGCGGAATGCTCCGTGGAGCTCCACGAGGGCATCGTGCGATGCGAGGGCTTCGAATTTGTTCGGAGCCGTGACGAATGGATGGCCTGTCAGGGCTGCGATGTGGCGCGCAACCCCCACGGCATAGCCATCAGGAGCGTTGATGCCGGTGCCCACCGCCGTGCCACCGAGCGCGAGCTCAGCCACGTGGGAAAGGGCATTCCGCACGGCGCGCATGCCGTAGTCGAGCTGGGCGACGTAGCCGCTGAACTCTTGGCCGAGCGTCAGGGGGGTCGCATCCATCAGGTGGGTGCGGCCGATTTTCACGATGGAGGCGAATGCGGCGGATTTGGCGGCGAGCGCGTCGCGCAGCCGCTGGACTCCCGGCAGGGTAATCTCCACGGCCGACGTGTACGCCGCGATGTGCATGGCCGTCGGGAAGGTGTCGTTCGAGGACTGGGACTTGTTGACGTCGTCGTTTGCGTGCACCGGCCCCTTTCCTTCGCCGGGCGTGCCTCCGCTGAGCACGTGGGCCCGATGGGCGATGACCTCGTTCACGTTCATGTTCGACTGCGTCCCGGAGCCGGTTTGCCAAACCACGAGCGGGAACTCCCGATCGTGCTTCCCTGCAAGGATTTCATCGCACACCGCGACGATGAGGGCGCATTTTTCAGCCTCCAGCACACCGAGCTCGGTATTCGTCAATGCGGCGGCCTTTTTGAGGACGGCGAAGGCCTGGATGATCTCCCGCGGCATGGACGCTTCGGGTCCGATCTTGAAGTTCGAACGGGAACGCTCGGTTTGGGCGCCCCACAGGACGTGGGAGGGAACCCGGACCTCGCCGAGTGTATCTTTTTCAACTCGAAATGAAAGTTCCATCGCGGTAGGGTTCATCAGAAATCGTCATCGATGACCGGGGCGGCAGCACCCGATCCGGCTTGCATGAGGTAGGCCTTGAGGAATCCATCGATTTCGCCGTTCATCACGGCGTCGACGTTCGAGGTCTCGTGGCCGGTGCGCAGGTCCTTGACCATCTTGTACGGTTGCATCACGTACGAGCGAATCTGGGAGCCCCACTCGATTTTCTTTTTGCCGGCTTCGATTTCGGCACGGGCCTCGTTGCGTTTGGCCAGTTCCATTTCGTAGAGCTGGCTTTTCAGCAACTGCATGGCCTTCTCCTTGTTCTGGAGCTGCGAGCGCGTTTCGGTGTTGTCGATGATGATGCCGGTGGGGGCGTGGCGCAGGCGCACGCCGGTCTCGACCTTGTTCACGTTTTGGCCTCCGGCACCGCCGGAGCGGAAGGTATCCCAGGTGATGTCCGAGGGGTTGATTTCAATCTCAATTGAATCGTCAACCAGTGGATAGACGTACACCGAAACGAAGGAGGTATGCCGCCGGGCTTGGCTATCGAACGGACTGATGCGCACCAGCCGGTGCACGCCGTTTTCGCCTTTGAGCATGCCGAACGCGAAAGGCCCCTCGAATTCCAGTGTGACCTGCTTGATGCCCGCCACATCTCCGTCCTGGAAGTCGAGCTCGCGGATTTTGAACCCTGCCCGGTCGCCGTACATCCGGTACATCCGCATGAGCATCGCCGCCCAGTCGCAGCTTTCCGTCCCGCCAGCACCTGAGGTGATTTGCATGATGGCGTTGAGGTTGTCTTCCTCTGCGCTCAGCATGTTCTTGAATTCCAGCTCCTCGACGGAGGTTTCAGCCCGGGAGTAGGCTTCGTCTGCGTCTTCGGAAGCGGCCTCGCCGGCCTTCCAAAACTCGAACATCACCTGGGCGTCGTCCACCGCCGCTGCGCACGCCTTGTAGCTTTCGGTCCACGACTTTTTCGACCGCAAGGTCTTGAGCACGAGCTCGGCCTTTTTCGGGTCGTTCCAGAAGTCGGGATCCTGGGTTTGCTTTTCCTCTTCTGCTATCTCAAGGAGCTTCGCCTCGATGTTCAGGTAGCCTCGGAGGTCGTGCACCCGGTCGCGGAGGGCGTTCAGCCGGTCAATCGTCACCATGGGGTGCAAAGGTAATCACCGATGGGCCGCGGCATCTACGGCGGCGAGCACGTCGTCGAGCGGAAATCCGCGACGGAGGAGCCAGCGGATGACCCGTTCCCGGCCGGCGGGGAGTTCGTCGGACCGCCGACGCGCCAGGGCATGCAGCGTTTCGCGTGCCTCGGCGGGGTCGAGGCGCGCGAGGGCCGGGGCGATGAGGGCGTCCGGGATGCGTTTGGCCCGCAGGCCGGCCCGGATGCGGGCCGGGCCCCAGCGGCGCCCCACAGCATGGCCTTCCACATAGGCCTCCACGTAGCGTCGGTCGTCGAGAAATCCCTCGTTCCGCAAGCGCTCGACCGCCTGTTCTGCCTCGGCTTCGCCCACCTGCTGGCGCCGCAACCTTTGCAGGACATCGTCCGTACAGCGCTCCCGAAGTGCGCACCAGGACCGAAGGTTCTCGAGGTCTGAAGGCGTCATCTTTCACTCATTTCCTCTCGAAAGTTCGATATTCGCGTTCCCCACTCCCAAACACCCCGGACCGATGCGGTCAGAGATTTTGTCCCGTGTCCAGACCCTCCTCACACAAGAGGACCTGGAAGCCATCCGCAAGGATGTGCGCAATGCCATCGATGAGTTCCGTGTCTTGACGCAGGAAGAAATTCGTCGGCAACGTGAAGCGTTTGCCGAATCCGAACATGCGTCGGACGAAGGCTTCGAGTACCAACCGGATCCGGTGGAAGCCGCGTTCGACGAGGCCATCGGGGTCTTCAAGGAGCGGGAAAAGGCGTGGAGGAGCCGTGTGGCCGAGGAGCAGCGGGTGAACCTCGAACAGAAGCTCGCCATGCTCGAGCGGTTGCGGCACACGATCCAGGAAGAGGAGAACATCGGCGCCGCGTTTGCGGTGTTCAACGAGGTGCGCGAACAGTGGTCGAAGGTGGGTGACGTGCCGGGCGACCGCCACAAGGAGGTGCAGGACACGTACAACCGGTTGCGCGACGAGTTTTTCTACAACATCACGATTTATAAGGAGCTGAAAGAGCACGACTTGCGCGTGAACTTGAAGCGGAAGGAGGAGTTGATTGAGCTCGCGAAGGGCCTCGGTGCCATCGAAGCCCTCGTGGACCGGGAAAAGGCGGCCCGCTCGCTCCAAAAGCAGTGGTTCGATATCGGCCCCTCCCCCCGCGAGTCCTACCAGGAGATCGCCGACGCCTTCTTCGGGCTGGTGCGGCCGGTATTCGAGGAGGTCAAGACCCACTACGACGAAATCCGCGCCACCTTCAAAGGCAATGCCGAGCGGAAGGAAGCGCTCATCGAAGAAGTGCGTGCGGCTGTCGCGGCCGATGTGCCCCCGACCCACGAAGGGTGGCAGCAGGCTACGTCCGCCATCGTGGCGCTGCAGACCCGCTGGAAGGAGGCCGGTTTTGCAGGGAAGGAGGTGAACGAGCAGCTCTGGACCACGTTCCGGGAACTCACCGACGTGTTCTTCGCGAAGAAGCAGCTCCACTACGACGCCATCAAGGCCGCGGGTAAGGAAAACCGGGACAAGAAAGCCGCCCTCATCGAAAAGGCAGAGGCGCTGAGCTCGAGCACCGAGTGGCGGACGGCGACCGATGCCATGATTGCGCTGCAGAAGGAGTGGAAAGAGGTGGGCCCGGCGAGCCCGGCCGATGAACAGCGGTTGTGGCGCGCATTCCGGAAAGCCCAGGACCAGTTCTTTAAGGCGAAGAAGGCCCAGTTTGCCGACCGGGATGCCACGGAGCAGGCGAACCTGAATGAAAAGGAGGCACTGCTGGAGGCCATCCAGGCCTACGAATTGACGGGCGACCGGAAGGCCGACCTCGATGCGTTGAAGGAGTTCGGCACCCGGTGGAATGCCATCGGTTTCGTGCCGCGGAAGGCGCTGGACGGGTTGATGGAGCGGTTCCGGACGACCATGGACGCGAAGTATGCCTCGTTGAGCGCCCAACGCTCTGAGCGGAATATCGACAGCTACCGGGGCCGCGTCGAGCGTTTGGCCGACGGCGACACGCGCGGCGTCGCGCGGGAGCAGTCGCTGCTGCGCGAAAAAATCGACCGGTTACGCGCACGGGTAACGGCCACCGAGGAGAACCTCATGCGGTTCACCGGAAAAGGAGCCGAGGCCATCCGCGAGCAATACGAGAAATCCATCCGCGAGGACAAGCGGGAGATTGACGAAATCCGCGAGAAACTCAAGCTGCTCAGCGCTGCTGCAAAGGCCTGATAGGAAGCGATTTCGCTGTGTAACCTTGCTCAGCGAGCCAGGCGACATACCGCGGTAAAGCACCCAGCATCCGGGACGCCGCCTTTTCGCTGTCGTGGAACACCACCACGGAGCCAGGGCGTGTGGCACGTTGCAGTCGCGCGAGACACGAATCGGCCGATTCGCGGAGGTCGAAGTCGCCGCTGAGCACGTCCCACATGACGATCTCGCTCCGGCGCCCGATGGCTGCGGCTTGGCTCCGGGTGATGCGGCCGTACGGCGGGCGGAAGGCGACGCTGCCGGACCCGCTCGCGCTCCGGAGTGCACGTTCGCACGCGAGGTAGCTCCGCAAGTAGGCGACGCCGCGGGTTTCCCAACCGGATTCGTGGCGGTGGGCATGGTTGCCGACCGCATGGCCCGCCGCCTGCAGCTCACCGACCACCTCGGCATGGCGCTCGACATTCGCCCCCACACAAAAGAATAAGGCAGGGACGTTTCCGAGCACGGACATCGCCTCCCGCGTGATGGTGGGGTGGGGCCCGTCGTCGAAGGTGAGGTACACGGTAGGTGATTCCGCAGGCCCCGGGGGGCCGCTCCAAACGAGTTGGGACGCCAGGGCTTTGACCACCGGTGGGGTGCGTGCCGCGTACATGGTGCGAAGGTCGGCGGGGTTCTCGACCTTTGGGGCCATGGAGTACGATTTTCGAGCCATCGAGCAGCGGGCGCGGGCGAAGTGGGAGGCAAATCAGGCGTACCGCGTGGTGGAGGACCCCACGCGGCCCAAATTCTATGTCCTCGATATGTTCCCCTACCCGTCGGGGGCAGGCCTGCACGTCGGGCATCCGCTGGGCTACATCGCGAGCGACATCTTCGCCCGGTACAAGCGCCACAAGGGCTTCAACGTCCTGCATCCCATGGGGTACGACAGCTTCGGTCTCCCCGCGGAGCAGTACGCCATCGCAACCGGCCAACACCCGGCCGTGACCACCGAGGCGAACATCGCCCGCTACCGCGAACAGCTCGAAAAGCTCGGCTTCTGCTACGACTGGAGCCGGGAAGTCCGCACGAGCGACCCCGCTTACTACCGGTGG
>JBIIRP010000161.1:0-4019 GCA_044341475.1 Flavobacteriales bacterium | reverse complement strand
AGTTCCTTCCTTAAGTTCTTTGAAGTTAGGCTTGAATATTTGAGCGCTCCGGTAAAGGCGGAATTGACGCAGTTTGGGATCGACGGCCACCGGGATGGAACGGCTCTGGCACGCATCGAGAAATGCGGGAATGGTTTGGGCGGTCAGGGTGCCCTTGTCGTAGTCTTCGAGGATGACCACATCCGGACGCATGCGGTCGAGCAGTGAACTGAACGAAGCAATCAACGCCGCTTCTCCCGTCCCCGAAACAGGATGGGTGGATTCGTCGTCGGCACGGAGCAGGTGTTGGCCTGCGCTCATGAAGCGGGTCTTGACCGTCGTGGGCCGGGTGGAATCAGCGACGAGCGCCGAGGTGTCGATGCCGCGGGCAGCAAGCACATCTTCCAATTCTGCTCCCTTTTCATCCGCACCGACTAGGGCGCAGACTGCCACGCTGGCGCCGAGTGCCTTCACGTTCTCCGCCACATTCGCTGCTCCGCCAGGACGGGCATCCCGCTCCCGAACATCGAGGACCGCAACGGGCGCTTCAGGACTCACCCGGCTGACTTCGCCCACCACGTAGGCATCGAGCATGATGTCTCCGGCGACAACCACGCGAAGTTGAGGGAAGTGTGCGATTGCTTCCAGCACAGTCATCGTCAATGCAAGGCTTCGATGGCACGTTTCATCCGCACAGCGGCCTCGCGCAGGGCCTCTTCTGAGGCGGCGTAGGACAGCCGGATGCACTGCGGAGCCCCGAAGGGCGTGCCACCGACCACCGCGACATGGGCTTCGCTGAGGAGGTAGAGGGCGAGGTCATCGGAAGTGGCGATGAGCATCCCGTTGCCGGTCTTGCCGAGAACGGCGGATACGTCAGGAAACAAATAGAACGCTCCCGGGGGGCAATTCACTTGGAAGCCGGGAATCTGCTCGAGACCGGCGATCATGAGGTCGCGGCGGCGGAGGAAGGCATCCCGCATGCCGTCTGCTATGGAAGGATCGGCATCGACTGCAGCTGCCGCCGCGGCCTGGGCGATGCTGCACGGGGCGGAGGTCATTTGGCTTTGGATGGTCGAGCAGGCGTCCGCAATCCAGCGCGGGGCGCCGAGGTACCCCAGACGCCAGCCGGTCATGGCAAAGCCTTTGGACACACCGTTCACCGTGATCGTCCGGTCGTACATGCCCGGCAAGGCCGCAAAACTCGCGTGCGAACCCGTGAAGTTGATGAGTTCATAGATCTCATCGCTGATGACGATGACCTCGGGGAAGTCAGCGAGAACCGCCGCCAGGGCCTCCAACTCGGTCCGGGTGAACACCGATCCGGAGGGATTGCACGGCGACGAAAAGATGAGCATGCGCGATTTCGGCGTCAGCGCAGCGCGGAGCTGTGCAGGCGAAATCTTGTAATCTGAGGAGATATCTGTGGGCAGAATGACGGGAACACCGTCTGCCAGCCGCACCAAATCCTCGTAGCTCACCCAGTACGGCGCCGGCAAAATCACTTCATCGCCCGGATCGACGAGGGCGAGCACCGCGTTTGCAATGGTTTGCTTTGCGCCGTTCGAGACGACGATTTGCTCCGGGGTGTAGGTGAGTCCGTTGTCGCGCAGGAATTTCCGGGAGATGGCCTGGCGCAACGCCGCCGTTCCAGGTACCGGCGTGTAGTGGGTATCGTTTGCCCGGATGGCGGAAATCCCGGCCTCCTTGATGGGGTCCGGAGTGTCGAAATCAGGCTCGCCGAGCGACAAGGAAATCACATCGACGCCTTGGTCTTTGAGTTCGCGGGCCTTGCGGGCCATGGCGAGCGTGGCGCTTTCGGTCAAGCGTCCGAGCAAGGCAGAGGTGCGGGGTGCAGTCATGGAACAGCTGGGATTGCGTACAAAAGTAGCGGGAACCTCAACGCGCTCGTGGCAGGAGTGCAAGTCCGAGGAAGGTAAGCGCTCCGTTGACGGGCAGTAGGGCAAAGCCGAAGCTGAACCCCCATGTGGATTTGAGAACGGTTTCGAGGACAAAACACAGAATGGGACTGAGGACCGCGACCACCGGAATCCAGCGGTCTGCAGGACGCGAGGTGCTGATCAATCCGTATCCGAACATGCCGAGCAGCGGTCCGTAGGTGTAATTCGCTGCCGTAAAAATGGCCGCCACTACGCTGCCGTCTGCCACCGCACGGAAGGCAACCATGACCACCACAAGCGCGCCTGCCATGCCCACGTGTACGCGCTTGCGGATGCGCACGGCTTCGTCGGCCGGTCGTGCTGGGGTGTCCAGGACATCGACGCAGAATGAGGTGGTTAACGCGGTCAATGCGCCGTCCGCGGAGCTCAAGGCCGCAGCGAGCAATCCGATGAGAAACAGCACGGCAACGGCCGGTCCGAGGTGCCCGTGCAGCGCGAGTGTCGGAAACAGGGCGTCGGCAGCCGGCAGCGGCAGTCCAGTCGTCGGCCAGAAGCTGTACAGTAGCGCGCCGAGCACGAGGAACAGCAGGTTGATTCCGATGAGTACCGTGGAGAAGGACAGCATGTTGATTTGGGCATCCCGGAGGTTCCGGCATGCCAAATTCTTCTGCATCATGTCCTGGTCCAGTCCGGTCATCGCGACCGCCACACAGGCCCCTGCCACGAGGTGCTTGAGGGCGTGGTTCGGTGCCGCCCAATCGTCCCAGACCCACCAGCGGGTCGTGCCACTCGCCGCAAGCCGGGCAGGCACTTCCGACCAGTTCCACCCGAGGGCATCCACGGTAGCCCATACTGCGAAGGCCAGCGCGCCGAGCATGGCGGCGGTTTGGAGCGTATCCGTCCAGACGATGGTCTTCATGCCGCCTGTTCGGGTATACAGCCAAATCAACGCGATGATGGCCACGGAAACTGCCGTTGCCCCCCACGGAAAGCCACCGGTCGCGGAGAACCCGAGCGGTTCAAGAACGAAGGTCTCGAGGACAAGCACCACCAGGTACAGCCGAAAGGCCGAACCGATGATGCGGCTCAGCAGGAAAAACCAGGCTCCCGTGAGGTAGGCGCGTGGGCCCAGGCGCGAGCCGAGGTAGGTGTAGATGCTGGTCAATCCCAGCCGGTAGTAGAGCGGCAACAGTACGCCGGCGATGAACAGGTAGCCAAACAGGTAGCCCACCACCATCTGCATGTAGGTAAAGCCCTGCTCGCCGACCCAGCCGGGGACACTGATGAAGGTAACCCCACTGAGCGAAGTCCCGATCATCCCGAAGGCCACGACGTACCAGGGGGCTGCGCGGCCGGCAAGGAAAAAGTCCGCATCGCCAGCCGCAGCGGTTTCGTTGCGCGACGTCCAGCGGGCGACGACGAAGAGCAGTGCGAAGTAGGCCAGCAGGGTGGCCAGGATGAGGAGGGGCTGCATGGGCCCAAAGATGCGTCAGGCCCGCGCCCGGCCGTACCTTCGTCCGCATGGAACTGCCCTCCCGGCTTCTTGAGGCGGCGGTGGACCGGATTGCGTCCCTTCCGGGCATCGGGCGTAAGACCGCCCTGCGGCTGGCGCTGCATTTGCTCCGGGCCGATGCGGAGCGGGTGCACGGTTTGGCGCGCGCCCTGACGGACATGCGGGACGGGGTGCGGCCGTGCAGGGTGTGCCATACGGCTACGGAAGGAGCGGAGTGTTCGGTGTGCGCAGACCCCAACCGACCGGCGCACCTCATCTGCCTTGTGGAAGACCTGCGCGACCTGCTGGCCATCGAGTCGCTCGGCAGTTTTCGCGGACGCTACCACGTGCTCGGGGGCCTGATCAGTCCGATGGACGGTGTGGGGCCGTCGGATTTGCATGTCGCGTCGCTCGAAGACCGGTTGCGCGCGCTGCCGGAAGGGACGGAGGTCGAGGTGATTTTTGCGCTGCCGGCCACGATGGAAGGGGAAACGACGGCGTACTACGTGTACCGGCGCATTGCTTCGCTTGTCCACCAGGTCACGGTTTTAGCTCGAGGAGTCGCTGTGGGGGATGACTTGCAGCATGCGGATGAGGCGACCCTGGCGCAGTCGTTGCGTGCCCGCATTCCGTACCGCCCATGACCGAAC
>JBIIRP010000160.1:0-4029 GCA_044341475.1 Flavobacteriales bacterium | reverse complement strand
CGTGGCGGGCAGCGGCACATCGAGTCCATTCACGGGGTCGCTCACGGGCCTGACGGCCTCCACGCAGTACTGGGCGGTGGGCTACGCGACGAACGCAGTGGGCACGAGCTACGGGGATACAATCACGTTCACGACGTCGGCTCCGCCCTTCACGTGTGGAACGACCGTGTCGTACGATGGACACAATTACACGACGGTATCAATCGGATCGCAGTGCTGGTTTAAGGAGAATCTGCGCAATGACAACTACAGAGATGGAACGGCGATTCCGGGGCATCTAGACGACACAGCGTGGTCGAACGAAACTTCGGGAGCCCAGACGATTTACAACGCGGATTCTGTAGCCAACTTCGCAACATACGGCCGCTTGTATAATTGGTATGCGGTCACGGATGCGGCGGGTCTTTGCCCGACGGGTTGGCATGTTCCATCAGACGCAGAATGGTCAACTCTTGAATCAGGATTAGGCGCAAGTCCGGGCACCGTAATGAAGGCAGCGTCTCCACTTTGGAACGGTACAAACACGATTGGCTTCTCGGCTCTGCCCAGTGGCTATCGAAACACCAATGGGGCCTTCAATGATCAGGGCAGCTACGGGTTCTGGTGGTCTTCCTCCCATAATGGGACTTACCCCTCGTACCTCGTCCTGAGCTCTGGAGACGCTAATATCACACGTTACAACTTCGACGCACGTCGCGGCTTCTCCGTCCGTTGCGTCCAGGATTGAGTATTAGTTGACTCTTTGACTCTTTTTCGGCCTTCCCTTCGGGGGAGGCCGTTTTTTTTGGGGTTGAGTACAGCTGCGCCGCTGTGCGCCTAAGCTGAGAGCTTAGGACGGTTTGATGTAGACGGTCTTGTTGTCACGCATGATTACGAGTTCACTGTTGATGCGCTTCTTGCAGGCCACAAGTTGACCGTGAACATCGTCCATGCCTTTCAGGATTTTCCGCTGATAAGCGGTTAACGTATGCCGTCGCATAGGGCTTGCTCTTCTAGCATGTCAAACTTCGCACCGTTCTCGATGCTGAGTTCTGTTTTTTCACCCGTTCGAAAGCAAGATGAACATCCCGGAGCAGAAAGTAAAGCAAGGTTACATTGAAGCCCTCTGCCTGAGCGAAGCGGATTTTATTCCGATAGATTTTCGTGGCTAACGTGGTTTGAAATGCAAAACGCTGATTTGCTTCCCAAAGCGCATGGATGCGATACAGCGAACGCAAACCAACTCCACAGGTACAATCCTCGACACCTGAATGACACGACAGAAAGACGCAGGTGACAAAAACCTCGTCCTCAACCTCGTCCTCGTCCTGTGCGGCGCAGCCGCACTCATCCTTAACCTGCGGCGCAGCCGCAAACCCTCACCCTCCCTTCTTCGCTCCGGCCACGCGGGTCGGGGCTTTCGCGGGAGCGCTCTTTGAGCTGGCCTTCGGGGCGGTGGATTTGGGGGCGCTGGCCTTCGTGGTTTTCGTGCCTTTCGCGGCTTTGGCTGCGGGTTTGGCCGCTGCGGTGGTGGCGGCCGGAGTGGCTGATTCGCCTGACGCGTCTGCAGTGGCCGCTTCAGCTTCGGCGGCAGCAGCGGGATCCTCGCGCATCTCCAGCGGGAAGGCGCCCTGGGCGACGAGCGTGTTGTACCACTGCACGAGCTTCTTCAAGTCGCTGTTGTACACGCGGTTGTGGTCCAGCTCCGGCACAATTTGGTCCATGAAGGCCCGCAATTCCGCCGGTTCTGCCCGGTGGTCGATGCCCGCAGCGCCCTTCAGGTGGTCGTGCATCCGCGTGAGTACGTGGCGGATGTGCAGGTCGTCGCCGGTGGTAAACATCGTGATGTCGCCGAGCGAGCTGACGCGCACCGTGCCGGGAATGCTCATGCGTTTGCGGTCGAGCATCGATTCCACGACGAGGTTCGTGCGGTTCGACGTGATGATTTTGAAGAGGCCGGGCTTGCCGGCGATGGCGAGGATGTCCTGAATAACCATAAGATAGGGTTTGCCGCGCGGGCGCTGCGAAAATAGGCAAGTTTCACCCAGCAGCGCCGTCCACCCCTTCGTTCCGGTAGGCCGGAAGTTCCGAGAGCGCGCTGCCCGAGCGGCAATCCCACGCGCGGTGCTCCAGTCCGTTCGAAACCACCACGACGGCCGCCGGCAAGGCCAAACGGTACCGAAGGACTTGGTCGAGCACGGTTTGGCTGAGCGCAACGGCGGGCCGCTTGCACTCCACGAGGACCAGCGCTTCCCCCCGGGGATCGAAGCACACGAGGTCCGCCCGACGTTGCAACCCGTTGAGCGTCAGCGGAAACTCCACCGCCATGCACCCCGCCGGATAGCCCAGCCCCGCCCGCAAATACGCTATCCAATGCTGCCGCACCCACTCCTCCGGCTCGAGCGCGACCCACCGCCGCCGCACGCCGCACAGCACCTCCTCGCCCTCCCCCCGCGAGGACGGCCGCCGCCGCAACTCCGGCACCTCCGGCAAATTCAAGCGCTCGCCCACCCCCGCAATCTACCGCCCTCCGCCCGCTCCTCCAACCCGCGTCGCCGTCAATCCTGGATGCAGCGGATCGAGGCACCGTATTCGGGGTCCATCCCAGCGCGATTGATTGAACCGCTTCCGGTAATCATGTGCCAAGCGCTTCCCTGCGAATCCCACCAGTATCCATAACTCTCTGCGCTCTGAAATTCTGAGTGAAACGGGTGTCGCCATCCGCCAGGGAGCGCAGCGAAGCAGTTTGAATTCAAGCCATCCCAACCGGGAGCGGTGGCCTTCAAGGCAATCGCTGCCACGGTCTGTCCCCCGATGTGGGCTGCCAGGGTGTTCCACTCCGGGTTCGAAGGGATGTGCCATCCGGAAGGACACACACCTCGGGGATCTGAAACGGCGTGCCCGTTGTACAACCGTCCGTAGGTTGCCAAATTCGCCACCTCATCGCTGCTTCCGGCGCTGACTGTGGTGGTGCCCTCTCCGTAGACTGCTTGCGCGCCGCCGCTCGCGCCCTGCCATTGCACATCATCCAGATTCCCTGGAATCGAATCCCCGTTGCTGTAGGAGTCGTTCCGCAGATTTTCCGCAAACCAGCACTGCGTGCCGATTTGCACCGTCACATACGTGTGTCCATCGAAGGTGACGCTGGGAATGGCACACGGCGGCGGGGTTGTAGTGAACGAAATCGTATCTCCATAACTCGTGCCTACCCCGTTCGTCGCATAGCCCACCGCCCAGTACTGGGTGCAGTTTGCCAAACCCGTCAGCGCCCCCGTGAACGGGCTCGTCGTTCCGCTGCCCGCCGCATCCATCGGACTGGTTAAGAGCGCATCCGTCCCGTATTTGAACCCTGTGGCCGTCACCGCACTGCCGCCGTCTGACGTCACCCGCGCGTGAAGCACCGCCGACGTGCCCATCACCCCGGAAACACTGTCCGTGTCCACCACGGGCGAAGTTGCACGGGCGAGATTCACCGCGTTCATCAGCACCGTCAGCGAATCGTACAGGGCCTCACAGCGGTAAATTTTGTACACCTTGTCCGCCACGCTGACATCCGTCACTCGCCACGCATAGTCGACGCGCACAGCGGCGGTCGAGCGGGCGAGCGCTAACGAATCCTCGTACGCCCGCAGCACGCTGACGAGCGAGTCGTGGTTGCATTCGAGGTAGGATTTGGTCGGCGCTTGCGCCCAAACCAAACCAGCAAAGAGGGTGCCAGCGCCTGCAAACACGCACGTCCGCACAAACATGGCACACCGAGAAGAAAATGCGTGGGCCATTTCGTCGACGAATTGTGGTCGACAAGTTTAGCTCATTTATCGACACATACAGTCAATGAAGCCCAAATAAACGCCTATTCGGCATAATTTATCTTGTTGCCCCGTGCTGCACCCCCGCACTCGCCCTTAACCTCGCCCTCGACCTCGCACTGCGGCTGCGCCGCTAGCTTACAGTTTTCAGTTTGCAGTTTGCAGTTTGCAGTTTGCAGTTTGCAGTTTGCAGTTTGCAGTTTGCAGTTTGCAGTTTGCAGTTTGCAGTTTGCAGTTTAGT
>JBIIRP010000158.1:0-4086 GCA_044341475.1 Flavobacteriales bacterium | reverse complement strand
ATCCGCAACCACATCCTCGAAAGCGGTTATTCACGGCTTCCCGTCTACGAGGGCACCACCGACAGCATCGTGGGCGTGCTGCATGTCAAAGACCTGGTCCCCCATCTCGAGGCATCCGAGTTCGATTGGACACCGCTCATGCGGAAAGCCTACTTCATCCCGGAGAACAAGAAAATCGACGACCTCCTGCGTGATTTCCAAGCGCGCCACACGCACTTGGCCATTGTGGTCGACGAATACGGCGGCACCAGTGGCTTGATCACCCTCGAGGACATCATCGAGGAAATCGTCGGCGAAATCGAGGACGAATTCGATTCCGACGCAGTGAGCTATTCACGCCTCGACGAGCGCACGGTGCTGGTCGAAGCGGGCATGTCCCTGGTCGATCTGTACCGGCTGCTTGACCTTCCTGAACACGAGTGGGAAGCGGCAAAAGGCGAGAGCGATACAGTCGGCGGATTCATCACCGAGCAAGCCGGCCGTCTGCTTCGGAAAGGGGAGTCCATCGCATTTGCAGGCACGGAGTTGCGTATCGATGCCGCGACGCCGCGCAAGTTGTTGCGTATCAAGGTCACGCTGCCTGAAGTTCCTGGTCCCGATGCGGCGGAGTAACTGGCTCTCCGCGCGCGGGTGCGCGGCGCTCCTCGTTGTCCTCGGTGGGCTGCTCCTCTCCGGCTGCCGCGAAACGCCCGTCCCGCTTCCGAGGGGGTATTTTCGCATCGAGCTCCCTGCACCGGGTTACGTGGCGGACGTCTCGCTCTCCGGATGCACCTTCGAACGGCCCGTGTACGCCCGCGTCGGCCCCGGAGAAACCCGCGACCAGATCACCTACTTCACGCTCGACTTCCTTCCGCTCGATGCCCAAACCTTCGTCGCCCACTTCCCCCTGCGCGGCGACCTCGATGCCCACATCGCCGCCGTACACGAAGAAGTGGCCACCCACGAAATCAAGGCCAGCGGAATAGGAAGGCGGCGTTTTGCCTTTCCAGAACGCAAGGTGTACGGGGTCCTATTTGACCTCGAAGGTCCGGTAGCGACACCCATCCACATCTACGCCACCGACAGCGTCTCGAACTTCCTCCATGCCACGGTGTATTTCAACCACCGACCGAACCCCGACAGCATCGCCCCTTCGCGGGAACGGGTGCAGGCGGATTTGGAGCGCTGGATTGAAACCCTCGCCTGGCCATGAGGGGAGGGCGGTGGGTTCTTGACGTCGGCAATTCACGCATCAAGTTCGCTTCCCGCGCACGGGATGGCGCGATGCAGGTACTACACGATGATGCAGCCTACGAACTGGCCCTCCACCTGGAGCCAGAAGCTGTACTTGTCGCCTCAAGTGGGGTGCTGCCGGCCCGCTGGAACGACCTCTGCTCCGGTTGGGGCGAACGGTGCATTCGGCTCGACGCTCCCACCCCGGAGGTGCTTCCGAGCGACTATGTCCCGAACGAATCGCTCGGGTGGGACCGGGTGGCGAACGCCCTTGCCGTTCCCTCTTCTGGAAGTTGGGCCATCGTGGATGCCGGCACTTGCATCACGTGTGACCTGGTCGTCGAGGGCAGATTTCTCGGCGGCTCCATCGCTCCGGGCATTGTCATGCGGCTGCACGCGATGCACGCCGGAACGGCCTTGCTTCCAGCGGTGACCCGCGAACAGGCGGTGCAGGCGGTCTCCGACCTCGGCACTTCGACCCTGGGCAGCATGGTCGCCGGTGCGGTGCACGGAGCCCGTTTGGAAGTGGCGGGCCGCATCCGCGAATGGACCCTCTCCCATCCGGATTTATCCGTGGCCGTCACCGGCGGGGATGGGGCGGTCTTGGGCCTGAACGATTCGGTGCGCATTTTTGCCGACCCGGATCACACCCTGAAAGGATACCACGTGCTGCTCAACCGCCTCAAGCCATGACCCGAAACCTACTCCTGACGGGGGCGGCCTGTATTGCCGGAATCCTGGCCAGCGCACAAACAACCGAGTATTCTCCTTATTCACGCTATGGACTCGGACTCTTCGAGCCCGTGCCTCCGACCTTTTTGATGGGACTCGGAGGAGGAAGTGCCGCCTGGTGGGACGGTTCGGGCTACAACCCGAGCCAACCTGCTTCGGGAGCCTCCTGCGCGAACACCACCTGGCAGCTCTCGGGACTCGGCACCTCCATGGAACTCAGCCAAGAAGGCCAGGGCAGTGCACGCGCCCGCTTCGGTTCTCCCGGCCCCATGTCCTTGGTGGTCAAGCGGCCCGGCGGTGCCCGGGCGTGGACGTTAGATCTCGTTCCTGCCTCATCGATGGGCTACGCCATCACGCGCACGGGGTCGATGGAAGGCGTGGGCTCCTACTCCGAGAAGTACACCGGCGATGGCGGCCTCACGTGGGCGCGGGCAGGGTGGTCGCGCGGCTTCCGGAGCCACGGGATGTGGCCGACGGCTGCAGGCGACAGCGTGCGCATCCAGAAGCGCGTTCTGTTCGTGGGTGCCCGGATGAACTACCTCTTCGGCGAGCAGTCGCGCCGGGCGGTGCTGGACATCGCGGATGTGGGCTTTTTGGACCAAATCAACACCTCCCGATTCAAGCACCGCTCACCCGGTCTCGAGGCCGGCATGCTCTTCGATCGGCTCCTCTCAGCCCGCTATTCGGACTCCGGCGACCTGCTCGGCAGCACATCCCTGCAACTCGGCGCCACGTTTGCGCCCTCGGCACCCGTCCAATCCGACATCGAGCGGCTCATCACCATCACCCAAACCTTCGGCGGTGTCCCACTCGCCGTCGACACCGCCCTTCTCGTTTCGTCGCCGAACCTCGGATGGCGCTTGCCCTCCGTCTGGTCCGTGGGGCTCGGTGTCACCCGCACCACCCGGGCCGGGGGGACCGTGCGGGCCGTCGTAGACATCCGCACCCAGGACTGGAGCGGGGCTTCCAGCCTGGCTGAAGGGGTGCTCGCACCGGGCGTGGTTTGGGCCGTCCAAGAGAGCTTTCGCTGCGGTGTGGAATGGATGCCAGGACGCGGAAGCAACCGATCTACCCTGTGGTCATTGGCCACTTGGCGCATCGGGATGGCCGAGGAAAAGGGGCCATTCACCATCGATGACGCACCGCTCGTGACCCGCCGCATCAGCTGTGGCGGCACGCTGCCACTCGCACAGAGCCGATCCACGAGCAGGGTGAGTTTTGGCATGGAGTTTGGCGACAGAGGTACAGGAGCACCAGGAGCCTTGAACGAACAATTTGCCTCCATCAGTGTCGGGGTCCAATTGCAGCCCTTTTTCAAGAACCTCTGGCTGACTCCACAGTTGTATGATTGATATTTGCGCCCGCTTTAGAAGACCAAACGCCATGAAGCCGCTCCATTTTCTCCTCCTCCTGCTCGCAGGCCTGGCATTGCCCGGACTCGCACAAGACACGAAGTACGGCACCACCGAGGCGCAGCAAACTGCCTGCAAAGAAGCCCTCAGTGTGTACCGGAGCTTTCGGGACCAAAACAACCATGCAGACGCTCTTGCGAACTGGAGGAAGGCATGCGCCGTGTGCCCAGAAAATGTCGAGGAATCGATCTATGTCGATGGTGTGAAGTTCTTCAAAACAGAACTTGCTGCTGCTGAGACTGCGAAAGATGCAGCGCGTGTCGCCTCGATGCAGGACAGCATTTTGGCCCTGTACGATAAGCGGATGACACTGTATCCCTCCACGAAATCCAAGCCCAAAAACGGGTGCAGCGTGCTGGAACGAAAGGTGTCCGATTACATGAAATTCCGTCCGAGTGACGTGGCCGGAGCGAATGCCATGCTCCGCGAAACCATCACATGCCTTGAATCTGCCAGTTCCGCAAGCACGCTCAACAACTTTTACCAAACCTCGTTCAAGCTTCTCAAAGGCCTGCAAGGGGACGATCGCCGAGCGAAGTTGGACGAAATGCTGACGGACTACATCTGGATCATGGAGATTGCCTCCGCCGGTCTTGCTG
The DNA here is from genome assembly GCA_044341475.1 of Flavobacteriales bacterium. Taxonomy (GTDB): domain Bacteria; phylum Bacteroidota; class Bacteroidia; order Flavobacteriales_D; family Sanyastnellaceae; genus CAMCYM01. Next base: position 131 of record JBIIRP010000158.1, on the reverse strand, counting down.
CAGCCACGACAGCAGCGGATGCAAAGGAGATGGACGTCTACACAAAAGCGATGGCGAACATCGACGAGGTCTTTGTGACACTAGCGAGTTGCGACGAAATGCTGCCCGTTCTGGAGCGCAAACTCGCCACA
>JBIIRP010000157.1:0-4094 GCA_044341475.1 Flavobacteriales bacterium | reverse complement strand
TGCCGCCGAGGAACGTTGGCTGGAACTGGCCGAGCGGAACGGCGACTGAACTTACTGCTGGTCGTAATCGACGACGAACGGCCCCTCGCCTACCGGCCGCGCTTGGCACGTCAGGATGAAGCCCTGCTCCACCTCACGGGGTTCGAGGGCGTAGTTGATGGCCATCTCGGCCTTGCCCGACGTCATGCGGGCCCGGCAGGTGCAGCACACCCCGCCGAGGCAGCTGTACGGCGCATCGAGCCCGGCATCGAGTGCGGCATCGAGGATGGAACGGGTGCCTTCGAGGCGCACCGTCGTGGTGATGCCGTCGAGCACGATGGCGACTTCGGTGCCCGTTGCGGGCGCAGACGAAACGGTTTTCGTCGCCGAACCCGCCGACGTAAACAGTTCGAAGTGGACGCGGTCCTCCGGCACGCCGGCCTCGCGCAGGGCATCCCGGCAATCGGTGATCATGGATTCCGGTCCGCAGAGCCAAGCGGCCCCGATTTCGCCTGCCGGCAGCAGGCCCGAATTCAGGATGCGGGTGCACCGGTCCTTGTCGAGGCGACCGTGAAAGAGCTCGAGCTCCATCGGCTCGCGGGTCAGCAAATGGAACAGCCGGAGCCGCCCGAGAAACCGGTCCTTAAGGTCGTGCAGTCGCTCTTTGAAGATGACGCTCTGGGCGTCTTTGTTCACGTAAAACAGCGTGAATGTGCTCTCCGGCTCCTCCTGCAGCACGGTTTCGAGGATGCCGAGGACCGGCGTGATGCCTGAACCGGCGGCAAATCCCACGTGGTGGAGTGGTCGAGCAGGCTGAGGAACGTGGGTGAAGCGGCCCGCCGGGGCCATCGCTTCGAGCACGTCGCCGGGTGCGAGGTGGGCGTTTGCCCACGTGCTGAAGCGGCCGTCGGGCACGCGTTTGACGGCCACGCGCAGTTCGCCGGAGGCGGGCGCCGTGCAGATGCTGTAGCTGCGGCGCACCTCTGCGCCGTCGAGTTCCGTCCGCAACGTGAGGTATTGGCCCGCCGTGAACCGGAAGCGCTCGGCATCTTCCGGACGGGGGGCGAGCAGGATGGAAACGCAGTCGGCCGTCTCGCGGCGGACTTCACGAACGGTCAGGGGATGGAAGTCGGTCATGCGGCGCGAAAATACGGCCGTATATTTGGCCCACACCCTGTAGGCAATGACTCCTGAGGAACACTTCGAAGCGTACGTAGCGCGCGACCTGAAAATTGAGGCGAAGGACTGGATGCCTGAGCGCTACCGGCGCACGCTCATTCGGCAGATTAGCCAGCATGCGCACAGCGAAATCGTCGGCATGTTGCCCGAAGCGAACTGGATTTCCCGCGCTCCGAGCCTGAAGCGCAAGGCCATTCTGCTGGCCAAAGTCCAGGACGAAGGCGGCCATGGCCTCTACCTCTACTCCGCCGCAGAAACCCTGGGCGTGACCCGCGATGAACTCATCGACGAGCTGCACGACGGCCGCGCGAAATACAGCTCCATCTTCAACTACCCGACCCTGACCTGGGCCGACGTAGGGGCCATCGGTTGGCTTGTCGACGGGGCTGCGATTATGAACCAGGTCCCCCTGTGCAAGTGCAGCTACGGACCCTACGCCCGAGCGATGACACGGGTCTGCAAGGAAGAGAGCTTCCACCAGCGGCAAGGGTTCCAAATCATGCTGACCCTAGCCCAAGGCACGCCCGAACAAAAGGAGATGGCGCAGGATGCGCTGAACCGCTGGTGGTGGCCTTCGCTGATGATGTTCGGGCCGACGGATGCGGAGTCGCCGAACTCGGCAGAATCCATGCGCTGGCGGATCAAGCGCTTCTCAAACGACGAGCTGCGCCAGCGCTTTGTGGACATGACCGTGCCGCAAGCGGACCTCATCGGGCTTACGGTACCCGATCCAGACCTGAGCTGGGATGCCGCATCTGGCCACTACCGCTTCGGAGCCATCGACTGGACAGAATTCCAGCAAGTCATCGCAGGCAACGGCCCGTGCAACCGGGAACGCCTTGAAACACGGCGTGCGGCGCACGAGGATGGTGCTTGGGTGCGGGAAGCCGCTCGGGCACACGCTGCGAAACGCCGCGCCGCAGCCGAACGCCCCGCCGCATGACCTCGCACGCCGAGTGGCCTCTGTGGGAGGTCTTCATCCGCAGCCGCCAAGGCCTGAGCCACCGCCACGTCGGTAGCCTCCACGCTGCGGATGCCGAAATGGCCCTGAGCAACGCCCGCGATGTGTACACGCGGCGGCAGGAAGGAACGAGCATTTGGGTCGTGCCCGCAGCAGCCATCACCGCCTCTTCGCCGGACGAAAAGGACATCCTGTTCGACCCTTCGGACGACAAGGTGTACCGCCACCCCACCTTCTACGACCTCCCTGACGAGGTCAAAAACATGTGATGACGCGCGAGCTCTTAGCGGAATGGCTGGTCCAGTGGGGCGATGACGCGCTTGTGCTCGGCCAACGGCTGGGCGAATGGTGCGGCCACGGCCCCGTCCTGGAGGAGGACATCGCGTTGACGAACCTCGCGCTCGACCTCATCGGCCAGGCGCGCTGGCTGCTCACCCGCTCGGGAGAATGCGAGGGCAAGGGACGGACGGAGGACGATTTGGCCTACTTCCGGACGGACCGGCAGTTCCGAAACCACCTGCTTGTCGAACAACCGAACGGTGACTTCGCCGTCACCCTCGTCCGACACCTCTTCTACGCGGAATTCGCGGTGCGCAAGGCGGAATCTGTCGCACAAACCTGCAGCGACGCGGACATCGCGGCCTTCGGTCAGAAAGCGGCCACCGAACTCAAGTACCACGTGGCCCACGCCCGTGAATGGGTCATCCGCCTCGGCGATGGCACAGAGGAAAGCCGCCGCAGAACGCAGGAGGCCCTGGTGCGTCTCGCTCCTTTTTGCGGTGAGTTGTTTGACGATACGGACGTCGACCGGGCCGCCGCGGAAGCGGGCATCTGTCCCCTCCCTTCCCTCCTGCGCGCACCGTGGGAAGAGGCCGTGGCAAGCTGCCTCGAGGAAGCCGGTGTCTTGATGCCCGAGGTAACTGCTTACCAGCGGGGCGGCAAAGTCGGCAAGCACACAGAACACCTGAGCTACCTGCTTGCTGAGATGCAGGTCCTGCAACGCACCTATCCTGGCGCGACGTGGTAACCCGCGAAGCCCTTGTGGACGCCCTCGCGCAGGTCCCGGATCCCGAATTGCCCTTCCTGACCATCGCTGAACTCGGGATGGTCGGGGCCATCACGGAAACTGAACCCGGCATCTTTCGGGTCGACCTGTTGCCGACCTACCTGGGCTGTCCAGCGGGGGACGTCATTCTTGACAGCGTGCGGGAAGCGTGCGCGGTTTGGGGGGATGCCGTGTGCATCGGCTGGACGGGCAGCCCCGTCTGGAGCACAGACCGCATCGGACCGGAAGCCCGCGAGAAAATGCGGGTCCACGGCATCGCCCCGCCCGAAGGTTCAAGCACCGACAAGCGGTTCCTGACGGGCACGGCTACCGAAGTTGCCTGCCCGCGGTGCGGCAGCCGGGATACCCGCCTGGTCAGTCCCTTCGGCTCGACGGCCTGCAAGGCCCACTTTGCCTGCCGGTCGTGCGGCGAACCCTTCGACCACTTCAAGTGCATTTGAAACGAAACCTTAGGGCTTCGCGGGCGTACACGTCCGCATGGCATCACTCGTAGAGTTTTCGTTCCCGAACGTCGTGCGCGACGTTGTTGCGGCGCTGCGCCCGCCCACCCCGGAATTCTCCCCTGCCGAGGAGTGGCAACTCGAAGCCCAAACCTTCTACAACGGCAAAGCCCGGGCCTTCATCGAAGCCCACCGTTCGTACTCTTCCTTCGGAGCAGTACGCGGGTTTGCGCTGCGTGTCGCATTCTTCTTCGAAATGCGCAGCCCGTATGGTGCATTTGCCCGGCAGAACCGGAGGTTGCTGACCGGGTTAGGATTCGCCTACCGGGTGAATCAACTCGAAATCCTGCACCGCACGGTCACGAAGTTGCGTCGGCAGGTGCTGCTCGGCCGGACGACTCCGGAAGAGTTGCGCGAGTCCATGAAGTCCATCGGAAGAACGGCAGGCCACGATTTGATGCGCTGGCTC
>JBIIRP010000156.1:0-4114 GCA_044341475.1 Flavobacteriales bacterium | reverse complement strand
GGCATATCCATCGCTACGACCGTCCGGTCGTGGATTCCCTGAACCTGATACTCCCATAGCCGATGGTCAAAGTACACTCCATGCAAGAACACAATCGGGGGTTTCAGCGAGTCCCGATTGCAGGAGTAAACGGCAATCTTTCCAAGGCTCGTTTGAACCAGCTGCACTGCAGAGCCCGGCTTCCGGGAGTTCGCGTTTGCTTCTAAAAAATCGTTTCCCATTCCCTCAATTGCTGATGGAGGGCGCTTGCCGAATGAAGTCCCCGTTTTTGAGCAATTGCACCATGAACTTCGCCAAATCAGCCCGGGTGATCGACAACGTCAAATCCTTCCCATCCAAGGTCGCGTGCCAGGTTCCCTTCGGTGCCTTATCCACAATGTTTGGGCATCGCAGGATCGTCCAATCCAATTCACTCTGCATGATGATCGGCTCCATTCTGTTCTTGTCGTCGATAATCACTTGCAGCCACTGCATGAAGTAGGGAAGTATGAGTTTTCTGAAGTACCAAGGCAGAAAGGAAGCGCTATTCCCTGCGCCCACATTGCTCATGGCGATCAGTCGCCTCACCTTTCTTTGGGTCATTTCGTCAACAATCAGGCGGGTGGCATCGGATACAAGAGTGGTTCGTTTGCCCGATCCCTTTCCACCCACACCCAAACATTGGATGACCGCATCACACCCTTCCAAAACACCAGCAACTGCTCGCCTGTCGAAGACGTCTCCCTCCACAACTGTAACCTGCCGTGCATCATCCGCGAGCGCCGCTTTCGTTCTCACAAATGCAGTCACCTCCATTTGTGCAGAAATCAACTCCTGCAGGACCGCTTTACCCGAAAATCCTGTGGCACCAAATACAACGACTTTCATCCCAGCATTGCTTTGAATTCCATGGCAACATAGGCCTATACCGGAGGCTAGGCATGTCACAAATGTGCCAATTCAACTGGTGACCAGTCTTTTGCGTATCCGAGTGAGGCTTTGGCGTTCGATGCCCAGAAACGACGCCAAATGGGACACTGAAACACGGTTCAACAGAGCTGGATTTTCCCTTACAAAACTGAGATAGCGCGACTCTGCATTGCCAAAAATAAAGCCCTCTATTCGGCGTTGTTGCATCTTCAAAACTTCCTCAGCAACCAACCTTCCGTACCGCTCAAGACCTGGAAACCGCCTGTAACCCTCTTGAATATGCGCGTAAGGGAGAGTGACAAGCAGTGAAGATTCGACGCATTGAATACAGTACCTGCATGGCGTCTGTGCAATGAAGGAGGAATAATGCGTTGCATACCCACCTTCCCGTATGAAGTTGACCGAGATTTCTTTCCCGCTCTCATCGTTGTAAAACACCCGCAGCAGCCCGGAAACCACAAAGCCGATTTCCCTTTGGACTGTTTCAGGCTCGATGTACACGTCTTTCGGCTTCAACTCCATCAGAGCAAGTCCCTGCTTGATGTACTCTAATTCAGGCCCCGTTACTTCAGGACAACATGTTTTGACGGAGTCCAAATACACCTCCACAGCCCGCTCCAGTCTCATACCTTGCTTGAGCCGCAATGCGGCGGTTTCACAGCTGACACGCTTCTTAATTCTGGTCCTAGCTTGATGGTAAACTTAAGCAAAGATCTTTCGATGATTGAATTCGCGAAACACCCCGCGCAGCTGCGCCGCTAGTTTTCAGTTTTTCGCCGCTGCGCGGCTAGTTTGAGTTTCCAGTCAGGAACCCTCTTCCGTCCTCAACCTCAACCTCAACCCCGTCCTCAACCTCAACCTCAACCCCAACCTCGCTCTCGACCTTACCTTTGGCCCACCCCCATGAGCGACTTCCTCCAGCACGAATGCGGCATCGCCCTGCTGCGCCTGAAAAAGCCCTTGCAGCATTACGTCGACCGGTACGGTACGGCCTTCTACGGGCTGAACAAGATGTACCTGCTGATGGAGAAGCAGCACAACCGCGGGCAAGACGGCGCGGGGCTCGGGAATGTGAAGCTCGAAGCGACCCCGGGCAAGCGGTACATCTCGCGGGTCAGGTCGGTGGAAAGCCGGGCCATTCCGGACATCTTCAGCCGCGTGATGGAGCGGTTCAAAGGACTGACCAGCGAGCAGTTGCGCGATGCGGCCTTCCTGCAGCGCGAGTTTGCGTTCACCGGTGAGGTGTTCATCGGGCACCTCCGGTACGGGACCTACGGCAAGAACCAGATCGAAAGCTGCCACCCGTTTCTGCGGCAAAACAACTGGCGGACGCGCAACCTGCTGGTCGCCGGGAACTTCAACTTGACGAACACCGACGATCTGTTCCAAAAGCTCGTCGACCTGGGCCAACATCCGAAGGAAAAAGCAGATACGGTCACGGTGCTCGAGCGCATCGGGCATTTTCTCGACAACGAGAACCAGGCCCAATTCGAGCGGTTCAAGGCGGAGGGCCTACCGAACGCAGAGATTTCCGAACGCATCGCGGATCATTTGGACCTGGCAAACGTGCTGCGGCGGTCGGCGAATTCGCTCGACGGCGGATACGTGATGTGCGGACTTGTGGGACACGGCGATCTGTTTGCGATGCGCGATCCGAACGGGATCCGGCCTGCTTTTTGGTTCGAGGACGACGAGGTGGTCGTGGTGGCGAGCGAGCGGCCGGTCATCCAAACGGCTTTCAACCTCGCCCCGGGCGCCGTCCGAGAACTCCCCCCCGGCCACGCCCTCGTGGTCAAGCGCAACGGCACCGCGGCGCTCCACGAGGTCAAAACGCCCGGCCCGCGCACGGCCTGCAGTTTCGAGCGGATCTACTTCTCCCGCGGCAACGACCAAGACATCTACGAAGAGCGCAAGGCCCTCGGGCGGCAGCTCGTGCCCCGTGTGCTCGAGGCCGTCGAACACGACCTGCACAACACCGTCAGCAGCTTTATCCCGAACACCGCCGAAGTCGCGTTTTACGGGCTCATCAAAGGCCTCGAAGACCACCTGAACACCTCGAAAATCGCCCGCATCCTGGGTCTCGGCAGCGATCCGGATCCCGACGAGGTCCGCGACATTCTGACCGAGCGGCCGCGCATCGAGAAGGTGGCCATCAAGGACGCGAAACTCCGCACGTTCATCACGGAGGACGCCAGCCGCGACGATTTGGTGGCCCACGTGTACGACATCGCGTACGGGACCGTGCGGGCGGGCGAGGACAATCTCGTGGTGGTGGACGATAGCATCGTGCGCGGAACCACGCTCAAGCGCTCCATCCTGCGCATCCTCGATCGGCTCGGGCCGCGCCGCATTGTCGTGGCCTCCAGCGCGCCCCAAATCCGCTACCCCGACTGCTACGGCATCGACATGGCCCGTCTCGGGGACTTCGTAGCCTTCCAGGCCGCCGTCGCCTTGCTGCACGAACGCGGCATGTCCCACGTGCTCGATGCCACCTACGCCGCGTGTTTGGCCGATCTCGATCGGCCGAAAGAGGAAAACGAGAACCGCGTACGGGCCATCTACGCGCCCTTCACGGAAGACGAAATCAGCGCAAAAATCTCGGAACTCCTCACCCCGGACGGCATGCAGGCTGAAGTACGGGTCATCTTCCAAAGCATCGAAGGCCTCCGGGCCGCCCTGCCCGACCACCGCGGGGACTGGTACTTCACCGGGGACTTCCCGACTCCGGGCGGCAACAAGGTGGTCAACCGCGCATTCGTCTACTACATGGAAGGCCGCGACGAACGGCCCTACTGAGCGGAATTACTGCACCACCCAGCGCACCGGCGCACGCTGCGCCGACGTAACCACATACGTTCCCGCGGACAGATCTGCCGCACTCAGCCGCACCAGCGGTTGGCCGGAAAGAGGCGCTGCCTCGTGGACAAGCCGGCCTGCGGCGTCCCACACCTGAACCGGTCCTGCTGCGGCCACAACGGCCTCAGCGCCCTGCGGCGTGGGGTTCGGGAACACCTGGGTCGCTGCCCGCACGGGTTCCTCGATGCCCACGGTACTGCCGGTAATCCACAGGGCGTACTCGAGGACTTCGGGTGTCGGTTCCGGACTGGAAATGGCGTCGAGCACGGTCGAGGTGATGACGGCTGCGCGGTAGAACGGGCAGTCGTCCGTGAGGTAGTACACCCCGTCGAGCACGATGGTGTAATCC
>JBIIRP010000155.1:0-4135 GCA_044341475.1 Flavobacteriales bacterium | reverse complement strand
ACCGAGTACGACCTCCCGCTTCCGCACCACAGCCCGCTCGCCCTCGCCCTCAAGCACCCACACGAAATCGCGCCCCTCCACATCTTGCTGCACCAGCGACGCCGGAACCGCCACCGCGTTGTCGGCAGCAAAGTCCTGGATGAGCACACTGACCACCATGTTCGGCAGCATCGACGTCCCGCCAGGCAACGGCAGCGTGATGTCCACCGACCGGTTCGCCGGGTTGATGAACGACCCTACCCGTCCCACCTTCGTGGCCACGGTGTCGTACCCTGCCACGACGACCCGCGCAGGAGTCCCGGGTTTTACGAGCGCCACCGACTGATCGCTGACCGCCGCGCGCACAAACATCCCGCTCAGGTTGACGATGCGGCCCAGCGGAACGCCCGGCGCCGCGAGCTCCCCCTGCTTGATGAACACCCGGTCGACTACGCCAGAAAAAGGCGCCCGCACCACGGCCTGTGCCAGCTGCTCGCGCAAGGTGGCCATGCTCTTTTCGAGGCTCTCTTTCCGAGACCGCGCGGTCACTAAATCCACCTCGCTACCGATTTTCGACTGCCATAGCTTCTCTTGGCGGCGCAGCATATCGGTCGCCAAATCGAGCTGCACCTGCAACTCGGCTTCCGACCGCTTCAGCACCTCGGTGGAGATGTACATCAGAGGGGTGCCCTTTGTGACCCGCTGGCCTTCCTTCACCACGATGCGTTCAACTGCACCTGAAAAGGTGCTAGTAATCTGTGCATTTTGCTCCGTTTCGATGTTCCCTTGCACCGAGAAGTCGTGGGTAAACGGCCCTGTAGCAACGGCATAGGCCGTGACGGACATCTCGGCGGTCGAATCCACTTCGGTCGCCGCAGCGGCAGCGCCAGCATCTGGTCCCTCGGCCGCAGGCCCGCAGCCTACTGCCAGCGCAGCCACGGCCGCAAAAATCCCCATCGGTATCCGGTACATGTCCGTTGTTTTGTGTGCAGGTGTCATCAGGAAAGCGTGTAAAGGAGTCGTGTGCGGGCGTTGAGCCAAGCCAGTTGAGCGGCCACCACGCCGCCGCGGGCTTCCACCCACCGGTTGCGGGCCTGGGTGAGGTCGAAACTCGACCGCACGCCCGCGCGGAAGGCCTCTTCCGTGCGGGTGTACAGCCGCTCCGCAAGGGCGGCTTCGGATCGGCGCTGGCTCAGGGCGGCCGTCGCGTTTTCAAATTCAGTTCGTGCTGCGGCATGGTCGAGGGCGAGGCCCCGGGTCATCTCTGCAAGTCCAGCTTCTGCGCGCTCTTCTTCGATGCGCGCCTTCTCCACCCGCTGCTTGCCGCCCGTGCTGGTCCACAGCGGCACACTCATGTTGACCCCGACGAGCTGCACCGGAAACCAGTCCTGGCCCGAGCGGAAAAAGTCAAACGACTCCCGTTGGGCATTTGCCCGGTTCACATAAAACGCCGAGAGCACCGGAAGACCTGCGGCTTGCTTGTTTTTCACATCGAGTCCGGCGAGTTCGACCAGCAGCAGCTGCTCCCGCACTTCCGGCAGCACCTCGGCGTTCCAGGTCCGACCGAGCAGATCGGCTCCCGACACCTTCCCGAACAGGTCTTCCACGCCTTCTGCCGGTGCCGGCGGCGCTTCGATGGACAGACCGCACTGGTGGGCGAGCACCCGCCGGGCAAGCAGGCGGGAGGTTCGGGCTTCGGCTGCCGCCCGCTCCCATTCCGCCACCGTCAACTCGAGCTGCTCCACGTCCACCAAATCCACAAACCCCGCATCGTACATCACCCCCATCTCGTTCAAGCTCCGCTGAACCAGCGCGAGCGCCTCGTCGACCACCCGCACGTTCTCTTCCGCGACAGCGGCCAGCACATAGGCATCTGTCACGGCCCGGCGCACTTCCTGCTCCGTGCGCTTCAACGCCCAGTCCCGGGTTTCTGCAAACCGCTTCGACGCCTGCAAACCCACGAGGTAGCTGCCAGAGAAGAGCAACTGGCTGGCCTCGATGCCCGCATTGAGGGTGTGGCGGTTCCCGAAGCGCAGCACCGACGTGCCGCTTGGGTCCGGAGCCGGTGCGTTGAGCGCCACGCCGGTTTCCTCGGAGACACCGGAAAAGAAGTCCGTCAGGTAGGACGGAAAGCCGAAGGCATCCGCCGGAACCACCTGGGCCGGCAGGTCGATGTAGTTCGTGTAGTCTGACACGAGGTTCACCTGGGGCAATCCCGTGGCGGTGAGCTCTTTGATGTCCCGGTCTGCCTTCGCGCGGTCGAGCTGGGCACTGCGCATGGCGAAGCTGTGGGCCACCGCACGCTCCTCGGCCTCGGCCAGGGTGAGGGTGGTTTGGGCCGCGCCGGGCGCGAGGGAGAAGGCGACGCAGGCCGCGCTGCTGGTGAGCAGACGGCGGACTGCGGAAGGAAGGGGGACGGCAATCATGCGGTGGGCGCCTGGGCGGCGAGTTTGGAGTTCACATAGGCGAGCCCTTCCGGGCTGGCGATCGCGCGGATGTGGTAGACGAACGCGCTTTCGTGGATGGTCGTCAGCGGACAGCCCGTCTCGGCCACGAGCCGCATGGGATCAAGCTGCTCCGTCAAGCCGATGAGGAAGCGGGCGACCAGCCGCGGCTCGAAGTCCGCTCGGTACACCCCCTCGCGTTGGCCCCGGATGAGGTTGCGCTCGCTGAACGCCAGCAACGACGATGCCCGGCGCTCCATCAGTTCGTGGAACACCCGGCCGTGGTACTTCTCGAGGTCGTACAGCACGCTCGGATGCATGGCATCGATCAGTCCCCGCATCCGGTCCATCAGGGCAAGTTCCACGTCGATGGCGTTGCCCGGGTGGGCGTCGAGCTCGGAGAGCATCTGCTCCTGGGCCTGCATTTGGAAGGCCACGGTGCGGGCCACGAGGTCACGTTTGTCGCGGAAATGGCGGTATAGGGTCTTCTTCGACACCCCGAGTTGCCGCGCGATGTCGTCCATGGTCACGGACTTGATGCCGCACCGCAGGAAAACTCCGAGCGACCCCGACAGCAGCTCGTGTTCTCGGCGCTCTTCAGCTGGGGAAACCGCCGAAGAAGCCACCGGGGTAGCGTCAGACAAAACGACGGGTGAAGAGGTAGAATTCGGCATGTGCGCGCTGAAAAGCGGCGCGAAAATACTGCGAACGTCGCGGGTTAGGAGACGCCGGAAACGAAATTATCGTTAAATCGTTTCCGGCGTGGCACCGAAGGTCGCCGAGAGGGCCTGCTGAACGGTGGCCGTTTCAGCGTGTTCTGGGAGGGTGACCTGGAGCAGCGGCTCCGCCTCCATGGCGCGTCGGATGGCCCACTCTGCGCCCGGGTTGCGGGCCCAGCCGCGACGTGCGATGCCGTTGTTCACATCCCAGTGCAGCATCGAACGCAGGCGTCGGTCGGCCGCTGGACTGCCATCGAGGACCAGGCCAAACCCCCCGTTGATCACCTCCCCCCAACCGACGCCACCTCCGTTGTGCAGGCTGACCCAGGTGGCGCCTCGGAAGGCGTCGCCCACGAAGTTGTGAACCGCCATGTCCGCTGTGACGGACGAGCCGTCGTAGATGTTCGAGGTTTCGCGGTAGGGCGAATCCGTTCCAGAAACGTCGTGGTGATCGCGGCCGAGCACCACCGGTCCGCGCAGCGCCCCCGTTCGGATGGCGTCGTTGAAGGCGGCGGCGATGCGCATGCGGCCCTCGGCATCGGCGTACAGGATGCGCGCTTGCGAGCCGACGACCAGCCGGTTTGCGTCGGCGGCCTCGATCCAGGCGATGTTGTCGTCGAGCTGTTGGCGGATTTCCGCTGGAGCGTTTTCGGCCATGGTGCGGAGCACTCCGGCTGCCAGGGCATCCGTCGTGGCCAAATCCACCGGATCCCCGCTCGCACACACCCACCGAAAGGGCCCGAACCCGAAGTCGAAGCAACGTGGTCCCATAATGTCCTGCACGTAGCTCGGATACCGGAACCCGACTCCGTCCTCGGCCATCACCTCCGCTCCGGCACGCGAGGCCTCGAGCAGAAACGCATTGCCGTAGTCGAAGAAGTACATGCCACGCTCCACCAGCCGGTTCACCGCCGCGGCGTGCCGCCGGAGCGAATCCTGCACGGCCTCCCGAAACGCTTCCGGGTCCCGGGCCATCAAGGCGTTCGACTCCTC
>JBIIRP010000154.1:0-4147 GCA_044341475.1 Flavobacteriales bacterium | reverse complement strand
CAACCGGTTCGTTTTCTTGATGCTCTCGACGATCGTATCGAGGTCGAGTGGGCGGATGGTGACCAAATCAATCACCTCCACCTCAATGCCTTCTGCCGCCAGCGCGTCCGCCGCTGCATGGACGGTCTTCAGGATTTTCCCGAACGAGACGATGGTGCAGTCGGTGCCAGCGCGGCGGATGTTCGCCTTGCCGATGGGCACCAGGTACTCGCCGTCCGGGATGAGGCCCTTGTCGCCGTACATCTTTTCCGACTCCATCACGAGGACCGGGTCGTTGTCGCGGATGGCGGCCTTCAGGAGGCCTTTCGCTTCGTAGGGCGTGAACGGCGTGACCACCTTCAGTCCGGGGATGGAGGCGTACATCGATTCGAAGCTCTGGCTGTGGGTGGCAGCGAGCTGGCCGGCGGTGCCGTTCGGACCCCGGAACACGATGGGGACGTTGTACTGGCCTCCGCTCATTTGGAGCATTTTCGCGGCGTGGTTGATGATTTGGTCAGCCGCCAGGATGGCGAAATTCCACGTCATAAACTCCACGATGGGCCGGAGCCCGTTCATCGCCGCCCCGACGCCGATGGCGCTGAATCCCAGCTCGGCGATGGGCGTGTCGATCACCCGCCGCGGCCCAAATTCGTCGAGCAAACCCTTCGACGCCTTGTAGGCCCCATTGTATTCAGCGACTTCCTCGCCCATCAGGAAGACGGACTCGTCACGGAGCATCTCCTCGCGCATCGCCTCGGCGACGGCTTCCCGGTACTGCACTTCGCGCATGGGGGTCGTTTTTGATTTGGTCGCCAAAGGTAATTCAAGCGGGGGAAGGTGGCGTAATTTCGCGCCATGAACATCCTCGTGTGCATCAGCCAAGCGCCCGACACGACGAGCCGCATTGCCTTCAAGGACGGCGATACGCGGTTCGACGAGTCCGGTGTGACCTTCATTGTCAATCCGTACGACGAATGGTACGCGCTCGTGCGCGGGCTCGAGCTCAAAGAAGCCCACGGAGGAACGGTGACCTGCCTGATGGTGGGGACGGCTGCGGTCGACCCGAGCATCCGCAAGGCCCTGGCCATCGGGGCAGACGAAGCGGTGCGCGTCGACCTTGAGCCGACGGATGCCCTACAAACGGCGACTGCCATCGCGGATCACGCCCGCGGAAAGGGCTACGACCTCGTGCTCTGCGGCAAGGAAACCATCGACCACAACGGCGGTGCCGTGCCGGGCATGGTGGCGGAGCTGCTCGATTTGCCGTACGTGCCGCTGGCGACGAAGCTGGACCGGGAAGGCAGCGGATGGGTCGTGGAGCGCGATGCGGCCGGGGGAACCGAGGTGGTGGGTGTGGATGGACCGGTCGTCGTAGGCGCGGCGAAGGGGATGGCGGAACAGCGCATCCCGAACATGCGCGGCATCATGGCGGCACGCACCAAATCCCTCGCGGTCGAAGCCTCGTCGGCTTCCGCCTCCACCTCCGTGGCCCAGTTCGCACTGCCCCCGGCAAAAGGAGCCGTCAAGCTCGTGCCGGCCGACCGCCCCGAAGAACTCATCCGTCTGCTCCGCGAGGAGGCAAAAGTGATTTGATATGGCCATTCTTGCAGCAATTCCAGTCCACGAAGGCCACGCCACGAAGGCGGGCCTCGAAGCCGCGTCGTATGCAGTCGCCCTCGCTTCTGCGCTCGGAACGCAGGCCGTCGCCGCGGTCAGCGGCACGCTTTCAGGCGACGGCGGCCTCGGCGCAGTGGGCATTCAGCGGGTCCTGCACCACGCCGGTTCCGGCGCGGATGGTGGGGCCGTGGCCCGTGCGATCGCGTCGGCCGCAGAGGCCGTCGGCGCCACGGCCGTGGTGGCTCCCCATGACGACTACGGCCGCGCCGTGGCGCCGCGCGTGGCGGTCCGCCTCGGAGCGGGCTGTGTGACCGGCGTGACGGCCCTGCCCGAGGGTGGCAACGTCCGGCGCGGGGTGTTCTCTGGAAAGGCGACCGCCCGGGTGGCGGTGGCCACGGACCGCTCGGTCTACACGGTGTCGCCGAACGCCTTCGGTGTCCATTCCACCGGTTCTGGAGCGGCGGCCGTCGAGGCCTTCGCCTGCGAAACCGGTCCGGACCGCGTTCAGGTCCGCAGTTTCCGTGCGGCAGGTGCGGGGGGCGGCGTTCCGCTGCCCGAAGCCGAGCGCGTCGTGTCGGCGGGCCGGGGATTGAAGGGGCCGGAGCATTGGGGCATCGTGGAGGATTTGGCCCGCGCCCTCGGCGCGGCGACCGCTTGCTCCCGCCCGGTGAGCGACATCGGCTGGCGTCCCCACCACGAGCACGTCGGCCAAACGGGCATCACCATCCGGCCGACCCTCTACATCGCCGTCGGCATCAGCGGCGCGATCCAGCACCTGGCCGGGGTGAACCAGTCGAAGGTCATCGTCGCCATCAACACGGATCCGGAAGCCCCGTTCTTCAAGGCGGCCGACTACGGCATCGTGGGCGACGCGTTCGACGTGCTGCCGAAGCTGACCGCGGCGGCCCAGGCGCTGCATTGATTTTTCGATACCGATGTGCAATTTTGACGGGTTAACCCTTTGTTGATGTGGCGATGAGGAAGGTCGATATGGAAATTGTGGACATCGCCCTGAGCGGTTCCTCCTCGGGCGCGTACGCCATGGTCCTCGGCGAGGTCGGCGGGTCCCGGAAGCTGCCCATCGTTATCGGAGGGTCTGAAGCTCAGGCGATTGCGATCGAGATGGAGAAGATGAAGGCGAGCCGCCCGCTCACGCACGATTTGTTCCGCAACGCGTTCGAGGTGTTTGGTCTGAAGGTGACGGAAGTGCTGATTTACAACATGGTGGAGGGGATTTTCTATGCCAAATTGATTTGCTCCGATGGCGTGCGCGAGGAGGAAGTCGATGCCCGGCCGAGCGACGGGGTGGCCCTGGCCTACCGGTTCAATGCCCCCATACGGTGCTACGAGTCGGTGCTCGATGCGGCGGGAATTCGTTCGGAGGATTTGGAGCGCGACGAGGACTTCGAGGAGGAGGAAGAAGAGCGGGTGGATGTGGTCCATGCAGGTCCGGTCGGTACGGGGTCGCTGGAGGAACTCGAGGAGGAGTTGCGCGACGCCATCGAGCAAGAAGATTACGAGC
The DNA here is from genome assembly GCA_044341475.1 of Flavobacteriales bacterium. GTDB lineage: Bacteria > Bacteroidota > Bacteroidia > Flavobacteriales_D > Sanyastnellaceae > CAMCYM01. Next base: position 1,029 of record JBIIRP010000154.1, on the reverse strand, counting down.
GGGCGTCGCGCCTGCGGGACGAAATCGAGCGCCGCAAGGGAAGCTGAGTCCGGCCGTACCTTTCGGCCATGGACAAGCCAGCCACTGTGCGGGTGGGCATCATCATGGGTTCTGCCAGCGATGCTCCCATCCTCTCTGAAGCCGCCCAGGTGCTCGAGGAGCTCGGGGTGGGGTACGAAATGACGGTCGTGTCGGCCCACCGCACGCCCGACCGCATGGTCCAGTACGCCCGGGAGGCGGAAGGACGCGGGCTCGACGTCATCATCGCAGGGGCCGGCGGTGCCGCTCACCTGCCGGGGATGACCGCCTCACTCACGGTGCTTCCGGTCATCGGTGTGCCCATCCACAGCCGCAACTCGATCGACGGGTGGGACAGCATCCTCAGCATCCTCCAAATGCCCGCCGGCATCCCCGTCGCGACGGTGGCCCTCGACGGGGCCCGCAATGCCGGCATCCTCGCAGCCGCCATCTGCTCGGCCTCGGATCCCCAGCTCCGCCTCCGGCTCGCCGCCTTCAAGGAGGCGCTCCGCACGGCGGTCGAAGCCCGTCTCCCGGAAGTGGAACGCAGCCGCCCCGCGTGATGCGTTCGGACGACTTCCTCACGCTCGACCCCGCCGGCATGCCGGTGCTCGAGCTGCACCCTTACCTGCTGGGCACGGTCGCCCCGCGGCCCATCGCCCTGGCCAGCACGGTGGACGCCGAGGGCAGGCCGAACCTGGCGCCGTTCAGCTACTTCAACGTGTTTTCTGCGGCCCCGCCCGTCCTGGTGTTCAGCCCGGCGCGGCGCGGACGCGACAACACCACGAAGCACACGCTCGAGAACGTGCTCGCGGTGCCGGAAGTCGTGATCCACCTCGTGGACTACGCGCTGGTGGGCCAAAGCTCGCTGGCCAGCGCCGACTTTCCGGAAGGGGTGAACGAAATCGAGATGGCGGGACTCACGGCCCTGCCGTCGGAGTGCGTGCGGCCGCCGCGGGTGGCGGAAGCGCCGGTGGCCTTCGAGTGCCGCGTGGACCGGGTGGAGGCGCT
>JBIIRP010000152.1:0-4166 GCA_044341475.1 Flavobacteriales bacterium | reverse complement strand
GATGGCCTTTTGCTCCGCCATGAGGTCGATGACCGGGTCGGGCGTGTATTCCTTGATTTCGGTCGAGTGCGCCTCGTGCAAACCGAGCACGTTGCGGGCGAACTCGATCACGGCACACTGCATCCCGAGGCAGATGCCGAAGAAGGGAATGCCGTGTTCGCGCACGTACCGAATGGTTTCAATCTTGCCGTCGATGCCACGTGAGCCGAAGCCCGGAGCGACGAGCACGCCGTCGATGCCGCTGAACGTTTCGGCGACGTTGCGGGCGTTTACCTGTTCGCTGTGGATCCACACGAGCTGCACCTCGGTTTCCAGGGAGGCACCGGCGTGGATGAAGGCCTCGGCAATGCTTTTGTAGCTGTCCTTGAGTTCGACGTATTTGCCGACAAGAGCGATGCGAACGGTGTGTTTGGGATGGGTAAAGCGGTCCAGGAAGTGCTTCCAGCCGGTGAGGTCCGGCTCCGTAGCTTCCGGGATGCCAAGCTTTTCGAGCACCACGGCGTCGAAGCGCTCTTCGAGGAGAAGCAGCGGAACGTCGTAGATGGTGGCGGCGTCGATGGACTGGATGACCGCGTTCGGGGCGACGTTCGTAAACCGCGCGAGCTTGTGGCGGATCGCCGGGGAGAGTTCGTGCTCGGTGCGGCAGACGAGGATGTCCGGCTGCACGCCGAATTCGAGCAACTGCTTGACCGAGTGCTGGGTGGGCTTCGTCTTGAGCTCGCCAGCGGCGGCGAGGTAGGGGACCAGGGTGAGGTGGACGACCAGGGTGTCGGACGGGCTTTCCCACTTCATTTGGCGCACGGCCTCGATGTAGGGGAGGGACTCGATGTCGCCCACCGTTCCGCCGATTTCGGTGATGACGAAGTCGTAGAGGTCTTGTGCGCCGAGCAGCTGCACACACCGCTTGATTTCATCGGTGATGTGCGGAATGATCTGGACCGTTTTGCCCAAATACTCGCCGCGGCGCTCCTTGTCGATGACCGACTGGTAGATGCGACCGGTCGTGATGTTGTTCGCCTGCGTGGTGCGGACGTTCAGGAACCGCTCGTAATGCCCGAGGTCGAGGTCGGTTTCTGCGCCGTCCACGGTGACGTAGCATTCGCCGTGCTCGTAGGGGTTCAGGGTGCCCGGGTCGACGTTGATGTAGGGGTCGAGCTTTTGGATGGTCACCGAGTAACCGCGGGCCTGGAGGAGTTTGGCCAGCGAAGCGGAGACAATGCCCTTGCCGAGGCTGGAGCTCACGCCCCCAGTGACAAAAATGTAGCGGCTGTTGCGCCCAGAAGGGGTGGTGGTGGTCGGCGGCATGTTCCCGGATTCGAGGTTGCGAATACGGGATGGAAAGGTACATCCGGATTGCGATTCGCGCGCTGCCGGAAAAGCCGTTTACCCCAGGAAGTTGTTCACAACCGCCGGGTGAGTCGATCGATGATCTTAAATCCGCTGAGGAACTCTTTCGCCACGATGCGGAGCAAGGTGTACCCGGGGATGGCAAGCACCATGCCCACCGCACCGCCGAGACTGCCGGCGATGGAAAGCACGATGAACACCTCGAGGGGATGGGCGTGGATGCTGCTGGCGAAGATGACGGGCTGGGTGAACCAGTTGTCGACGATTTGGGCCAAACCGTACACCCCCGCTGACCACGCCACGGCCTGCTGCATGCCCGCAACGTCCCCGGGCCACGAGGTGGCGATCAGGACGCACCCCAGCACCGTTCCGGCGATGGGGCCCACATACGGCACCAGGTTGAACAGGCCGGCGAGCGTGCCGAGGAGCAGCGCGTTCGGAACTCCGATCAGGGCTAATCCGGCCGTGACGATGGTCGTCACGATGGCCACCTGCGCGATCAGGCCTACGAAGTACCGCGTGAGCAGGTGCGATGTTCGGTCCACGATGGACGCCATCCGGTCCTCCATCCCCGTCGGAGTTACCGCGAACAAGATGTTGCGGAAGAGGGCGCCGTCGCGCAGAAAGAAGTAGGTCATGAACAGGACAGACGAAACGGCGATGGCGGCATTGCCGACGAAACCGAGCGCGTCGCCGACCATGCCCGACACCCGAGCAGGGGTGAGGAGGGCTTGCAGTTCAGCGATGAGGTAGGCACTGTTTGGGCCGCCTGCGGGGTCGAGTTGGAAGAGGATGTGTGCATCGACCCAGTGCATGGTCGAGGTGAACATGCGTTCGAGCTGCGCCAAATCGATGGTGGTGACGGCCTGGATTTGGGCCCATACAATGGGCAAGAAAACGGCCGTAGAGGCCGCAAATACCGCGGCCATCGCTGCGAGCGCTACCACAGCCCCGACGCCCGCCGGCACTGGCTTTCCCCGAAAGCGAATGCGCTGCACCGCCAGAACCACCGGCCGGCCGATGAAGCTCAGCGCCACCGAAACGAGCATGTAGGCGATGAGGTCCCGGAAACGCCACGCCCCATACAGCAAGAGCAAGGTGCCTGCAGCGCCGAGCAGCGGTCTCCAAGGAATGCGTCCGGAGCTCCAGAAGGGGGTAGGTTCAGCCATGGAAAAGCGATGCAGGGGTCCAGAGAAGGCGCAACTTTCCCCTGCCTGGAGCAGCATCCAGCCAGGAATCGATGGGAAGCTCGATTTCCGCGATGCCGCACGTGGGCAATTCCACGCGCGCGCCGGTCAACAGCTCGACCAAATCGCTGGTCCCCGGGTTGTGTCCGAAGATCAATCCACGGGCCTGCGCGTCGTCCCATGTGGACATCCAGTCGAGCCAAACCCGCGCTGCAGCATGGTAGCCCGCGGGCCGTATATCGAGGGTGTCAAAGACTGCCGGTGGAACGATGCACTCCGCGGTTTCGCGCGTGCGCAGGGCATCGGAAACCGCAGTGGCAGCCGGAAAGAAGGGCGCAAGAAATGCGGCCGCCCGGCGCGCATCGGCCATGCCGCGCTCGGACAACGCGCGTCCGTGGTCCGCTTCGCCGGGCTGCGCTACGAGGGCCTTCGCGTGGCGAACAATCCACAGGTGTTTCACGCCGCCAAAGAAACTGCATCCGGCGGAATTTCGCGATTTCGCGCTGTTTTTAGGTAGGCCTAAATTATTTTAGCGGCATGCTTTCTATTGCTTCGCAGGATTGCCTCAAGGCCATCCTCCAGCTCGGTGGAGCCGAGGGCTCCCCGGTGGCCACCACCGCGCTGGCTCGCCGGCTCGGCACCCGACCGGCTACCGTGCACGGCGTGGTCACGACGCTGGCCGCGCGGGATTTGGTCGACCACGCGCCCTACAAAGGGGTTGCACTCACGGGGCCAGGCCGGGAAGTCGCCGTAGGGCTCGTGTGCCGCCACCGGCTGTGGGAGGTGTTCCTCTTCCGGCACCTCGGGTTCCGTTGGGACGAAGTCCATGCCATTGCGGAACAGCTTGAACATGTGGAGGATCCCACATTTGTGGAGCGGTTCGACCGGTTCTTAGGCCATCCGGAGGTCGATCCACACGGGGACCCCATCCCGCGGGACGGCGTGGCGGTGCACCCGGATGGAGGCTGTTCTCTGGCCGAGTTGCCGGATGGCAAGGCCGGACGCATCATCGGTGTGCTCGACAGCAGCGAGGGCTTTCTGCGGCATTTGACACAGCTGGGTGTGGAACTCGGAAGCCAAGTGGTTCCTCGGCTGACCCACGATTTCGACGGGAGCCGATCGGTGCAGTGCAGTCGTCCGGATGGAGGGGCCGTTTCTGAAGCTGTGTGGACAGCGGAAACATGCAACCGCCTGCGGGTAGCCGTCATCTCATTTCCAGCGTACTCGGCATGAATGCGATCATCGACTTCTTTGCCGGCCTGCATCCAGCACTGGCCGCGCTCATCGCCACGATGGGGACCTGGCTGCTGACCAGCGCAGGTGCCGGGCTGGTGGTGTTTTTCGGGGACGTGTCGCGCCGCACCCTGGACGGGATGCTCGGATTCACCGGTGGGGTGATGGTCGCGGCCAGCTTTTGGTCGTTGCTGGCGCCGGCCATCGCGATGTCCGAGGGCGAAGGATTTCTGCGGGTGATTCCAGCGGCTGTAGGGTTTCTCGGGGGAGCGGTCTTTTTGTTTGCGCTCGACCGCTTGACCCCGCACCTCCACCTGAACTTCGGGTCGCACGAGGCGGAAGGCCCCGAGACCAAATGGCACAAAACCACCCTGCTTGTCCTGGCCATCACCTTGCACA
>JBIIRP010000151.1:0-4202 GCA_044341475.1 Flavobacteriales bacterium | reverse complement strand
TGGGGGGGACGACGAGCCCGAAGCATTTGGGCCAATCCGGACACCCCATCCCCGAACCGGTCGTCCGCACCACCGCCCCGGCCAGCACCACGAGCGCGGCCGACACGAAGGCGACACGGGCCCACCGCCGGACCCGCCTCAGCGCGTCGTTCACGGCAACGTCGCGGCCTCAGCGTAGTGGGTAACGTCCACCTCGCCGACCGTGTAAATCCCGCCGGCAATCTCTTCCACCGCAGCCGCAAGCGCCTCAGGTTCAATCTTCTCCGGGTCGTAGCTGACCTCCGCGAAGTTCACCGGCCGGCCCTCGACGAAATCGATTTCCGTGTGGGCTACACCGCCGAGCTCGAGCAGCTCCTTGCTGATTTTGCCGCCACACGCCGTGGCGCACATCATGCCGCTGACTTCGATCCGGGCGACCGAGTGGGCGGACGAGCCGGCCTCATGCTGCTCGTTGACTGCCACATCGCCTTTGCCTCCGCAACCGGTAGCTGCTGCAACACCTGCGGCCCATGCGGCCACGGTGAGCGTTTGGAACACCCGCTTCATGCCCACAAAAATACTCGCCCCGCCGCTGCTCTGTTTCCGAATGAATCACAAAAGCCGGGGGCCCCGGGGGTACCTTTGTCCCGATGCCCACCCCCTCGCCACGCCGCGGACTGGCCCCCGTGCTCCTCGTGCTGCTCGGCGCCGTGTGGGGCACGAGTTTCGTGCTCATGAAGGTGGGCCTGTTCGCGCGCGACGGAAGTGCGCTGCTGCGTCCGCTTGATCTCGCCGCGTGGCGCATCGGATGTGCGTCGATCCTGCTGGTGCTGCTTTTCGGCCGCCGGCTCCGGCTGCTCACCCGGACCCAGTGGCTTTGGGCCGGTGTCGTCGGCATCGTCGGCAGCACCATCCCCGCCGCGCTGTTCGCCACGGCCCAAACCCAACTCCCGAGCGCCGTCGCTGGGATGCTCAACGCCCTCAGCCCCCTCTGGACCCTCCTGCTTTCCGTCGTGGCCTTCCGCCGCCCCGTACGCCGACTCCAGCTCATCGGGGTCCTGGTGGGCCTCGTCGGCGCGGCCCTCCTCGTGACCCGCAGCCACGGCGGTCCCACACCCGACGCCGGAGCCGGCAGTCCCTGGGCTGCGCTGCTCGTCGTGGTCGCGACGGCATGCTACGGCGTAAGCGTCAACGTTACCCGCGAGAAGCTCGGCGGCATTGACGCCTCCGCCATGACGACGGCCTCCCTCCTTTGGGCGCTCATCCCGTGCACCCTCGTGGTGGCCACCGGCGACCTCCCCGCCACGGCGGCCTACCACCCGGACGGACTCCGGGCCATCGCCGCCATCACCCTCCTCGGCGCGGTCGGCACCGCCGGGGCGCTCGCCGTGTTCAACAGGGTGGTGCAGTGGACCGACGCGGTGACGGCGTCGAGTGTGACGTACATCATTCCCATCTTCGCCACGTTGTGGGGTTTGGCCGGCGGCGAGCCCTTGCTCCCGGGGCATTTCGTGGCGAGCGGGTTGATTCTTGTGGGGGTAGCGATTGCCCATGCGGACCTCTACCGCCGGTCCGGAGGAAAAGTCGACACGTGATGTTGATAAGTCCGCGCGTTCTGCCTACCTTTGCCGCCCCCATTTGGGGAAAATCACACACCTCATGTACGCAATCGTAGAGATCGCAGGGCACCAGTACAAGGTACAGAAAGACCAACAGGTGTTCGTCAACCGGCTCCCCGAGGAGGAAGGCGCGAAGGTTAGCTTCGACCGCGTCCTGCTCGTGGAACACGCTGGCGACATCAAGGTTGGCGCCCCGGCGGTAAGCGGAGCTACGGTCTCCGCGGTGGTCGAGAACCACCTCAAAGGCGACAAAGTGCTGATCTTCAAGAAGAAGCGGCGCAAAGGTCACCAAAAGCTCAATGGCTTCCGTGCTTCCCTCACGGCAATCCGCATCACTGACATCAAGGCCTGAGGGCCTCCTGAAACCTTTCTTACGCCATGGCACACAAAAAAGGGGTAGGTAGCTCGAAAAACGGCCGCGAATCGCATTCCAAGCGTCTCGGCGTGAAAATCTACGGCGGTCAAGGCTGCATCGCGGGCAACATCATCGTTCGCCAGCGCGGCACCCAGCACCACCCGGGCATCAACGTCGGCATCGGCAAAGACCACACGCTGTTCGCGCTGGTCGACGGCGTCGTCGAATTCCGCAAGAAGGCAAACAACCGCTCCTTCGTGTCGGTTGTCCCCCACGCCTGATCACACCCTCCGCATCGCGGAAGAAAAACGCCTGTAGCTTCGTGCTATGGGCGTTTTTGTTTGAGTTGGAGTTTAAGTTGGAGTTTGAGTTTTAGTTCCAGTTGGAGTTTTAGTTGGAGTTGGGGTGGGGGCCGGTGAGGGGGCGCGCGATGGCCCATCTCCCGCCTCCGCCGTAAATTCGCCCTCGTTCTCGTTCTCGTTCTCAACCTCGTTCTCGTTCTCGTTCTCGTTCTCAACCCCACCTCCCCCATGCTCACCCTCCCCCAGCTCCGCGAACAGCGCGACCGCGTCCTTTCCGCACTTGCAAAACGCAACATCGACGCGACCGCTACCGTCGACCGGGTGCTTGCGCTCGATGGGGACCGGCGGACGGCGCAGTCGGAACTCGATGAGCTCCTCGCACGCGCGAATGCCATCAGCCGCGAGGTCGGAGAGCTCATGAAGGCGGGCAAGCGCGACGAGGCCGACCGGCTGAAGGCGGAGTCCACGGCAATGAAGGAGCGGACAGCCGCGCTGAAAGAGGTCATGGACCAGGCCGAACGGGGAATCCACGATGCCCTGTGCACGCTCCCGAACACGCCGTGCGATCAGGTTCCGGAAGGCAAAGGAGCAGACGACAACGTCGAAGTGTTCCGGAGTGGCGAATTGCCGGTGATGCCGGAAGGAGCGCAGCCGCACTGGGAGATTGCCGACCGGTACAGGTTGATTGACTTTGATTTGGGCGCGAAGGTCACCGGTGCGGGATTTCCGTTCTACCGGGGCAAGGGGGCGAAGTTGCAGCGGGGGTTGATCCGCATGTTCCTCGAACGCGCCGAGCAAGCCGGCTACGAAGAGTACATCCCACCGCATCTTGTGAATGCCGATTCCGGCTTCGGGACCGGCCAACTTCCTGACAAAGAAGGCCAGATGTACCACAGCACGGCGGACGATCTGTACCTGATCCCGACCGCCGAGGTGCCGCTGACGAACATTTACCGCGATGTGATTCTCGCCGAGGCCGAGTTGCCGGTCAAGCTGTGCGGCTACACGCCGTGCTTCCGGCGGGAGGCGGGGAGCTACGGAAAGGACGTGCGCGGGCTCAACCGGTTGCACCAGTTCGATAAAGTCGAAATCGTCCAACTCGCTCATCCGGAAGGTTCGTACGATGTGCTCGATGCGATGGTGGACCACGTGAAGGGACTGCTGAACGACCTCGAGCTGCCGTACCGCATTCTGCGGTTGTGTGGGGGCGACATGGGATTCACGTCGGCGCTGACGTACGATTTCGAGGTGTGGAGCGGCGGCCAGGACCGTTGGCTCGAGGTGTCGAGCGTCTCAAACTTCGAAACCTACCAGGCAAACCGCCTGAAGTGCCGGTTCAAGGGCGCCGACGGAAAGACGCGCCTGGTCCACACCCTGAACGGTTCTGCCCTGGCTTTGCCGCGCATCGTGGCGGCGCTGCTCGAGGTGCACCAGCAAGCGGACGGCAGCGTGCGGATTCCGGCGGCGTTGCAGCCGTATTGCGGGTTTGACCGCATCGGGTAGGCGCGCGGGCAGACGTTCCGGCGCTATCTTCGGAGGGTGATTCCGAACTGCAACGTGTGGGCGAAGGTGGCGTGGATCGCCGCTATCGCTGGGCTTGTGCTCGCGGGCTGTGGCCCGAAGAATGCGCGCGACGCGTCTGTGGATGAGCTCGAAGGCGCGCTGGATTCCGTGCGGGTGGCGCGTGCTGCGCTGATGGAATTGCCTGCGGATTCCATCGCGCAGGCCAAATCCTGGTCCGAACAGCACCTCTGGGATTTCGAGCTCCTCGTCTCCGATTCCACCGCCCAGCTCACCCGCGAAGAAGGAGCCATCATCTCCGAAGTGGCCCGGGCGCGGCGCCTCCTGAAAGACGGTCCCGAACGGCTGCGCACCCTGGCAGAATCCGGCGAACGCACAGAATCCCAGCTCGTCTCTCTCATCGCCACCCTCGAGTCCGGAGCGACT
>JBIIRP010000150.1:0-4212 GCA_044341475.1 Flavobacteriales bacterium | reverse complement strand
CCTTTGCCTTCGAGACCACTTGCGAGCGGCCCCGACTCGGGCTCAAAAACCTGGATGCCGCGCTCCCGCAAGCACGCCAAATTCGCCGTCGTCGCGGGATGGGCGAACATGTCCAAATCCATCGCAGGTGCCACGGCCACTGGACACCGGCTGCTTAAAAAAACCGCCTGCAGGAAGTTCGAACAGCTGCCCGCGGCGAAGGCAGCACACGTTTCGGCAGTGGCCGGAGCGACGAGCATCACATCGCCCCACAGTCCGAGGTCCACGTGGTTCGTCCACGTGCCTTGATTGCGGTCTTCCGTGAAGTCACTGTATACCCGGTGGCCGGTAAGCGTTGCAAAGGTGAGCGGAGCTACAAACTCCTGCGCGGCTGCCGTAAGGACGACGCGCACCTCAGCGCCCCGGCGCATCAGCTCCCGGGCCAGAACAGCGGATTTGTAGGCGGCGATGCTGCCAGTGACGCCCAGCAACACCCTGCGGCCGTGCAGTACGGAACGGCCCGGCATCGGAACTCAGTGGGCTGCCTCGGTCCGCTCTAGGGCCGGCTGTGCAGCGGGTTTCTCCTCGTAGATGTGGAGCAGATTCTGCTTCAATTCTGCAATCGCGATGCTGTGTGGCTTCGGCAACCGCTCGTAAAACTTGGAGATCTCGATTTGTTCGCGGTTCTCGAACACTTCGTCGAGCGAGTCCGTCGGCGCGACAAATTCTTCGAGTTTGTGCCCCAATTCCGTGCGCAACTCGGTGGCAATCTGGTTGCTCCGCTGGCTCAGCACGACAATGGTTTCGAAGAGGTTACCGGTGCCGTTTTGCTCGAGATTGTAGGTATCCCGGGTCTCGGTCGTCTTGTCGGCTTTGATGCTCTTGAAGTTCATGGCGAGGGGGGGCTGGAGGTGTCCGATTCCTTGAGCTCGTCGATCTGTCGGATGCAGGCGTCGTAAATACGCTGGGCTTCGGCAGAGTGCGTACTCTTCGGGTAACGGGCGACAAAATTATGAAAAGCAGCAATGGCTTCGCCGTACCGCTCGATTTTTCTTCGGTCGGTGCTGAGTTGGGCGTACTGGTAGGCAGCATCGAGGATGAGCCACTGGGCTTCTTCGCGGTGGGGCGAGTCCGGGTGGTCCCGCAGGTGCTGGGCCAGGGCGAGCGTGGCCGCTTTGTAGTGCTGGGTGGTGTGGTAGAGCGCAGCGAGCTCGAAGTCTTTGTCGTCGAGTTTGCGGCGTAAGGTGCTGACCATGAACTGACTGGTGTCCCGACGCGCGCTTGCGGGGTAGCGGTTCATGAAGAGTTGGAGTTCTTCGATGGCGGCGCGGGTTTCGGTTTGGTCAAGCGAAGCTTGCGGACTCAACCGGTAGCTGCACAAGGCGGATTGAAAGGAGGCTTCCTCCGCGCGCGGGTCGTAGGGAAAGGACTTGGCGAAGCTCTTGTAATGGTACCTCGCGAGGTACAGGTCGCGGACGCAGTAATGCGCGCGGGCCAAATGCCACTGCACCTCCCGCGCCCGCTCGGTCCCGCGGGTGAGGCCCGAAAGTTCTTCGAGAATGGGCAACGCGCCCATGCACTGGCCGCTGTCGACATACGCCACCGCCCGCTCGAATTTGTAGTCGAGGTCGGGGCTTTTCAGCACCTTGTTGTAGTCGTTGCAGCCGACCGCCACGGCGCACGCCGCCGCCAGAACCAAGTTGCGAAGCATCGCTGCGAAGGTAGGGTGCGCGGTTCGGTTATCTTTGACCCCGAAAACCTGATTCCCTTGGATATTTTCGATCGCATCCGCAAGGACCGGGGACCGCTGGGCCAGCATGCCCGCGAGAGCCACGGCTACTTCACCTTCCCGAAGCTGGAAGGCCCCATTTCGAACCGTATGACCTTCCGCGGGAAGGATGTATTGGTTTGGTCCATAAACAATTACCTCGGTTTTGCGAACCATCCGGACATCCGCAAAGTGGATGCGGACGCCGCTGCCGATTGGGGCATGGCCTACCCGATGGGGGCGCGGATGATGTCCGGCCAAACCTCGCAGCACGAAGCCCTCGAGGCCCAGCTCGCCGACTTCATGGGCAAGGAAGATGCCTTCCTGCTCAACTACGGCTACCAGGGCTGCATGTCGGCCATAGAGGCCCTCGTGAGCCGCCACGATGTCATCGTGTACGACAGCGAGTCCCACGCTTGCATGGTCGATGGCGTGCGCCTCCACCAGGGCAAGCGCTTCGTCTTCCAGCACAACGACATGGAGAGCTTCGAGAAGCAGCTGCGTCGGGCGAAGACCCTCGCAGACGCCCAAGGAGGCGGCATCCTGGTCGCCACGGAGGGCGTCTTCGGAATGGCCGGAGACCAAGGCAAGCTGAAGGAAATCTGCGCATTCAAAGAAGAATACGGCTTCCGCCTTTTCGTGGACGATGCGCACGGCTTCGGTACCATCGGCCGGGACGGTCGGGGAGCTGGCGACGTCCAAGGCGTCCAGGACCAGATCGACATCTACTTCGGCACCTTCGCCAAATCCATGGCGACCATCGGAGCCTTCGTGGCAGGAGAGGAGGAGATCATCGAGTACCTCCGTTACAACATGCGGTCGCAGACCTTCGCGAAGGCCCTGCCCATGCCCATCGTCATCGGTGCCCAGAAGCGCCTCCAGATGATGCGCGACGAGCCCCAGCACATGGAAAAGCTGTGGGTCATCGCGAATGCGTTGCAGAGCGGCTTGCGCGAGGCCGGATTCAACATCGGCCACACGAATTCGTGCGTCACCCCGGTGTTCCTCGAAGGCGGTTTGGGCGAAGCCACGAACCTGACCCTCGACCTCCGCGAGAACTACGGCATTTTCTGCTCTATCGTGGTCTACCCGGTCGTCCCGAAGGACACCATCATGCTGCGCCTCATCCCGACCGCGGTCCACACCCTGGACGACGTGCGCTATACCATCGAGACGTTTTCATCGGTCAAGGAGAAGCTCTTCGCAGGCGAGTACCGCAGCGAGCGCATCGCCTCGTGGGCGTGACCCGGGTCTTTATCGAACTCGCATACGACGGCCGCGCCTTCCACGGGTGGCAGCGGCAGCCCGGGGCGCGCACGGTTCAGCAGGAACTCGAGCGCGCCCTCGGCGTGTGTACCCGTGCCGGGGCGCCGGTCCCGGTGGTGGGCTGCGGGCGCACGGATGCCGGCGTGCATGCGTCGTACTTCGTGGCCCACGCGGACCTGGAGGCGCTGCCGGATGAGCCGGCGGTGCTGCGGCTGAACGGGGTGCTTCCGGCGGATGTGGCGGTGATGCGTTTGGCTCCCGTCGGGGAGCGCGCCCACGCCCGCTACAGCGCGACCGAACGGACCTACCACTACCACCTGCACGTGCACAAGGACCCATTCCTGACCGGCCGTTCCGCGCGCATTTACCGCATTCCAGACCTTGCGAAAATGCAGGAAGCAGCCGACGTGCTTGTGCGCTCGGGGGATTTCGGTGCGTTTTGCAAGGCCGGTGGGAATTCGGCGACGACGCTGTGTACCGTCCGCCGCGCTCAGTGGCGGGAGGACGGCGGCGGACAGTTCATCTTCGAAATCACGGCAGATCGGTTCTTGCGGAATATGGTGCGCGCGGTCGTGGGTACCCTGCTGGAGGTAGGGTATGGGCGGCGCGGGGTCGATGAGATGGTGGGGTTGCTCGAAGCGGCAGACCGCTCGCTGGCGGGCAAATCGGCCGCGGCGGAGGGGCTGTTCTTAGCCGATGTGCGGTATCCGGCAGAGGTGTTCACCCGGGCGTAACTTCGCACGCTATGGCATCTGCTTCACGTCCACCCCTCGACCGGGTCGTATTGCGCCGCATTCTGGCGCTTGCGGCACCGTACCGGCGGAGGTTCGTGTGGACGGGGGTGCTGGTGGTGGCGACGTCGGCGTTGATTTGGGTGCGGCCTGCGCTCATCCGGCGGGCGGTGGACGAAGAGCTTGCGGTGGGGGATATGCAGGGGATGCTCGAGATTTTTGCGGCCGTGGTGGTGGTGTTGCTGGTGGAGGCGTTTCTGCAGTACCGCTCGGCCTACCTCGCAAACTGGGTCGCCCAATCCGTCAGCCTCGACCTCCGTGGACTGCTCTTCCGCCACGTGACCCGCTTCAAGCTGAAGTACTTCGATCGGACCCCGGTCGGAACGCTCGTGACGCGCCACGTCGGCGACATCGACGGCATCGCGGATGTCTTCTCGAACGGCATCTTGAATGCCGTCGGAGACCTGC
>JBIIRP010000149.1:0-4218 GCA_044341475.1 Flavobacteriales bacterium | reverse complement strand
CGCCATAGGGTCTTCGCTGTTGCTGCATCCCACTTGAAGCAAACCGCTTCTAGAATAAGACGAATCACCGAGCTGTGGGCTCGAGTTGGAAGATCCAATCGTCGTCCGGAATCCGCATGGTTGAATCGTCTGGGACATAGCGGAGAGATGTGATGTTAAAACCAACCCGATACCATCCGGTTACAACTCAATGCCCAGGAACGCCTGGGACTGGTCACACATCGTGACCAGTTGATAAACTGAACCGGTGAAAGGCCCGGTTCATCGATTCTTCGTGAATCAAACTTCCCCGAAATCTGACACGCTGGAGGGAATCATTAGGCCCCCGCTATCCAACCAAACAGGCACAAAAAACCCGCTCCGTGGAGGGAGCGGGATTTGCTGTGTAGCCTGTAGGGAGGTCAGGAGGCCCCTCTACACATCGTTGCCCGTGATTCGTAAGATATCCAAAGGGTGCGGGACGCCTTGCGGGGCTTGACGCATATTCGTGTTAGAACTCAAAATAATACGTTTCGCCGTTCACGTAGACTGTATACGTTCCCGCTTGGGCAAAGACGGCTTGATAGCTTGCCCTCTGGTAACCGTAGTCTGATGCATACTCTACTTTGTACACGGAGCAAGTGCCCATAAAGCAGGATCCCGTTACTCGGAGATTAATCGTGTAGTTGGTGCCAAACTGCTTTTTTGTTCGACCAATAACCGCATAGGTGTCTCGTTGAAGATCATTAGAAATGGAGACTCGTTCTATTGAAGGTAATTCAGTCAGATTAGCCGGGCTTGATGTCGCCACGAGGCAACCGAAAAAGAATGATAGCAGCATCTCGAGAATTATTTAAGAAAAGATTAGACAGAATCGAAAGTAGAACAAATTGCATTTATAATCCAAATAATCTCACCTAAAAAATTTAAATCAACTGTTCGGGGCGTTTTACGGGAAGTATCGATCTTAGTGCGTAATCATGAAGCCGATAGAAAAGTTATAATCATCGTTTTGTGATGAATCTATAGCACTATACTGCGTAAGGATTTTTCAAGGCTAGAGACCTTCAAAATACCAGTAAAATCAAGGCTTAAGGCACAAAAAAAGACCCTTGTGAGGGTCTTTAGATGTAGCCCGTAGGGGAATCGAACCCCTGCTACCAGGATGAAAACCTGGCGTCCTAACCCCTAGACGAACGGGCCGCTTTGGGAGCGCAAATATACACCGACCTGCGGTGCCCGCAAATCCCACACCCATTTTTTCCAAACCCGCCGGCGCCCAGAGGCGTAGCCGCCAGTTTTCAGTTTTCAGTTGGGAGTTTCGAGTCTCCAACCGGCTCCTCCGTCCTTAACCTCGTTCTCGTTCTCGTTCTCCGGAGCGCAGCGACGCTCGTCCTCAACCTCAATCCCCCAACCACGCCCGGTACATCCAGACCGTCTTTTCCTGGAGTCGGATGTAGTCGCTCATCAGGGCGTTCGTGCCCTCGTCACCGATCGAGGCTGAGAGGGCCAGCAGTGCGCGTTCGCGGACGAGCAACACGCTGAAAGCGGCGACGCAGTGCTTCATGGCCTCCGCTCCGCTGGTGACATCGCGCACGGCAGGGACGTCCGAGCGCTTGAGGTAGTCCTCGTAGGTGTGCAGCGGGGTTTCGCCCAGGGTGAGGACACGTTCTGCGACTTCGTCGATTTTCAGCTGGAGGTCCGTGTAGAGTTCCTCGAATTTCAGGTGGAGTTCGAAGAAGTTCGAGCCGCGCAGGTTCCAGTGGAAGCCGCGGACGTTTTGGTAGAAAAGCTGCAGGTCTGCCAGCAAATCGTTGAGACCGCGGGCGAGCTCCTTCACGGAGTTTGCATCGAGACCGATGGGGGCGTGGTGTTCCATGGCCCGAAGCTACGCACGCGGCGCCGTCAGTACGCCCGGGCGAAGAGGACCCGGCGGGCGGAGGGAGCGCCGGTGCGCACGCACTGGCCCGGCTCGTCTGGCGTGTCGAGGGGGATGCAGCGGATGGTGGCCTTCGTCTCGTCCTTGATGCGGTCCTCTGTTTCCGGGGTGCCGTCCCAGTGGGCGCGGACGAACCCGCCGCGATCGAGGGCGGCTACGAAGTCGTCCCAGGAGTCGACCGTGTGGGTGGTGTCCGCTGTTCGCTGGGCGGCGCGGGTGAGCAGGGAGGTTTGGATGTCGTCGAGCAGGGTGCGGACGCGGTCGGTGAGGCCGTCCACGGGAACCACCGTTTTTTCGCGGGTGTCGCGGCGCGCCAGCTCGACCGTGCCATTTTCGAGGTCCCGCGGCCCCATCGCGATGCGCAGCGGAACGCCCTTCAGCTCGTATTCTGCGAATTTCCAGCCGGACCGCTTCGTGTCGTCGTCGTCGAGCTTGACGCGGATGCCGGCGGCACGCAAGGCGTCTGCGATGCGGCGCAGGGCAGAGACCGTGTCCTCCATTTGGTCCGCGCCCTTGTAGATGGGCACCAGGACTACCTCGATGGGGGCCAGGCGCGGCGGAAGCACCAGCCCCGCATCGTCCGAATGCGACATAATGAGCGCCCCCATGAGCCGCGTCGACACCCCCCACGACGTCGCCCAAACCAGCTCCTGCCCCCCCTCGCGCGTGGCAAACTTCACGTCGAACGCCCGCGCAAAGTTTTGGCCGAGGAAGTGCGACGTGCCCGCCTGCAGCGCCTTCCCATCCTGCATCATCGCCTCGATGCAGTACGTGTCGAGCGCACCGGCAAACCGCTCGTTCGGCGTCTTCACCCCGCGCACCACCGGCATGGACATCCATTCTTCGGCGAACCGCGCGTAGACATCGAGCATCCGCCGCGTCTCCTCGACTGCCTCCTCTGCCGTCTCGTGGGCCGTGTGGCCTTCCTGCCACAGGAACTCCGTGGTTCTCAGGAACAACCGCGTCCGCATTTCCCACCGCACCACGTTCGCCCACTGGTTAATGAGCAGCGGCAGGTCGCGGTACGACTGGATCCAGTCTTTGTAGGTGTTCCAAATGATCGTCTCGGACGTCGGCCGCACCACGAGCTCCTCTTCGAGCTTCGCCTTCGGGTCGACCACGATGCCGCCTCCGTTCGGGTCGTTCATCAGCCGGTAGTGGGTCACCACCGCGCACTCCTTCGCAAACCCCTCCACGTGCGCCGCTTCCCGCGACAAATAGCTCTTCGGAATGAACAGCGGGAAATAGGCATTCACGTGCCCGGTCTCCTTGAACATCGCGTCGAGCACGTCGCGCATCCGCTCCCAAATCGCATACCCGTACGGCTTGATGACCATGCACCCCTTCACGTCGCTGTGCTGCGCGAGATCCGCTTGCACGACGAGTTCGTTGTACCACTTGCTGTAATCGGTGTCCCGGGAGGTGAGCGTCGCCATCTTTGGTGTGATTTTTGCCGCTCTCCGGTCGGCCCACGGCCTTCCCTGCGGCGGGCCAAAAGTACCGACAATTCGTACCTTCAGCGTCATGAACACCCCGAATCCCTTCCGCGCCCCGGCCTCGTTTGCCTTGCTCGCCGCGGCTGCCGCTGCTCTTTTCGGCAGTTCGGGCTGCTCCTCCCTCTCCACGACGTCTTCCCTCGAGGACGACGAGTGGTACCTCGGGCGTTCCGAGGCCTTCATCACCGACGAGGCCTCCCTCGCCTTTGCCTACCGCGAAGTCGAAGAAGCGATGGGCTCCGGCGAGGATCCTGCCGCCGATCCCTCCGCAACCGGCGACGACTACTACGATCCCTCGCGCTCCGCACGCTCGGGCTTCACCCCGGGCTTCGGCACAGGATTCATGGACCCCTTCGGATACGGCGGATACGGCGGATACGGCGGATTCGGCGGATTCGGCAACCCGTACGGCTACGGCGGCTTCGGGGATCCGTACGGTTACGGTGGATTCGGCAACCCGTATGGCTTCGGAGGCTTCGGCAATCCGTATGGCTACGGCGGGTACGGCGGTTTCGGCAACCCGTACGGCTTCGGCGGCTTCGGCAACCCGTATGGCTACGGTGGGTACGGCGGTTTCGGCAACCCGTACTCAAACTGGAACCCCTACTTCAACTCCAACTGGAACCCCGGCTGGAACCCCTACTTCAACTCCAACTGGAACTCAAACTGGAACTCAAACTGGAACCCCGAATCCTCCGGCTACACCTATGGAAGGCGGACTCCGCTTTGGTCCACCACCCGCTCAAATTCTGCCTACGGTGAGGCCGGAAGGTTGTTGAAGCCCCGCTCAAATCGCGTGGAAGA
>JBIIRP010000148.1:0-4226 GCA_044341475.1 Flavobacteriales bacterium | reverse complement strand
CGAGGCTGACCGCTCACTTCACTGGGGAGGTATTCCGCGGCGTAGCCTGTGAAGGGCAAGGGCACGGAATCGTTGCGGTTGAGTTCCCACCGCAGAGGAAGTTCACGCGATTGTTCGAGCGCACGGCGGAAATCTGCACGTGCAGCACGGATGTCCTCGTTTTGTTCGACCATCCATCGCCCCGTGGTGGCCAAAAAGGCCCGCGTGGCTGCAACACGCTCCGGAAAAGGCTTCAGCATGTGCGCCTCCGACACAAAACCGATCGTGCCGAACAGTGCGGCATATCCCGTGGAATACCGCGGAGTCTCAAGAAAGCCGATGATTCCGCTTTCCGGGGTTTCCCCCCGTGTCGATACGTAGGGCGACATGGGAACCCCTTGCGCAGCCATCGACGCAAACAACGCGGGATTCACCTCGTTCCTCAGAAATGACTCCAACGGACCTGCTTTGTCCGGTTGGGTCGTGATGAGGGTCATCGCATAGGAGTAATCCGCCCCGTTCGTCGTGTGGGTGTCGATGAACACGTCTGGATCCATTGCATGGAATAGCCGGACAAACGCAAACGAATTGCGCGAGTCCATCTTCGTAAAGTCACGGTTGAGGTCGAGGTTGCGTGCGTTTCCGCGGAAACCGTAGTACTCGGGTCCATCTTGGTTTGCCCGGGAGCACGTGGTCCGAACCATGGCGCCATCGTTGTTGTAATGCGGCACCACAGCCACCACAAGGCCGTCGAGCAGTCGGCGCTCCTCCGGATCGTTCAAGAGGGCACGGATCCAATCCACCGACGCATCGACTCCACAGGGTTCACCCGGGTGGATGGCATTGGTCACCAGCAGGCGCATGTGCTTCGGATGCGCGGCCAGAAAGGCCGCCAAATCCTCCGGCGACGTCAGCTTCGACCCACTGCCTGACGCCAAAACAGCTGCGTAGATGGGCTTTCCACTGTCCCCGTATCCGATGGCCATCCAGTGCAGTTCTGCATGGGCATGCGCGAGCTCGCTGAGCACCGCATTCACCTGGGCATAGGTCGGGGTGCGGTTGTCGTCGAAACGCACAGGAGGATCGCCCGGATCGGAAGGTGCATTCGCGGTTTGGGCCGAAACCCATGCCGGCAGGGTGCAAGCGGCAACCAGCGAAAAGAAGAGCACGTTGCGCATGGAACGCGGGTTTCGGCAAAAGTCGCAACTTTGCCACATGATTCGCTTTGCCCCTTCCGCGAACGGAGTGCCTGAAACCGGGACCATCCTCGTTTCGGAGCCGTTTCTCGATGACCCCTACTTCGGGCGCAAGGCGATCCTGTTGTGCGAGCACAATGCGGAAGGATCGTTCGGGTTTGTCCTGAACAACTTCGTGGAAATCAGCCTGCAGGATATTCTCGACGACTTGCCGGAAGTGCAGGCGCGCATCAGCGTGGGCGGGCCGGTGAAAAACTCGAACCTCTACTACCTCCACACCGCGCCGGACATTCCAGGGAGCATTCCGGTCGTTGACGGCGTGTGCATGGGGGGAGATTTTGACATCATCAAAGAGAAGCTCCGGACCGGCCTGCTCGGTCCTGACCGGGTGCGCTTTTTCATCGGATATGCCGGGTGGAGTCCGCAGCAGCTCGAGCAAGAAATCCGCAACCGGTCGTGGTTCATTACCCGAGCGAATGCCCAGCGGATTATGGAGACCGCTCTCGACGATGACGCGTTTTGGAAGCGCATGGTGGAGGACATGGGCGATGGCTATGCCCACATCGCAAATGCCCCGATCGACCCGTCGATGAACTGATCAGTCGATGTCCAAGGTGACCTCGTAGCCGGCGTGAGACCGGATGTTGAGGGCGACCCCGGTGTCCCAAACCAGGTACTGGCCTTTCACCGCGACGAGGGTGCCCTCGATGCTGGGAACCCGGTCAAGCGAAACGGTTTGGATCGCCTTCGGCCACTCCACCAGCGGGTACTCGAACTGAACGACGTCATCGCTTTCTGAGATGAAGGGCTCAAATTCCTCACCCAGCACGAGCAGTGCACGCTCCTTGGCTGACGCAAGCGCTGGAGCATCCGGTGCGACCGGGCGCAGCATGGCTGCGACCTGGGTGCGGTCGCTGAAGGCTGACTTGAGTGTCACTTCTGCACTTCCGGCAAGCTGGCGGTACGGCACTTCGAGGACACGAATGGCCGCTGTCGCTCCCTGGTCCATCCAGCGGGTCAGGACCTGCACCGAGCGGGTGACCCCCACTTTAATGCCGCCGGTAAAGCTGAGGTAGGTCACGTGTGGCGCCAGGTGGTGTTCGCGCTCCCACACCGCATCGCGGAGCGCAATTCCTTCGTGGATCCGGCTGAGTTCGGGGCGCAGGACGCTTTCCACCGCCTCCGGGGCGCTGCGCCAGGCATCGAACGACATGCCATCCCCGTAGGTTTTGCGGATGCGCTTCCCGGTCACGGTGCAGTGGATTGCCCCGGTGAAATCCAGCCGCACCTTCCTGCCGAGGGCGGTATGGAGTTCCCATGGATCGGTCGGCTCGCCGCGTCGAGCTCCTTTCCAGCGGTAGGACACGCTGAGGCTTCCGGAGGAGCTTTCCTGGGCAATGGGCTCCATTTTGCGCAAATCTCCCGTCCATTTCATGGACCAAATGAACGCCACAGCAGTAGGAATTCTCCTGCCACTACCTTATATTCGCAACATCACCATTTGTTTCTTGCCAGAACAACCTCGATTCATGAAGAAGATTCTACTCTTCGCAGCTGCTTTCGGCGCATTGACCCTCGGAATGCGTGCCCAAACCGTGATTTACGCGGAAGGATTTGAGAGCTTCAATGCCGGCGACTACATCAGCTCGAGCCCGATTTGGACTACCTGGACCTCGGGCCAAGAAGGCACAGACGGAGACGCACAAGTGTCAGCAGACTTCGCTCAGGAAGGCTCGAAGTCACTGCACATCTACCAAACCGCTGCAGCTGGTGGCCCCATGGATGTGGTCATGCTCGCAGGACTTTCGGAAGGTGCATACGATTGCTCGTTTTGGATGTACGTCCCGAGTGCAGCTTCGGGGTACTACAACTTCCAGGAAGACATGACCCCCGGTGTGGGTTGGGCATTTGAAGCTTTTTTCAATAGCGATGGCTCCATCTCCGTTGTGAAGGATGCTGCAGAGGTAGCCACGGGCACCTTCCCCTTCGACACCTGGTTCCAAATGCACCACGAGATGGACCTGGACGGCGATGCGGTTACCCTTCGATTGAATGACCAAGAGCTGGGGTCGTTCGTGTTTGATTCTCCGTTCGGTGGAATCAATTTTTATGGCTCTGGGGACGGCGTAGCGTTAGGTTCATACTATGTGGACGCCGTCGCAATTGCGGAGGGCGTTCCGAGTTCTATCGGAGAAACCCCGTCAGCGGCACCGGTGCGACCGACCCTCTCCTACTACCCGAATCCGGCCCGCGATGCGATCTTCCTGAAGAGCAACACCGCGGAAGGTACCGTGCGCATCCGCACCCTGAATGGTCAGCTCGCCCACGAACAGCGCATGACTGGTCTCGATCGCGGACAGCGTGTCAGCTTCAACCTGCCCAGCGGCATCTACTTCGTCGAATTGACGGCAGGAGGTCAGCGCATCATGCAGCGCTTGATTGTAGAGCACTAATCGGTTTGCATTTCTTCAAAAAAAGCCGCCCTTCGAGGCGGCTTTTTTTGTGCCCCTTTTCATTCGTTGTGAACTTTACGCGCAACGCGGCGGGATCCGCCCGCGTACCTTAGCACCAGACAATGCGCACAGAAATGAAGCGAGTAGCCGGTTGGGGCCTAGTGGCCATGTGGGCGGTGAGCTTGCCGTTGGCAGCCCAAAAGCCGAAATCCACCAGCATCGAAATCACGGTCGAAGGCATGAAGGGCGACACCGTGTATTTGGCGAATTACCTCGGCGACAAGATGTTCTACGCGGACACGGCCGTTGCCGACGCGAAGGGCAAGGTGGTCTTTGAGGGCCGACGCGAAGGGGAATGGGGCAAGTATGCCGTGGTGCTTCCCGGCCCGAAGTACTTCGATTTTCTCGGTGTGAACGAAACCATCCGGCTGAAAACGCGGTTGACAGATCCAGCGCGGTACATGGAAGTTCTCGAAAGCCCCGAGAACAAGCTGTTCTACGACTACCTGTTCTTCCTTTCTGGACTGCGCGAGCAGGCGAAACCCCACGAAGCGATTTTGGCGGATTCCACGGCTGCGCCAGAAGCCCAGGCCCAGGC
>JBIIRP010000146.1:0-4275 GCA_044341475.1 Flavobacteriales bacterium | reverse complement strand
CCCGCCAGCTCCTCCCCCCCGAACAGCACCTGCAGCCGGGCCGCCCCCGCCCAGTCCTCCCCCGCACCCCACGCCTCCCCGCCCTCGCCAGCCGTCCAGCTCGCCCCGGCGAGCTCCAGCACCGGCCGCGACCACACCGACCGCAGTGTATCGTGCGGGACGGCGGCCGGAAACAGGATCGTGTCACTGACGAAATCGAGGTCCTCGATTTTCCAGCGCGGGTGGGTCAGCAGGTTCGAGTCGAGCACGCCCGTGTGGTCAAACAGGTAGGTGTAGGTGAGGTAGTCCCACTCGCCGCAGGGGTAGCCGAGGCCGCCCGCCGTGCCGTCTTCGAAGCATTTGAGCCGGTGGTACATGAGCACCTTGCGGTAGGACGTGCCGTTGTCGGAATCGGGAAAATCAAACCACCGCCGGCCCGGGCTATCGTAGGGGGTGGCGGGGTTGTTTTGGGCCTCGAAGGTGAAGGTCTGGACCCAGGTGGTGTCGGCGGTTTGGGCCGCGCCCGGCAGGGCGCAGGCAAACAAAAGAACGGTTGCAAAAACGCGCATGGTTCAAAATAAAGCCAAGTTTACCTTCCGTTTACAGGACCTACCGCTTCAGCCGGTACTTTCGCGCGCCGCGAACCCCTGCGCCATGAACGTCTGCTTCCTCATGTACCCCTGGGAGTCCATCACTCCCGCTTCCGACAGCACCCTGCGGCTCATCCACGAATGCGTCGTCCGAGGACACCGCGTGGCCCTGACCACAAGTGCGAATTTGACCATCCGCGACTCCACGACGATGGCGTTCTGCCGGCTGTTCGAAGCGCCGGAAAAGGCCTCGCGCAACATCGAGCTGTTCCACCGCCAGGCCCGGTTTCGCGAGCAAATGCTGCCCCTCGCGGGGTTTGACGTGCTGTTCATGCGTGCAAACCCGCCGCTCGACAACCTCGCGCTGAACTTCCTCGACTCGGTCAAAGACGATGTCTTCATCGTCAACAGCGTGCAAGGCTTGCGCGAAGCGAACAACAAGCTCTACACGGCGGCGATGGACGACCCCGGCCACACCATCATTCCGCGGACCTACGTCAGCAAAAACAAGGACTACCTGCTCAAGGTCATCCGCGAATCGGGCGCGCCGAAGATGATCCTCAAGCCGCTCAACGGCTTCGGCGGCAGCGGCGTCATCGTGCTCGAGCGCGGGGCGATGCAGAATGTCAACTCGCTGCTCGATTTCTACATCAGTGGCAAAGGCGGCGAGTCGAATTACGTGATCCTGCAGGATTACGTCGAAGGCGCCGAGCAAGGCGACGTCCGCGTGCTCATGCTCCACGGAGAGCCCATCGGGGCCATGCGCCGGGTGCCGGCGGAAGGGGATGCCCGCAGCAACGTCCATGCAGGCGGCTCGGTGCACAAGCACGTGCTCACCCGCGACGAACTCCGGGTGTGCCGTTCCATCGGGCCCAAACTCGTGCAGGACGGCCTCTACTTCGTGGGCATCGACCTCATCGGCGGCAAGCTCATAGAAGTCAACGTGCTCAGCCCCGGCGGCATCGTCAACATCAACCGCCTGAACCGGGTCCGGCTCCAAACCCGCGTCATCGACTGGGCCGAGCGCATGGTCGACCTGCGCGCCTCCGCCCGCTCCCGCCGCGACGCCCTCCGCAAAACGGTGGCCGAGGCCTGATGCTGCAGCTCACCACCGACGAAATCTGCGCGCGGCTCCGCGCCGGCGGCCCCCTCGAGGCGGTCGCCTCCGACACGGGCTGCGCAATCCGGGTCCGGTCGTGGGTCCCCCACATCGCCACCGCCATCCACGCGGGCAGCCGCATGCCCCACGAACTTGAAATCCGGTCTGCGCTCAACGCCTTCGAACGGTGGCAAGAGGAGGACCCGGATACCGACACCTTCATCGCCGACCTGCCCATCGTACTCGTGGGCCTCGACTCGCGTTACGCCTACGACCTCAACCGGGCTCCGGAGGCTGCCGTGTACGACGAGGCGTGGGGGAAAAAGGTTTGGCTCCGGCCGCCCACGCGGGCCGAGCGCAAGCGCATGCTCGAGCGACACGCACGGTTCCTCCGCATCGCGGAAACCCTGGCCGCGGAAGCCGTCCGCCGCTTCGGCGCCGCCATCGTCTACGACATCCACAGCTACAACGGCCACCGCTGGGGCCGCCCGGTGCCCACGTTCAACCTCGGCACCGAGCGCATCGACCGCGGGTGGGACCCGGAGGTCGACAGCTTCCGCGCCCACCTCAGCCGCATCGCGCTGCCCGAACCGCTCGAGGCGTCCACCGCCGTGAACGATGTGTTCGCCGGGCGCGGGCATTTCCTGGCGCACCTCACGGCCACTGTTCCAGGGTGTTGCGTGCTCGCCACCGAGGTGTGCAAGGTGTACTGCGACGAGCGAACCGGCACGCGGTACCCCGAGGTGGTGGCGGCGCTTCGGTCGGGACTGGGCGCGGCCATTGCCGCCCATGCCGCGGAGTTCAAGGCGCGCCACACCCGGCCCGCATCCGGAACTGCAGCCAGCCGCCCCTCGGCTGAAGGCATCGAACCTGCGGCCCTTGCCGTCGATCGCGCCCTGCACCGCCTCGTGCGCGACTTCGAAGTCCTGCGCCACGTGAACCCCACGAACCTCGACCGGGAGCGGCGGGCGTTCTTCAGCTCGGGGGCGTCCGCGTTGCCGCGCTTTGCCTACGGTAAGCTTGACATCTCGCCCTTCGCCATGAAGCGGGCGCTGCTGCGCCTGCCCGCCGAGCGCATCACCGACCCGTCGCTCGCCCGGCTATACGAAACGACCATCGGTGCGTACCTCGACAAGGTCGATTTGCTCGCATCCGTGGGGACGCCTGAGTTTTTGTACAACTCGTTGCGCTACTATGGCGCACCTTCTGCGACCGACCTGCGGAATGCGACCTACTTACTTCATCTACCTGAAGTCGAGGGGGATGCAGATGTCGAGCGGCCCATTCCGGATGCGGAGGCCGTCGAAGCCTTCCGGGAGGGCCTCGCGCGCTACGGAATTGCCGGGCGTGCGGAGCTCTCGAACCGCATCGTGGCGGACGCGATGGTGATGAACCGGGAACGCAAGGTGCTCGTGCGCAAGGGGGCAGCCTTTCGGCCGAAGGAGCTGGCCTACCTGATCCACCACGAGGTCGGGGTGCATTTGGTGACCACCGTCAACGCCGAATCCCAACCCCTCCGCCTTCTCTCCCTGGGCACGCGCGTGAGCACCCGCACGCAGGAAGGTCTCGCCGTGCTCGTCGAGTACCTCAGCGGCAGCACCACCCTCAGGCGCCTGCGCGAGCTCGGTCTGCGCACCCTCGCCGTCGACGCGGTCGTCCACGGAGCCGACTTCGTGGAGACGTACCGCATGCTCACGAAGGAGTATGGGCTCGCGGCAGAGGCCGCCTTCGGTTTGGCCGCGCGCGTCCACCGGGGCGGCGGCCTGACGAAGGACTACCTCTACCTCCAAGGCCTGCGCGAGGTGTTCGCGATGTGGCGGCGCGGCGCGGACCTCAGTCCCCTCCTCGCCGGCAAATGCTCGATGGAGTACTACGCCGAGCTGTCCGACCTCCTTGCGCGCGGCGTGCTCGAGGCCCCGCGGCTGCGGCCCATCCCGCTCGATGCCCCGAGCACCGGCCTGAACGGCCCCATCTTCGACTACATCGTCAGCGGAATCCGCTGATTTCCATCGAGTAGGGCGCGAAGTTGTCGCATCCTGCGCGCACGCCCCGTCCCCCCGACCGCCCCACAGCTTCCCGGAACCTCGCGCTCCACGCACAAAGCCGAAGCAATCGCATCCCGGTGCTGGAAGAACTGCGCCACCGCAACGAACTTCATCCCCATCTGAAGGAGGAGCAACGCGGCAAGGCCTGCCGCAGAGAGCCAGAGTTTCATATCCCAAACGTGCGAGACCTTACTTCGGTTTTCCCTGATCTGCATCAGCAAACCAGATGACCTTACACAAGGCGCTATACCCACCTTCCAACCTCAACCTCAACCTCAACCTCGTCCTCGATCTCAACCTCGTTCTCGCTCTCAACCTCGTCCTCGTCCTGTGCGGCGCAGCCGCACCCGTCCTCAACCCCTCACCCGCAGCGCCTCACGCACGCACTCCACCGCCTCTTCGATCCGCGGGATTTCCAGCACATAGGCCAGACGGACTTCCTGCACTCCGGCGCCAGGGGTGGCATAAAATCCGCTGTTCGGGGCCATCATGACCGTGGCGCCGTGGTGGTCGAAGGACTCGAGCATCCACCGGCAAAAGGCGTCCGCGTTGTCGATCGGAA
>JBIIRP010000145.1:0-4280 GCA_044341475.1 Flavobacteriales bacterium | reverse complement strand
GAGGATGGCCAGTATGCTAAGGAGCAAGCCCCTGCGGCCCCAACGGCGGTCGGGCACGAGCAGCGCGCCTACAGCGGCAGGCAAGCACATCGCGAGCACCGCCCCGTACGACGTGTGGTCCTTGAAAAATGGGGTCATGACCCAGTGGCCGGCATCCTTGTCGAATCCCCAATCTGCGTGGCGTACCACCGTGTAGATCACCACCCCGGCGAGCGGAATCAGGTAGAGCACAAGTCCGCGTTCTGCCGATTGCCAGCGCTGCAGGACGAAGTGGGCGGTGAGCAGGTAAAATCCGACCACAAACCACAGCCGGGCGATGAGAAACTTGAACGAGACCGCAGGCAGCACGCTCGAAATCGAGGTGAGCAAGGTCCACAGCAGCATGGCGGCTATCCACAGGGTGACCGGATGCCGCAGCACCCGCCGGTCCACCGGATCGCCCGCCACCGCGCGGAAGGCAAAAAGCACGAGCAGCAGGGCGAGCACCGGCTCCGTGGGCAGGTAAAGCCCTACTCCGCCGATGCCCAAATCCTCTAAGTTGATGCTCAGCGGGGCGGCAAAAAACAAGAAGGCCAGCGCCCATTCCGGTCGGTACACGGCGGCGAGTACCGGGACGGCGGCGGCGGGAAGCACGGCAACCCACGGCAGGTCGAGCACGAACCCGCACGCGACCGCGAAGGCAAAGCCGAGCCCCGCGCCGACCGCGGGGAGCGATGCCGCAGGGCGGGTCATGCCGTGGGTTTGCGGAGCGACTCCATCGCCAGGAGCGCAAGCAGCGTGGCGGCGAGGGCAGACGCGGTCGTGATGACGACGATGAGCCAACGCACGGGACGGGATTTCTTGTCCGCCGGCGAGGCGTAATCCACCACGAAGGCCGCGGGCATTTGGGTTTCCGCGTCGAGCCGCATGAGCTCGTAGCGCCGCTTCAACACCGCCTCGCGTTCGTAGGCTGCTTCGAGGAGGTTCGCGAGTTTGTTGAAGGCGTTCGCGAAGGTGGACAGTTCGGCCATCTGCTGGCGAATCGCTTCGGCGTTTGCCTTTCGGCCTTCGTTGAGTGCGGTGGCGTACTGCTCGTTGAGGCCCTCGATTTGGGTGGGGTAGTCGTATACGCCTTTCCCGTAGAGCACCCCGAGCGAATCCTCCATCGCCTGGATTTCGCCCTGCACCTGCAGGAAGGAAGCTTCGGCGTACCGGAAGGCCTCGCGGGCCCGGTCGTTGCGCAACCGGTTCGACACCGAATCGGCGAGAAAGGCGATGTCGTTTGCCATGTCCGCGGCGCGCTTCGGATCGCGGTCGTAGACCGTCACCTGGACCGAGCCGTAGCGCGTGAGTTGGGATTCCACATTTCCAGCGTATTCTCGTCCGAGCAAGGTGGCGGAACCGGGCGAACCGGGCTCGATGCCATAGTGTGTCCAGAGGTCGTATTTTTCGATAATCCGGGTGCGGATGCGGTCGGAATTCAGGATCTGCAGCAGGCGTTCAGCGTCCTCTGTTTCACCGTATTCCAGCAGGTCGTTGCGCTTGATTTCCTCGTAGAACTGCTCGCCGATGCTGTGCTGTGGCGTGGCGAACATGACCACCGTGGATTTGAATTGGCTTTCCATGAGGAGAGCCGCGGCCGTGCCGAGCACTGCCGCGCCCAAACCGACAGCGACGAAGGTCCGCCGCCGGTCCCACACGAACCGGACGAGGTGAGAGGAGTCGAGGGAGGGGAAGTCGGCCATGCAGAACGCGTTAAGCGTGCCAAATGTACCTCATCCGCGCAGGACCTCGCGGGGCAGGATACCCGGAAGCAGGCCCACAGCACATCCTGCGGCCACCACACCCCAGGCGGCGCCGGTTCCTTCCGGGCCCCACGTCGACCAGGCGGCGGCGAGTGCGGCACACAGGACCGCGTGGAGCGCGGCACCTCGGGCCCAGCCGCGCCAGGCGGTGCCGGGGTGGCGGCGCAGGACTGCGGTGGTTTGGGCGGCGACGACGAGAATTTGGGCGGCGGCGCTGGCCCAGGCGGAGCCGACAGCGCCGGCCGCAGGAATCCACACCACGTTCAGCACGGCCCCGAACACTGCTCCGGCTGCGGCAAAGGCGATGAGCAGGCGCAGTTCCCCGCGGGCCGTGAGCAGCGTGCTGAACACGTAGCCTTGAGCGAATACGGCGAACGACAGCATGAGTGGCGGTAGGGTAGGAGCTGCGTCCGCGACCGAGTGGGTGTAAAAGGGCGCAAGCAGTCCCGCCGGATCTGCCCACGCTGCCGCCGCAAGCGCCGTACCCCCGATGGCGAGTACCCGCGCGGCCCCGGCAGCCAGCGGTCGCACATCTTCCCCAGCGGCGAGCATCCGGCTGAAGTACGGCAACAGCAGGGTGGCGGTGAGGTAGCCGACCATGTTCGCCGCCTCGAAGAGCCGGTAGCCCATGGCGTACAGTCCGGCCTGCAGCGCGCCGTCGGGGCGCATGCGTTCGAGCAGCACGGCGTCGAGCCGGTGGTAGGCCATCATGAGGAGGTAGAGCACGGCGTAGGGCGTGCCGGCCCGCAGGGCTTCTGCAGCGTTGCCGCCCGGCTCGGAGGGGGGAGATGCGGCCGGGGGCTGAGCGGCTCGGAGCCTCCAAGCGGCTGTCGCTGCGGTGATGAGCAGGGCGACGGAGGTGCCTCCGAGCAGGTAGGTCAGTTTGAACTCCACCGCGCAGGCGAGCAGCGTGCCGAGCCCCACGAGCAACAGGAGCCGGTCGGTGATGGAGACCAGCGCGTCGGCGCGGTGCTCGCCCAGGCCTTGGAGTCCGCCGCGGAGGAAGAGGATGGCGCTGAGCAGGGCTTGGTTTATGCCGGTCCAGGCGAGAAGGCCCAGCGCTTCGCCCCGCCAACCGATGGCCCAGCCGCCGCCGAGGAGGAGGGTCAGGTAGGCGGGGAAGAGCAGCCATTTGGTGCGCACAGCGCGCGGCCACATGCGCCACCATCCGCCAGCGTCTGACGCGACAAATCGGGTCAAATGGTTCGTTAAGCCCCAGTCTAAGAAGATGTTGAGCAACGTGGCCCAGCCCAAAAGCGGGAAATACGCTCCGTACACTTCCGGGCCTAACGCATCCTGGATGCGCGCCTCGACCACCAGCAAATACGCGGGTTTCACCGCAAGGTTCAGCACCAGCAGCAGCGACAGGTGGCGGAGAAACGGGCGAACCATGGACGGCGCAATCTACGACCCACCGCGGCGCTCCCCGGCTATCTTCGCGCCCGTGGCTACCATTGCGTTGAACGGCCGTCTCCTGATTTCCGGGCGCCTCGAGGGCATCGGCGGCTTCGCGGAGGCCTGCTTCCGGCGCATCGTGCAGGCCCACCCCGAGCACACGTTCGTGCTGGTGCGCGACCGGCGTCCGGATCCGGCGTGGGACTGGGGGCCGAATGTGCGCCAGGTGCATGCGCTGCCGCCGGCGCGGCGGCCGTGGCTCTACGACCTGTGGTTTGACTACGCGGTGCCGCGGGTGCTCCGGCGCGTGGGTGCCGACGTGTGGGTTTCGCCCGATGGGTTTGCGAGCCGGCGGACGACCGTCCCGCAGGTGGTGGTGATGCACGACCTCAACTTCCTGCACCGGCCGGAGTGGCTACCGCGCAGGGAGGCCGCGCACTATGCCGCACGGTTCCCGGTGTACGCCCGGTCGGCGGCGGTGCTCGCGACGGTGTCGGAGTATTCGCGGCGGGATCTCGCGGAGCAGTTCGGGTGCGACGCCTCCCGCATCCGGGTCATCCCGAACGCCCCCGGTCCGCAGTTCCAGCCCACTTCAGATCCGCTCCCGGCCCGCGCGCGGTGGGCGGGCGGTCGGCCGTACTACCTCTTCGTGGGGAGTCTGCATCCCCGCAAAAACCTCGCGGGCCTGCTGGAGGGGTTCGCGGCGTACCGGGCCCGGGGTGGCGTGGCGGATTTGGTGGTGGTGGGGGAGGCGATGTGGGCGGAGCAGCGCGTGCCGGAGGCTGGAGTGCACTGGGTGGGCCGGGTGGCAGGGGCGGAGCTGGCCGAGGTGATGGGGGCGGCTGAGGCGCTCGTGTTCTTGCCGTTTTTCGAGGGGTTCGGCGTTCCGGTGGTGGAGGCGTTCGCCGCGGGTACGCCGGTGATCGCGTCGTCGTTGACCGCCGTTCCGGAGGTGTGTGGCGGGGCGGCGGCGGCCCTGGTGGATCCGACTGCGCCGGGGGCGGCCGAGGCGGTGGCGGAGGCGATGCTGCGGCTGGAGCGTGAGCCGGCGCACCGGGCAGCGGCGGTGGCGGCGGGGTTGCGGCGGGCGGCGAACTTTTC
>JBIIRP010000144.1:0-4282 GCA_044341475.1 Flavobacteriales bacterium | reverse complement strand
CGACGATCAGGCCCGCCAGCGCCCGCAACGCATTCATCCCCAGTCCGAAGTTCGCGGTGAGCCGGTTCACTTCGATGGCGGGCAAGGCCACCTGCATGTTCGTGTCCTTGATGACATTCGGCAGGGTGAGCACCGCCAGCGGATTGCGCTTCTTCAGCAGCACCGCCGTGATCTCCCGCGGAGCATCCGCTTCGGTGCCGTGGACGTCCCACACCGTTTGCATCGAGCAGATGATGAGCAGGTCCACGACCGTGCGGTTCTTTGCATAAATACCGACCACGGTGAAGGTTTTGTCCGTGTGCACGTCGGTGGCGTCTTGCAGCCCGTGCGCGCTGAAGAAGGTGTCGCCGATCCCGAGCCCGGTGGCGGCTGCGACGTCAGCGCCGAGCACCACCTCGAACGGGGCGTTCCAGGTCCGCCCGGCGGCGAGTTCCATGCCGTAGTGTTCCGGATAGGCGGCCGTGGTGCCGATGATGCGGTAGCCTTCGTGGTTGTCGCCGTACGCCAGCGGGATGGCCGAGGCGATGTAAGGGTGGCGCATGACGCGTTGGGCGTCGGCGAGGCGGATGTTGCCGGTGGGCGCGTCGACGTGGTAGACGTTCGCGAGGATGAGCTGCAACGGACTGCCCTTCGCGCCCAGCACGAGGTCGATGTCGCGGATGTTGCGCTCGAAGGTGGAGGTGAGCTGACGCTCGGCGAGCATGAGCACACTGACCATCCCTACCCCGAAGGCCAGCAGCACCAAGCTCAAGGCGGTGGAGAGCTTCTTCGCGCCGAGGTTGCGCCAAGCGATGAGCATCCAGTTCATGGCAGCGGTTCGGATGCGGGGGTGAGGTCGATCCGGCGGGGGTACCGCGAGGTGAGGCGGGCATCGTGCGTGACGATGACCAGGGTCGCCCCGGCTTCTGCGGCGGCACGCTCCAGGAGTGCGACGACGGCCTCGGTGCTGCGGTCGTCAAGGGCGCTCGTGGGCTCGTCGGCGAACACGACCGCCGGACGGTGGACGAGGGCGCGGGCGATGCCGACCCGCTGCTGTTCGCCGATGCTCAGCTCGCGGGGGCGGCGCGCGGCGTGGGCGCCGACGCCGAGGTCGGTGAGCAAGCTCAGGGCGCGGGCGCGGTCCGGGCGGGTGCCGGCGAGGAAGGCAGGGAGGAGCAGGTTCTCGAGGACGGTCAGGCTTGCGACGAAGTGAGGACGCTGGAAGACGATGCCGATTTGGCGACCGCGGAAGCGGTCGAGGGCCTTGCCGGAAAGACCGCTGAGCGACGAGCCGGCCACCTCGATGTGCCCGGAACTGGGGCGCAGCAGGCCGCTCATGAGGTGCAGAAGTGTCGTTTTGCCCGAGCCGGATGCCCCGAGGATGAGCAGCCGGTCGCCCGGCGGACAATCGAATTCGGGGAAGCGCATCACGGGCGCGTCCGGGCCGTACCGGAAGGTGAGGTCGCGCACGGAAAGCATGGTCCCAAAGGTACGTTACCTTCGTGGTGTGAACTTTCGTCAACGGCTCGCCCGCTATGGTTTGGGCATCGGAATCGGCATTTTGCTGAGCGTGTATTTCTTCAGCGGGCGGGGGTGCGGCGATTGGCTGCCGGCGAACCGCATCCGCGCGGACATCCGGACGGCCGGGCTTGCGCCGGACGCGCGTGTGGCGTGTCTCCTGGAGTGTGCGGGGGGCGACGGCGGGCTCGACGGTTGGCTGACCCGGGCGGAGGTGGACCTCGGGGCGAGCGGGCCGCGGGAGGTGCCGCGGCGGTACGTATTTCGCGCGGAAGAGACGATTGTAGCGCTGGAGTTCGTGCTCACCGACACGGCCGCCGTGGTGCACGCCGTGGAGCCCGTGCCGGCGAACTGCGGCTGCTGAGCGTCAGAGGCGGACGACCGCCAGCCGTCCCCAGCGCAGCGTCCCGTCGACGGTCCAGGCCTGGACCACGTAGGTGCCGGGGGCGAGGCCGGCGGTGTTCCAGGTGTAGGGAGCCGCGGCGGTGAGTAGGGAGGCGTCGTGGACCGTGCGGCCTGTGGCGTCGAGGATGCGCAGGCGTTCGAGGGCCACGGTTTGGCCGATATCGAGGACCACATCGCTGCCCGTGGCGACCGGGTTCGGGGTGAAGAGGAGGTGGGATGTGGGCTCGCCGGGCACATCGGCAGGGTCATACGCAATGCGGTACACGAAGGCGCGCGTGCACAGGTACAGTTCGCCCCGGTTGTCCTCTCCGAAGGCGTAGCGCGGCTCGTCCCACTGCGGGAAGCCGCCCGGCACCTGGAGGTCGATGGGCGCGTGGCCCCACGTGCCGTCCGCCCCCTCGGTCAGCGCCCAAAACTTCACGTCGTAGAACCCGCACGCGTCGGTCAGCAGGTACGACCCGTACAGGGTGGGGATGTCCGCACCCCGGTAGCGGTAGCCGCCGATGACACTGCACCAGCCGTTTGCATGCGGAAAGGCGAAGATGGGCAGGACGAGGGTGCTGTCCGGATTGCAGTCTTCGACAGGCTCGTAGCACATGGGGCCCTCCATCCGGCGCCAGCCGTAGTTGCGCCCTCCGCCTGACCCTGCGGGCTCGAAGCTCACCTCTTCCCAGTCCACCTCGCCCACGTCGCCGATGAACAGGTCGCCCGTCAGCCGGTCGAAGCTCCAGCGCCAGGGGTTGCGGAATCCGTACGCCCAAATCTCTGGGCGGGCGTCCAGCACGCCCACGAACGGGTTGTCCTCCGGGATGCTGTAGTCCGCCAGGCCGTGGGTGCGGATGCGGAGGAGTTTGCCGAGGAGGGTGGTGAGGTTTTGGCCGTTGCCGATGGGGCCGTGGTCGTCGCCGCCGCTGCCCCCGCCGGTCGCCCCCGTGCCCGTGCCCCCGCCGTCTCCCACGCTGATGTAGAGCAGGCCGTCTGGGCCGAAGTGGAGCTGCCCGCCGTTGTGGCCGCGTTCGTCCTCCTCCCACACCAGCAGCTCGTGCCAAACGGTGGGATCGACCGCCGTGCGCTCGGCGTTCGTGCCGAAGCAAATCAGCCGCTGGTGGAGCCGGTTGCCGGTGCCGTCCGGGCGTAACCCGTTGTAAATCGCGTACACGAGGCCGTTCGTGGCGAACTCCGGATCGAGCACGAGGTCGTTCAGGCCCTGCTCGCTCATGATGCCGTAATCCACCAGGTCGAGGCCGCCGGCGCCGAGGTGCATGAACGGGGTGGGGCGGACGCCCCCGTCTGCGGGGTCGTACCAAATCACCTCCCCGGTGTGGCACACGATCAGCAGCGCGGTCTCCTCCGGTTCGTGCGACGCCGAGCGCACGGACACCGGCCATTCCGCCGCCAGCAGCCGCTCCCCCACGAGCGCAGCCGGAGCGGTCGAAGGCGGTGCCTCGGAAGGCCAGTACTGCCCGGCCGCACCCGCTGCACACAGCAGGCCCGGGACGATGCAAGCAAGGGCACGAAGGAAAGGTCGGGTCACGGCGCGCAGGTTAACTTTGGCCCTAAAGATACCGCGCCCGATGCCGCTCCGCCTTCCGTCCTTTTCGGCCTTCCGCCTGTCACGCCGCACCGGCACGGTGCTGCTTTTGGCGGCCGCAGCCGTCACGGCGGGCTGGACGGCGCGCCCCCGACGGCCGCACGGCTCCTCGGGAACCGCGGTGCAACGCATGGGCGAGCTCTGCACGGTGCAGGGGGCGCTGTTCACCGGGTCGGGCAACTGCGTGAACTGCCACGCTCCGGACCCGGCGGGCCACGCCCTGGTCGACGAGAACGGCCTGAGCGTCAGTCCGGTGTGGGACTGGGAGGCGACCCTGATGGCGAACAGCGCGCGGGACCCCTTTTGGCGGGCGAAGGTGGCCCACGAGGGCCTCGTGAACCCGGCGCACCGCGATGAAATCGAGCACACGTGCACGGCGTGTCACGCGCCGCAGGGCTACCACGAGGCGCTCTTTGCGGACCCGGCGGCGCACTACACGATGGCGGATTTGCTCGGGGACCCGCTGGGCCTCGACGGGGTGGGCTGCACGGGGTGCCACGCGATTGACAATGTGGGGTTAGCGGGCCGCTCGAACGGAGATTTGCCGATCAACACGGAGGGCGTTGCCTGGGGCGGGTTCGAAAACCCCTGGGACGGCTTGATGAGCGGCCAAACGGGCTTCATCCCCGCCTACGGCAGCCACATGCGCACCAGCGAAGTATGCACTTCCTGCCATTCGCTGTACAGCCACACGCAGGACCTCACCGGCGAGGAGACGGGCCAGGTTTTCTTCGAGCAGGCGACCTACCTCGAGTGGGTAAATTCGGCCTACAACGCAGAAAACGTGCA
>JBIIRP010000143.1:0-4294 GCA_044341475.1 Flavobacteriales bacterium | reverse complement strand
CGCCGAGGCCAGCTGGATCCGGGAAACAAACCACCTCTACCTCCGCAACGATACCGCAACCGGCTCGGGCGAACGCCTCGGGGCCTTCTACGACACGCTGTCCATCCGCAGCATCGGCGGTGAGCTCAGCTGGAGCTCGCGGCTGCCCCTCGAAGTGCGGGCTGGAGCCACCCTCTACCGCTACGGCACCTCGGACCAGCTCCATGCCTGGAACCTGCCCGACCTCGCCATCACAGCTTCAGCGCAGTACCTGTGGCGCGATGTGCTGAAGGCAACCGTCCGTGGGCGCATCGAAACCGGGCGGATGGGCCTGAGCCAAGTGGCCTTCGCCGATTCCCGCCCGGACGCCCAAGCAGAGGGCTACGTCGTGGATTTGGGCACGCTCGCGGATCTCGATCTGCTTGTGGACTATACCGTCACCGGACGGCTCTCGGCCTGGCTCGAATTCCGGAACCTACTTGCCTCCCGGTATGCGACCTACAGCGGATACCGCGTCCAAGGATTCCAAACCTTCCTCGGGGCCACCTACACCTTCTGAACACAGTGTGGAAAACTGGCCGCAGGGCGTGCAGAAATCCGGCGTAAATTCGGGGTTTCAGAAGGCCTGCCATGAGTGAAGATTTGACCGTCCCAGGAGCCGTAGGAGCTCCGGTTGCGAAGAAGTACGACGCCAGCAACATCCAGGCCCTCGAGGGCATGGAGCACGTCCGGATGCGGCCCTCCATGTACATCGGCGATGTCGGTGTCCGGGGCCTGCACCACCTGGTGTACGAAGTTGTAGACAACTCCATCGATGAGGCCCTTGCGGGGTACTGCGACACGATTTCTGTGTGCATCACCCCTACGAACGGCATCAAGGTCTCCGACAACGGACGGGGCATCCCCACCGACCTCCACGTGAAGGAAGGGGTCTCTGCTCTGCAGGTGGTGATGACCAAAATCGGTGCCGGCGGCAAATTCGACAAGGACTCCTACAAGGTTTCTGGCGGTTTGCACGGTGTGGGTGTATCGTGCGTGAACGCCCTCTCCATCGCGCTCCGTGCGGAGGTGCACCGGGAAGGCAAAGTCTTCGAACAGGAATACTCCCGCGGAAAGGAGCAGTATGCCGTTCGGGAAATCGGCGCGTCGGACCGCACGGGCACCACGGTCGAGTTCCAACCGGACCCGGAGATCTTCGAAACGCTCGTTTACAGCTACGACACGCTCGCAGACCGGATGCGGGAGTTGGCCTTCCTAAACCGGGGCATCACCATCACCCTGGTGGACGAACGGGAAACCGTTACCACCGAGGAGGGTTCTGGGTTCCGGACAGAAGTATTCCATTCCACTGCGGGTCTGCGCGACTTCGTCCAGTACCTCGACGGAAACCGGGAATCCCTCATTGCGGACGTCATCCACATGAACGGAGAGCGCAACGGCATCCCCGTAGAAGTGGCCATGACCTACAACACGTCGTTCACGGAGAACCTCTTCTCGTACGTGAACAACATCAACACCCACGAAGGCGGCACCCACCTCACGGGATTCCGCCGGGGCTTGACGTTGACGCTGAAGAAGTACGCGGAAACGAGCGGCATGCTCGACAAGCTGAAGTTCGACATCTCCGCCGACGACTTCCGCGAAGGCCTGACCGCTGTGGTCAGTGTCAAGGTTGCCGAGCCCCAGTTCCAGGGACAAACGAAGACGAAACTCGGCAACGCTGAAGTGTCTGCGCCCGTGGGCCAGGCAGTCAGCGACATGCTCGAGGCCTACCTCGAGGAGCACCCGAACGATGCCCGGGCCATCGTCAACAAGGTCATTTTGGCCGCCCAAGCGCGTCACGCTGCTCGGAAAGCCCGCGAAATGGTCCAGCGGAAAACCGTCATGGGCGGGTCGGGATTGCCCGGTAAGTTGGCGGACTGTTCTGAAAAAGACCCGGGATTGTGCGAACTCTTCCTTGTGGAGGGTGATTCCGCAGGCGGAACCGCGAAACAAGGCCGCGACCGGAACTACCAGGCCATCCTCCCGTTGCGTGGAAAGATCCTCAACGTCGAGAAGGCCATGCAGCACAAGATCTTCGACAACGAGGAGATCAAGAACATTTACACCGCGCTCGGAGTCTCCATGGGCACCGAGGAAGACCAGCGGGCGCTCAACCTTGAGAAGCTCCGCTACCATAAGGTCGTCATCATGTGCGACGCCGACGTTGACGGTAGCCACATCGAAACCCTCATCCTGACCTTCTTCTTCCGGCACATGAAAGAGCTGATCGAGAAGGGCTTTGTTTACATTGCTACTCCCCCACTCTATTTGGTCAAGAAAGGATCGCGCCAGGCCTATGCGTGGAACGACGAAGAACGCGATGCGCTTATGGCCCACTACCGCGGAACGTCGGGAAGCGATTCAGGCATCAATGTCCAGCGCTACAAGGGTTTGGGCGAAATGAATGCCGAGCAGCTCTGGGAAACCACGTTGAATCCAGAGAACCGCACCCTGCGCCGCGTGACCATCGA
Organism: Flavobacteriales bacterium; assembly: GCA_044341475.1. Taxonomy (GTDB): domain Bacteria; phylum Bacteroidota; class Bacteroidia; order Flavobacteriales_D; family Sanyastnellaceae; genus CAMCYM01. The sequence continues at coordinate 1,802 of JBIIRP010000143.1, read as the reverse complement.
GAATGCCGCCGCATGCGACCACATCTTCTCCATGCTGATGGGAGACGATGTTCCGCCCCGGCGTGCCTTCATCGAGGAGAATGCGAAGTATGCGAACATCGACGCCTGACGGCATCCGCACCGCATTTTCGGTGACGGGAATGCACTGCGGTTCGTGTGTGGAGCGCGTGCGAACCGCTGCACTGGCCGCTGGATTTTCTGACGTTCAGGTTTCCCTTTCCGCTCCACAGCTTGTGGTCGTAGGGGGGGGTGCCGTCGACGCGCTAGTTTCTGCGCTTGCCGCTGCGGGGTACACAGCTGTGCCTCTTTCTGAACAGACTCCACAGCCGGTTGACCCGCAGACCGGTGGGTCTTATGTGCCCCTTCTCGCTGTGGTCGGTCTTGCCGCCGCCGTAGGGACGGCGTGGGCGGTGTTTCCGCCATCGGTCGCGAGGTGGGGGGTAGCGAACGCCGCTATGGCCTACGGTATGGCGCTGTTCTTCCTCTTCTCCGGATTGCTCAAAGCCATCGACCTGGAGGCGTTTTCCGCTGGGTTCCGAGCGTACGACCCGATTGCGAAGTCGTGGGGAAGCTATGCGCTCATCTACCCCTTCCTGGAGTGGGGAGCTGCAGCGGGCTATTTCTGGGCGCCGCATGCCACCGCCTTCAACCTCGCTGTAGCCGGTTGGATGGGATTCAACACCTGGGTGGCGTATCGGACGTGGAAGCGCCCGGGCACCGTGCAGTGTGCGTGCCTCGGGGGAGTGCTCAAGGTTCCGGTAGGACCGGTGACCACGGTGGAATTCGGTGCGATGGCCGCGATGGCGCTCTATATGTCGGTGATGTGATGGAGGGACGGCAGGTGGTGTGGATCACGGGGGCGAGCAGCGGCATCGGGAAGGCTGCCGCTGCAGCCTGGGCCGCGCGAGGTGCTCGGGTGGTGGTTTCTGCCCGCAATCGCGCTGCGCTGGAGCAGGTGGTGGCAGGTTTTCCGGCGCAGGCGCGGGAACAGGCGCACGTGGAGGTGCTGGATTTGGCCGATGGCCCATCGCTGCCCGCTGCCGTGCAGCGGGTGCTGGCGCAGATGGGGCAGGTGGATGTGATGGTGCATTGCGGCGGAATTTCCCAACGGTCACGGGCCATCGAGACGTCCATCGACGTAGACCGCGCAGTCATGGAAGTCGACTACTTCGGAACGGTCGCCCTCACGAAAGCGCTGTTGCCCCATTTCGTCGAGCGGAAGACCGGCCACTTCGTCGTCGTCACCAGCTTGATGGGCCTCTTTTCGTCTCCCCTCCGATCCGGGTACTGCGGCGCGAAGCATGCCCTTCACGGGTTCTTTGAGGCGCTCCGGGCAGAGCACTACGCCGACGGCCTACAGGTCACGCTCGTGTGTCCGGGGTTCATCCGGACCGACATCAGCCGCAACGCCATGGTCGGCGATGGGTCGCGCCAAGGCACCATGGACGTCAAAACCGGCGAAGGACTCGCGCCCGAGGTGTGCGCGGAGCGGATGATCCGGGCCGTGGAGCAGGGACGGGCGGTGGTGCTCATCGGGCGCAGTGAACTGCTCGGGGCCTACCTCCACCGCTTCTTCCCGGGCCTGCTGCGCCGCATGATCCGGCGAGCAGCCGTCACGTAGGCGGGTTCCAGTCGGCTTCCGTGCGAAGCCAATCGAGGGCTGATGCGAGGTGCGGTGCGAGAAAGGCATCCTCCCGCAAGAAGGGCACGCGGTGGCGGAAGCTCGCGTGGAGGGCGTGCAAGGCGGGGGCCATGCCATCACGACCGCGCAGGTCGAGAGCTTGGGCCGCGGTGATGCATTC
>JBIIRP010000169.1:0-3881 GCA_044341475.1 Flavobacteriales bacterium | reverse complement strand
GCCGGGGATTCGGCGTCGAAACAGGTGACACTGAGGTCGATGGCCGTCCCGACGGCCGTGCCTTGGGTGGGGATGAGCTCAGGAACCGCGTTGTCGAGGAAGAGCTGCAGGGCGGCGTGGTCCGTGGTGATGGGGCATTGGACGTACGCATCGCCCGCGAAGACCACCAGGCCTACGCGGTCACCTTCGAGCTGATTCAGAAGCCGTTTGACCGACATGCGGGCGAGCGCCAAACGGTCCATGCCTACATCTTCGGCCCGCATGCTGTTCGAGACGTCCAGGGCGACGACGACGTCGATGCCCTCGGAGGTGACTTCCTCCATACGGGTCCCCAGTTTGGGGTCGAGGAGGGCGATGGCCGTGCATGCCAGGGCGGTACGCCACAGCACAAACCGCCACGCCTCGCGGCGCGGCCGCAGGCGCGGCAGGAGCCCCGAGACCAAATGCGCATCACCTATCCGCTTCAGCGCACGCGATTTCCAATGAAAACCCCATAGAAAGATCCCAGTAGCCAGCGGCTGTAGGACCAAAAACGTCACCCACTCCGGGCGGTCGAGCACCACGTTCGGCGCAGCGGACCGCACCGCAAGCCACGCCGCGACGACGAGGCCCCAAAAGGCAAGCTCGCTCAACAGCAGGGCCACGGCGGTGGCGAAGGTGCGGTAGGAGGGAAGCTCGGTCTTCATGTGAGAGAGCGGAAAAGGAAGGAACGAAGGAGCAGCTCGCCGATCAGTGAGGCCAGCGCAAGGACCCCGAAAAAGCGGAACTCTTCGGTGCGCTGGTTGTAGCGCAACACCTGAAACCGGGCTTTCTCCATGGAATCGATTTCACGGTAGATCTCCCGGAGTTTCTCGCCGTTCGTCGCCCGGAAGTAGGCGCCACCGGTGGATGCGGCGATGGCCTTGAGCGAGGGCTCGTCGATTTTGACGTCGACCCAGTCGTAGATGTAGTCGTTGCCGACTTTTTGGACAGGACTCTTTGCCTTGCCGATGGTGCCCACCCCGATGGTGTACACCCGGATGCCTTCGAGTTCAGCGAGTTGTGCGGCATCGCGGGGTTCGATGCTGCCGGTGTTGTTCTCCCCGTCGGTCAGGAGCACGATGACCTTGCTCGGGGAGTCGGACGTGCGCAGCCGGTTGACGGCGGTCGCAAGCCCCATGCCCACGGCCGTGCCTGGGGCGAGCTTTCCGGTCGCCAGCTCGTCGATGGATTCGAGTACCACCCGGATGTCGGTCGTCAAGGGAACCTGGGTGAAGGCCTCGCCTTCGTAGGCCACGACGCCGATGCGGTCGTGCGGTCGGCCTTCGACGAATTCCTGGGCAACTTCTTTGGCCTCTTCCAGGCGGTTAGGCGAAAAATCCTTGCTCAGCATCGAGGCGCTAACATCAAGGGCCAACACGATGTCGATGCCTTCCCGCTCTAAGTCCTCGATGCTCGATGCCGACTGGGGTCCCGAGGCCGCCGTGCCCAAACACACAAGCGCAAAGGTGCGCGCCGCAAAAGGCAGCTCCGGTAGGGCCGCCTCCACGGGGATTCCCGCCCAACGCGCCCGCTTGTTCCCGGGCAGGTGGAGCGGCGTGAGGGACTGCACCAGGTGTTCTGAACGGCCCCGCGCAGCCCGCACAACCCGCACGGCAGCGGCAAGCAACGCGATGCATGTCCCTGCGGCTACGGCCCAGGGCTCGACGAGCTCGAAGCGCGTGGCCGCCCAAAAAACGACCACCCCACCCCCCACAAGCGCGACGAGGTGCGGCAACGCGGTCGCCACCGTGCGGCCCGCAGCGGGGGAAAGCGTCCAGGCCGTCATGGAGCGTCCACAGAAAGGGGTGGTCCGGCTGGAGCCGTACGGTGTACAAAGCGAATGGCTTGAGCAACAGCACGTTCGTGGTCTTCCGGTCCCGTCCGCAGTTTGGCAAACTTCACCATATCCGCGAGGTCGAGCACGCCGAGCAAAAGCGTCCGGTCCTCCTCGCTCAAGGGCAAGCTGCGCAGGCCCCGGCGGATTTCAAGGGTCGTGCGCTCGAGCGCCGGAAAGCCGAACTGCTCTTCGATGTAGCGCCGCAGCACCTCACTGATGCCCGCGTGGTGTCCTTTGTCGTCGCCCATGCGCCACGCTGCCTCGCGCTGTATGCGCTCGAGGCGGGCCAAAGCCACTTCATGCGGGGCCCGCACCACCTCGGCCTCCGTGTGCACCTTCCCTGCATCCTCGCCCCTACGGCGGTACCGCCTCCAAGCCCAGCGGCCCGCAAAACCGAGCGCCACTGCCGCCGCGATCCACGGCAGCCAACGCAGCAGCAATTCCCACCAGGTCCAGCGCACCTCGATGAGGTCGGCCGGTGGCATGGGCGGAGTTTCTGGCGTCACGTCGGGCCCCACGATGCGGTACGGCACGGCTGCCGTCCACGCTGTATCGTCCCCGAACACCACCGGCAACGGGGGCAGCTCCGCAAATCCCGTGTCCCATGCCGTCACCAGGAACCGCCGCTGCACGACGGTCCAGTCGCCGCCTTCCCCCGCAACCGTGGCGGTGTCCCCGCCCAGCGGGCGCACCACCTCCAGTCCCCCCGGAAGCGAATCGGCCAGGACCGGCAGCACCCAGCCGCCCGCCCCGGCGGCAACCGCGTTCCGCAGCTCGATCGTCAGGGCCACCTGGGCCCCGAGCGGCCACGTCGTGCTGTCGAGCGCCGCGGTGGCCCAGGCCTTGCCATCGGCGGCGGGGCGCCCCGTGGGCACCCGCTGCGCCCCGGTGAGCGAGGGGGCGGTTTGGGCCGCAGCCGGCAGCGTGGCTCCGGCCACGCAGGCGGCCAGGACGACAGCCACACAACGGAAAAGAACCTTAGCCACGGCGGTCAAACAGGCGCAACAAGGGTTCGACATAGGGCGCATCCGTCAACAAGGTCGCGGCATCGACGCCGGACCGCGCAAACAGGGCGCGCAGGCCCTCCTCGCGGGCGTGTTCTGCGGCGGCATACCGCTGCCGAACCTGAGGACGTGAGGTATTTAGCCAAGTCGACAGGCCCGTTTCCGGATCCTGCACTTGCGTCCAACCGACCTCCGGCAGGCGGCGATCGAGTGGATCTTCGATGCGCAAGGCCACGAGGTCATGGCGGCGGGCCGCGCGGCGCAAGGCGTCCTCAAAGCCCACGTCCCGGAAGTCCGACACGAGGAAGCAGATGGTCCGCTTCTTCATGGCCCGCACGAAGTGGTCCAGGGCGTCTGCCATCCGGGTCTGTCGGCCAGTCGGAGTGAATTCGATGAGTTCGCGGATGATGCGCAGGACGTGGGAGCGGCCTTTCTTCGGCGGGATGAACCGCTCGATCCGATCGGAAAAGAGGATGGCCCCGACCTTGTCGTTGTTGCCCATGGCGCTGAAGGCGAGGACCGCAGCCAGCTCGGTGAGAAGTTCTCTACGCGATTTTCCGCGAGAGCCTGTTCCCTGTGAAGCGCTGACATCCAGCACGAGAAACACCGTCAGCTCACGCTCTTCTTCAAATACCTTCACGTACGGATGGCCCATCCGCGCTGTGACATTCCAGTCGATGGTCCGGATTTCGTCGCCGTGCATGTACTCGCGGTTCTCGCTGAAGGCCATGCCCCGTCCTTTGAAGGCGCTCTGGTATTCTCCCGAAAAAATGCGGTCGCTGAGCCCACGGGTTTTGAGCTCAACCCGGCGCACGCGGGAAATCAGCTCGGCGGTTTCCATGGAGTGTAGCGGTCGATCAGGGAACCTGCACCTGGTCCATGACTTCTGTCAGGATCTGCTCGGCGGTAATGTTCTCGGCTTCCGCTTCGAAGGTGAGGCCGATGCGGTGGCGCATCACGTCCATCGCCACGGCCCGCACGTCTTCTGGCGTTACGTAGCCGCGGTGGGCGACGAAGGC
>JBIIRP010000142.1:0-4332 GCA_044341475.1 Flavobacteriales bacterium | reverse complement strand
AGCGAAGACACCATCCGGGCGATTTCCGCGAAGAAAGAAGAACCGGAATGGATGCTGGAGTGGCGCCTTGCGGCGTACCGCGCGTGGTGTGCGATGGAGGAACCGGAATGGCCGCATTTGGCGTACGCCCGCCCAGACTACCAGGCCATCAGCTACTACGCTGCCCCGAAGCAAAAGAAGACGCTGAACTCGCTCGATGAAGTCGATCCGGAGCTGCGGAAAACCATGGATAAGCTGGGCATTTCGCTCGAGGAGCAGAAGCGCCTGAGCGGTGTGGCGGTGGATTTCGTGATGGATAGCGTTTCCGTCGCGACGAGTTTCAAGGAAAAACTCGCGGAACTCGGCATCATCTTCTGTCCGATGAGCGAGGCCGTGCGGGAACATCCGGAACTGGTGCGGAAGTACCTCGGTTCGGTGGTCCCGGTGCGCGATAACTTCTTCGCTGCCCTCAACTCGGCGGTGTTCACCGACGGCAGCTTCTGCTACATCCCCTCGGGCGTGCGGTGTCCTATGGAACTGAGCACGTATTTCCGCATCAACGAAGCGGGAACGGGCCAATTCGAGCGGACCCTGGTCATCGCCGATGTCGGCAGCTACGTCAGCTACCTCGAGGGATGCACGGCTCCGCAACGCGATGAAAACCAGTTGCATGCCGCCGTGGTCGAACTCATCGCCCTCGACGACGCGGAAATCAAGTACAGCACAGTCCAAAACTGGTACCCCGGCGACGCCGAAGGCAAAGGCGGCATCTTCAACTTCGTGACGAAGCGCGGCATCTGCCACGACCGCGCGAAAATCAGCTGGACCCAGGTCGAGACCGGCAGCGCCGTCACCTGGAAGTACCCGAGCTGCATCCTCAAGGGGGACGACAGCGTGGGGGCGTTCTACAGCGTGGCGGTCACGAACAACGCGCAGCAAGCGGACACCGGAACGAAGATGGTGCACATCGGCCGCAACACGTCGTCGACCATCATCTCGAAGGGAATCAGCTCCGGCCGCTCCCAAAACAGCTACCGCGGGCTCGTATCCATCCACCCGTCAGCGGACAACGCGCGCAATTTCTCCCAATGCGACTCGCTGCTTATGACCAGCACGAGCGGCGCCCATACCTTCCCGTACGTCGAGGTGCGCAACCCGACGGCCCGGGTGGAACACGAGGCCACGACTTCGAAAATTGCTGAGGACCAGCTCTTTTACTGTCTGCAGCGGGGCATCGACGAGGAAAAGGCCATCTCGTTGATTGTGAACGGATATGCAAACGAAGTGCTGAACCAGCTCCCGATGGAGTTTGCGGTGGAGGCGCGGAAACTTTTGGCCATCTCACTCGAAGGAAGCGTAGGATAATGCTGCACATCGATTCTCTCCACGCCTCGGTCGGCGATACGCCGATTCTCAAGGGCCTGACCTTGCACGTTGCACCCGGCGAGGTGCATGCCATCATGGGGCCGAACGGCTCTGGAAAGTCGACCCTGGCTGCCGTCCTTGCGGGACGCGAAGGCTACGAGGTGACTTCGGGGTCGGTGACCTTCGAGGGAGACGACTTGCTGGAGCGCGATGCCACCGAACGGGCACGTGCCGGGGTCTTCCTCGCTTTCCAGTACCCGGTCGAAATCCCGGGGGTGTCGAACATGAACTTCATGAAGGCCGCGCTCAACGGCAAACGCGAACACCTCGGACTTCCGCCGGTGGGTGCGACCGAATTTCTGAAGCTCGTGCAGGAGAAATCGGCTCTCGTCGGGCTGGACGGGAAGCTGCGCAACCGCTCGGTGAACGAAGGGTTTTCGGGGGGCGAAAAGAAGCGGAATGAGATCTTCCAAATGGCGCTTCTCGAGCCCCATTTGGCCATCCTCGACGAGACGGACAGCGGCCTGGACATCGATGCGCTGCGCATCGTCGCCGAGGGCGTGAATGCGATGCGTTCCCCCGAGCGCAGCTTTCTCGTCATCACCCACTACCAGCGCCTGCTCGATTACATCGTTCCGGACATCGTGCACGTGCTGATGGACGGTCGGATCGTGCGGACGGGGGGCAAAGAGCTAGCGCTCGAGCTCGAAGAACGGGGGTACGATTGGATCCGCGAAGCCGAACAGGTGTGATGGAAGCGCCGGTAATGTACGCCCCTCCTGCTCCAGTGGCCGTTCAGGCGGCAGGGCTTGCGTGGGCGGAGTCGGTCGGCGCGGGCGCGGATGCAGCGCAGTCGGTTTGGGGAGCTGCTCGGTCGGAAGCCCAGGAAGCGCTCGCCGTGTTGCCTGTGCCCCACCGGCGGCTGGAGCGCTGGAAATACACTCCCGTACAATCTGTCTTCACTGCGGCAAAGTCCGAAGCTGCGCCTGGGGCGAACGCCGAGGTCGAGGCGGTGCCGGGCCTCGATGCCTATCGGCTGGTGTGGCGCGATGGCGCATTCGACGCGGCCGCGAGCAACCCGCCCGTGGTAGAAGGATGCGTGTGCGTGCCCGTGTCGCGCTGGTCAGGAGAGCAAGTCGACGCCTTCGGAGCACCGGTGCACCGGACGGACTGGATGGCGGCGCTGAATCCGGTGTGTGCGGGCGACGGGGCTATGGTGGTACTCGAGGACGGGCTCAAGCTCGACCGCCCGCTGCTGCTGCACCACATCGCCACCTCTGCCGGGTCGTCGACGTTTTTGCGGCATACCGTGAAGCTAGGAGCAGGCGCTGCGGTGAATGTCGTCGTTTGGACAACGGCCGAGGGCGATGCCGCAGGGTTCCACCAGGTCGTCACTACCGCAGAGGTAGGTCCAGGCGCCCAGCTCGTGGTGGACAAAGCCGTGGACGGCAATGCGCACCTCCACGTGCATGCGCTCGAGGCGGTCGATGTGCACGCGGAAGGGCGGGCGACGCTGACTACCGCGGTGCTGCAAGGCGGTTGGGTGCGGTGCGAGCCGCATGTGCGCTTGCTCGGCGCGGGTGCCCACGCGACGTTGAACGGCATTTCACTGCCCGGGGCGAACGAACGCCACGATGCGTACACGACCATCGACCACGTGGTGGCCGACTGCACGAGTTCCGAAACCTACCGGTCTGCGGTGCATGGCGGCGGGGTGAACACCTTCAATGGCAAGGTGTTCGTGCGGCTTGACGCCCAAAAAACAGACGCCTACCAGCACAATGCGAACCTGCTCATCGGCAGCGGTGGAACAGTGAATGCAAAGCCGGAACTGGAGATCTACGCCGACGATGTCAAGTGCAGCCACGGGTGCACGGTAGGCGCGCTCGACGAGCAGGCAGTGTTCTATTTCCGTTCCCGCGGCATCGCGCGGACAGAGGCCGAGGCCATGCTCGTCCAAGCCTTTCTTGCCGAGGCATGTGGAGAAGTGGGTGCAGAGGAGTTCCGCACGGAAGTGGAGCGGCGGTTTGCGGAGAAGCCGGTGGCATGAACACCGGCATCCGCCTCGACCGGTTGGTGGTGCTTCGCGGGATGGCACCTTCCCGGATGCGAGCGGTAGAAGCCATCGAAGGGTCCGGGATTCGGGTGGACGGTGCCGTAGTGCATCGGGCGGCGGCTCAGGTCGCTGAGGACGCTGCGCTCGAATGGGTCGAGCAGCCGTGGAGCTATGTGGGCCGGGGGGCGTTGAAGTTGCTGGCGGCGTGCGAGCGTTGGCCAGACCACCGGTGGGAAGGCCGCCGGGTGCTCGATGTGGGTGCGTCGACGGGGGGATTTACGCAGGTCGTGCTCGAGCGGGGAGCGGTGCGGGTGTTCGCCGTGGATACGGGCCGCGACCAGCTCGCCCAAGTGCTGCGGGACGATGCGCGGGTGGTGTGGCGGGAACAGACGAATGTGCTCGATTTGGTGACCGAGGAAGTTGCTCAGGCGTGCGGAGGGTCGGTGGATGCTGCGGTGGTGGATGTGTCGTTTGTAGGGGCGACGCACGTGCTGCCTGCGGTGGGCAGGCTGGTGGTGCCCGGGTCGGAGGTGTGGGTGCTCGTCAAGCCGCAGTTTGAGGTGGGGCCGCAGGGCCTCGGCCGCAATGGCATCGTTCGGGATGCTCGGCGGCGGGAGGCGGCTGTCAGTCGGGTAGAGGAAGTCGCTCAGCAGGCGGGTTGGGAAGCCGTGGACCGCATGGAGTCTCCGGTCGTCGGTGGGGATGGCAATGTGGAATTTTGGCTCCGCTTGCGGAGCCCCCAAACCCCTTCCGCATGAGCCCGGAACTGCGCGCTGAATTCCCAGCTCTGAGCGGCACGGTCCATGGCAAACCGCTGGTCTACCTCGATACGGCCGCGTCGGCGCTCAAACCGCGGGCCGTGCTCGACGCAGAACGGCTGTTCCTCGAAACGGACTACGCTAACGTGCACCGTGGCGTGCACACCCTGTCGC
>JBIIRP010000266.1:0-2828 GCA_044341475.1 Flavobacteriales bacterium | reverse complement strand
CGGAGGGCTAACTTGCTTATTTTTAGCGAAGCCAAACCCACTTCGCCATGACCCGACTCTTCTCCACCCTGGTCGGTCTGTTGTTCTGTTCTGCCGTTTTTGCGCAGACCCAGCCGGATTTCTTCACGACCGCACTCGGCACCGGAAGCATAGGCAATGTGCTCTCAAACGACACCTACTCCGGTGGGTTTGCACAGCTCGTCGATCCTCACCCGTGCTTTGCGATGCTCGACAACGGCGAACTGGTCTGGAGCTCCACCACCGTTCAACCCACCTGCTGTGGCACCCACGTCTTCGAGTATGCCCTGTGCACCAGTTCCGGGAACTGCGTCTACGAGGTAGCAACCGTAAACGTCTCGTGTGGACCACCGCCCTGTGGAACGCTGGCCTTGCTGGAAGGCGGCGCAAACGGTGCAGGGGGTGCGCCGGACGAAGGGGGCCACTGCGCCTCGGTCTGCGCCTTCGACACGACGCTGGTCAACCTGCCTTACATCCCCGGGAATACCTACACCTGGACCGTCACCGGCGGGACGTGGAGTGTCGGCGCAAATCCGGCGGAGATTGAGGTGGTTTGGGGCCCGGCAGGGGGAGGCTTCGTGTCGGTCACGGTGCTGACCGCCGGGGACATGACCCGCACCTACGACACCTGTGTGGACATCCTTCCCGGGCCTACCGCCTCGTTCACCTCCACCGCGTACGCCTGCCTCGGCGCGGGCATGAGCTTCACGAACACCTCGGTCGGCGCCACGGGATACTTCTGGGACTTCGGCGACGGGAACACCTCACCGCTGGCGAACCCGACGCACACCTATGCCGCCCCAGGTACCTATGTCGTGACCTTGACGGCGTTCAAGGACAACTTCGACGCGGCCGGAAATCCCTTGTGCACCTGCGAAGACACCTTTACCATGGTGGTCGAAGTGGATGACCTCCCCGGGCCTAACATCTTCTGCATCAGCACCTTGTGCGAAGGCGATTCCGCGACGTACTGGACGGATGCCACCGGCTGCGATTCGCTCGTGTGGACTGTGCTCGATGCGCAAGGACTGCCCTTGCCGTTCACGCAGCTCGCACCCGATTCCATTGCTGTGGTTTGGCCGACTGGGCCGTTCGGAACGTTGACGCTCGCCGCCTTCGGCTGCGACCAAACCTACTGCACCAGCCCGACCTCAGTCACCGTCCCCATCATCTCCTCCACCGCTCCGGTGCTGGGTCCTGACCCGGTGTGTGAGTTTTCGACGGCGGTGTACGAGGTGCCCAAATGGGCGGCCACCGCCTACCTCTGGACGGTCACCGGCGGCACCATCGTCGGCAGCGACTCCTCCCACACCGTCACCGTGGCGTGGGGAGCGGCCGGCACCGGAACGCTGCACGTGGACTGGATCAGTTCCTTCCTGCAAGGCCTGCCCGGCCACACCCCGCCAGACTGCTCCGGAGCTGCAGACCTCACCGTGACCATCCTGCCCGACTTCGACGTGCTCCACCTCGGGCCCTCCACGGTGTGCGTCGGCACGACCACCTCGTTCACCACCACGAGCGCCCTTGCTCCGTTCACGTGGACAGTCACCCCGTCGCTGCCTGTCACACCCACCGGTCCTTATACCGCGGACATCACCTGGACCACCCCAGGCGTGTACCAGGTGACAGCCACGGCCGTGGGACTGAACACCTACTGTTCGAGTTCCCACACGGTAACGGTCCAAGTCGTCGGCGTCCCCACCCCTGGCCCCATCACCGGCGCCACGTCGGTCTGCATCGGTGCCGCCACCACCTATTCCGCCACCGCGGCGCCAGGGACCTACCTCATGTGGAGTGCGACCGGCGGAACCCCGACCCAGTACACCGGGCCGACCACGTCGGTGGTTTGGACCGGACCGGCACCGCTCTCCGTCAGCGTCGTTCAAGGAATGACCGGCAATCCCGGCTGTGTGTCTGACCCTGTTACCCTGGCCGTCACCCCCCTCACCCTCCCTCTCCAGGTGGGCATTGTGGGCACCGGAACCTGCACAAACAGCACCGAATCCTACTCGCTTTCCCCTGCTCCACCCGCCGGAACGACCGTCACTTGGTCCATCTCACCGGCCGCAGCCGGCAGCGTTGTGGCCGGCGCAGGAACCGATTCCATCGATGTCCAGTGGAATGCACTCGGCGGACCGGTCACGTTGACTGCTGTGCTCGAGCTCTGCGGCACGACCTCGACCGTCCAGCAGACCCTGAACCTCATCCCGGCGGTCGTTCCGGTCATCCAGCAAACCGGCATCCTGTGTCCGGGCGTGCAAGCGACGCTTTCGGCCCCCGGACCGTTCTCGTCGTGGACGTGGACCGGCAATGTGCAGGCCCCGAGTTTGGTCATCAGCGGGTCTGGAACCTTCGTGGTGACCACTGTGGACGGGAACGGGTGTGAGGCGACGAGCGGCTTTACCGCATCGAACGTCCCGGGCCCTGTAGCCGCGATCTCCTCCGGCAACCCACTGACGTTCTGCGTCGGCTCCCCCTCACCGGTCACCCTCGTCGCCCAAACGAACCCCGGCTACTCCTTCAGCTGGTTCTGCAACGGGAACCCGCTCGCGCTGCCCCCCTCCACCTCGAGCATTTCCCATGCCGTCCAAGGCATCCCCAGCACCACCTCCTACTACACGGTCGTTCAGGACGCGAACGGCTGCACCGCCACCTCGAATTCCCTCCTCGTCCACGAAATCGACTGCTCTGGAAGCGGCCCGAGCTGCTCGCCCGAGCCCTTCACCATCGGAGCGTATGCCACCGTCCAAAACCCGAACTGCAACACCGTCGATTTCGGTTGGACCGGGGCGAACGTAACCGCGGGCCAG
>JBIIRP010000141.1:0-4362 GCA_044341475.1 Flavobacteriales bacterium | reverse complement strand
ACAGCCGCCCCGGCCGAGGTGCCGCCGAGCAGGGCCCCGCGGTCGAGCGCCGCGTGCCAAACCTCGTCCATCCCCGCCGCTCGCGAGGCGGCGATGAGGCGCGTTTGGTCGCCGCCGCCGAACCACACGAGCTTCGTCCTGCCCAGCAAATCCAGGTCCGCCTGCGTGGGCGGGTTGCTGATGCCCCGCAGGGTGGAACAGCCGGCGGCCGCAAACGACCGCATCGAATAGAACAACGCCGAGTCCGGCTCCTCGCTGGCCCAGCCCACAAACGCCACGGAATCGCCTGGCAACCAGCCCGCTGCATCCAGTGCAGCCCGCATCAACTCCGGCGGACGCGCGCCTCCCCCCACGATGAACAGGCTCCCCCGCGGTCCCTCCACCTCCCTTCCCTTCTGCACGACCCCGCGCACGCCGCATCCCCACAGCACCAGTCCCCCCAGCGCAGCCCAGACCAGCCGCAACCCCACCGACCTCACTGCGCCGCGACCTCCCGCTGCAACAACGCCGCCATCCGACGGTACTCCCGCTGCACCACGGGCTGGCCTTCCGGCGCCTCCCCGCGCACCGCGGCCAGCAGCTCCTCCCACTCCGCCTCGTCCCGCGCCACCGGCGCAGCCTCCCCTCCCTCAGCGCTTCCCGCACCTACCGCCGCACAAAACGCCTCCATGTAGCGCACCTGCAGCGCCGCCATCGTGGTGCCGAAGCGCGCCAGCACGTCCGGATCCAGCGTTCCCGCCATGGCCGTCCGCAGCCGCAGCAAATTCTCGATGTGGTGCTCCACGACCTCCGTCAGGTTCGTACCGGTGGATTCCAGCATGGGCAACGACACCGGCGCGCCGAGCGGATGGATGTTCAGCACGTTCGCCACGTCGCTGAGCACGACCAGCCGGTCCACCCGGCTGCGAAACAGGGCCGGGACCACCGGTTGGCGGATGAAATGATCGCGGATAGAAAACGCCTCTGCATCAAGCCGCTCCATCAAGTCCTCCTGCGATTCTGTGGGCTCCGCCCCGAGAATGGCCCATGCCTGCGTCCGGTCCATGCTGTGAAAATTTCTGAAAGTCGAAGATACACAGAAACCCTACGCCTCGTCCGAGTCGTATAGGCGTGCTAAATTGCGCCCAAACGCTTAAACCGATGAAAATGATCCTCGGCTGGTCCCTCCTCCTCGCCGCTGCACTGAATGCGTGCGGCAACGCGCCTACCGATGCCGACGCGGCTGCTGCGGCTGACTCGACGAAGGCGGTCGTTTCTCCGAACTACCTGAACGGCATCGACGCTACGAACGCCGGAGACAAGGTCGGACCGGTGCACCTGCACGGCCGCATTCCGGGCGGAGCGGGGAACTCTCTGATTCTGTACGAAACGGAAGCGCGCAACAAGAGCGAGATCAAGCGGCTCAACCTCACCGGTGAGACCTTCGACTTCGGGACCCTCGAGGTGGGTCGAGGCGTGTACATCCTCGCCCTCAACGAAGCCGCAAACTCGACGGAAATCATCTTGAATCCGGACGAAGCAGACGTCAACCTCGTCTTTACCTCGAACCGCTTGGGCTCCACGAAGACCGCCCCGAATTCGAAGGAGAACACGGGCTACTTCGCGTACATGAACATCGAGCGCGCAAACGGCAACGAGATCCGCTCGCTGCGGCAGGGCGCGGCAAGTGCCCCGGAGCGCAAGGCCCAGGTGGAGCAGCAGGTGAAGGCAAAGGAGCAGGAGCTGGTGGCCAAACAACACGAGTTCATCAAGCAGTACCCCGGCACCTACCTCGCGAAACTGCTGACGCTCAAGAACCCGAAGTACCCAGACGCGAAAGGCCGCATCTTCGAAGACCTCGACCCGATGGACAACAGCCTCGTGCGGAGTTCGGCCATTTCCGACCGCATCCAGCGGATGATGGTGACCTTCAGTGGTGGAACGGACCCGGGATTCTTAGCCTGCATCGATTTGGTCAAAGCCCACTTCGAGCCGAACAGCGTGACGCTTGAATCCGCGCTCTACAGCATGCTCGACGGATTCTACAACACGGGCAAAGAGACGATCTGCCAGTACATCCTGGACAACTACATCTTCGACGAGGACTGCGGCGCGGACCTCAGCGACGCCATCCGCATCCGGGCCCAGGGCATCATCAACCTGCAGGTCGGCAAGACCCCGCCGAACTTCACCATGGACACCTCCGACGGCGGCGTACTCGACCTGATGGAGACGGCGAAGAAGAACAAGTACACGCTGGTTATGTTTTGGGCCTCCTGGTGCCACAAATGCGAGCAGGAAATCCCCTATGTCGGCCCGATGTATGCGAAGTACAACTTCAAAGGCCTCGAGGTCATCAGTGTGAGCCTTGACAACAGCCGGGACACCTGGAAGCAGGCCATCGCGACAAACGGCATGACTTGGCCCCAAGTCAGCCAGCTCGCGGCATGGAACAGCCCCGTGGTGACCGACTACAAAATCACCGCCACCCCGACCTACTTCCTCCTCGACAACACCGGAAAAATCGTCCTCAAACCCCAGCGCGTCTTCCAGGTGGAGGAGTTCTTGAAGGGGAAGTTGTGAGGTTGAGAACGAGAACGAGGTTGAGAACGAGAACGAGGTTGAAGGTCAGGATGGGCGCGGCTGCGCCGCGCAGGTTGAGGTGATGTGGAAGGCGCTGATTTACAACGAGCGGCTGCTGCTGGGCCTGATCCTCATGAACGTGGGGGTCATCTACCTGCACACGTTCGACTCGCTCGCGGCCTACTACACGCTGCTCGACGCGGTGGATGTTGCGTTTACGGCGTTTTTTGCGGCGGAAATCGTGACGAAAGTGCGGGATTTCTCCGGGCCTGGCCGGTTGCAGGCCTACCTGAAGGATCCGTGGAACCGGGTGGATTTCTATTCGGTGCTGCTCGCGCTGCCCAGCATCGGGGTGCTGTTTTCGCACCAGTTTGACCTGTTCGTCAGCTTTGCGGCGTTGCGGTCGCTGCGCGTGTTCAAGTTCCTGCGGGTCATCGAGTACATCCCGAACGGAAAGCAAATCAGCACCCAGGTGTACAAGGCGCTCAAGGGCATTTCGTTCATCGTGCTCGCCTTCGTCGTGTACTCGGTCATCGTGTCCATCATCTCCGTCAGCCTGTTCAAAGCGTACGCGCCCAGCTTCTTCTCAAACGCCTTCGACGCCTTCTTTACGATTTACAACGTCTTCAGTGGCGATGGATTTGGGGGTGCAGTGGCGGAAATCGGGGCGCATTGTTCGCCGGGATATTTGGCTTTCGCAAAAGTGTATTTCGTGCTCATCGGCTTCACCGGGAGTATTCTGGGACTTTCGTTAATCAATAGCATTTTCGTGGACCAAATGCTCGCAGCAGAGCATGCCGCCGACACCGCCCAGCAACAGAGCATCGAGGCCATGCGCGAAGAAATCCGCGCGCTCCGAGAAACAAACGCCGAGATCCTCGAGCGGTTGCGCGGGAAGGACAAGCATCCCGAAGCTTAGAACCTTGATTTTGCCCCGAAATCAACAAACAGAAAACAGAAACAATTGATGTACTTTGGCCGCTGTTAAACCCTTCAAACATGAAGAATCTCATCGTTTTCGGCACCATCGTGATGGTGCTTTCATCGTGCTACTCGCACACCTACACCATCGGTAGCGGTGCCCAAACTGGCATCAAATCAAAAGGCAAGAACGTCTACTTGATTGGAGGCTTGATCAACATCAAAACCGCCGACCCCCAAGCCATGGCGGGCTCACCGAACTTCACTGTGAATACGAAAATCTCCTTTGTGGATGGATTGATCCAGGGCTTGACGTTTGGAATCCTCGGGTTGGAGACCGTCACTGTGCAGAAGTAATCCCCTCGGTGCCTCTTCGCAGCGGCCTTCTCATAGGAGGCGTTTTGATAGGGCTGTCTGGTTTGATTTCCTTTGTCAACCTTTTCGCAGAAACGGAGGTTTGGCATGCACAAGCGTGGGGAAAGCTCATAGGCACCACCCTAATGATTCTACTCGGTGCGTTCCTCGCTTATCGGGGGAGTAGAAACCGAACGAAGTGATTAAATGGGAACCGCGGTTCCCTTTTTTTTGTACACCATCAATCCCTACCACCATGAAATTTTATGGCTTGTTCGTGGTCTTGTTTGCACTGTCCATCGGGACAGCCGATGCCCAGCGGATGTACGACGGTTCCGGCCGCCAAATCGGCCGCGTCGACGGTGAACGGTTCTACGACGCCAGCGGCCGCTCCATCGGCCGCGTCGACGGCGACCGCATCTACGACGGCACGGGACGCCAAATCGGCCGCGTCGACGGCGAACGCCTCTACAACGGCTCCGGCCGCCAAATCGGCCGCATCGACGGCGACGTCTTCTACGACGC
>JBIIRP010000140.1:0-4383 GCA_044341475.1 Flavobacteriales bacterium | reverse complement strand
GGTGTGGGTGTGGGTGTGGGTGTGGGTGTGGGGCAAAGGTCGTGCAGGGGGTGGCAAACCTGGTTTAGCGGGGCAAGGCGGCGCGTCTGCGTTCGTGGCAGCTGCGAATCAGGCCGGACAGGATGCGGCCGACTTCGTCGCCTCGGTCGCGGAGGGTGGCGGCGGTAGCGTGATCCACTTGGCCCTCGGCGACCAGCAACCGCAGGCCCATCAGGGTCTCCATCAACGAGCCACGCGCGATGGAATAGAATCGTGCTTGGTCCCCGGGGTGGTGGTGGCCGGCTCCTTCGGCGATGTTTGCGGAGACGCTGGCGGCCGCGCGGCAGATTTGGTCGCGCATGCTGAGGTCGCATCGGGAGATTCGGGCAATTCGTCGGACATCCACTGTCCAGGAAAACGCCTTCTCACCTGCAATAAACCGTCCTGAAATTTGCTGCTTTTCCATGCTTTAAGTTACAGAAAACCAACGAAAAACACCCGAAAATCCACCCTCAACTTATCAACACCGCCCCCATAAACTCAAACTCAAACTAAAACTCAAACTAAAACTAAAACTCAAACTAAAACTAAAACTCGCGGCGCAGCCGCGCGCAGCCGCGCCGCGCTCTTCACAGCACCATCGGAACGTCCATGAGCAGGACTTCCGCGTCGGCGGTGAGGGCTTCGACATCGAGGGAGGGGACGTTCCAGATGCCCATTCCGTCGCGGGAGTCGAGGGTGGAGCCGGCGATGCGGAAGGAGCCGCTTACGACGAAGGCGTAGACGCCATTTCCGGGGCGGCGGACGTCGTAGCGGGCGGTGGCGCCGACGTCGAAGCGGCCCATGTGGAACCAGGAATCTTGGTGGACCCACACGCCGTCGTCGTCCGGGGAGGGCGAGAGGATTTGTTGGAAGCGGTTGTGCCGGTCGCGGACGTCGAGGGAGATTTGGCCGTAGCGCGGCTCGACCGAGCGGCGCTTCGGGAACATCCAAATCTGCAGCAACTTCACATCTCGGTCCGCATTCGCGTTGAACTCGCTGTGCGTGATGCCCGTACCTGCGCTCATCACCTGCACATCGCCGTGGGCAATCACCGACGTATTGCCCATGCTGTCGCGGTGGCGGAGATCGCCTTCGAGCGGAATCGTGATGATCTCCATGTTGTCGTGCGGATGCGTGCCGAAGCCGCTGCCGCCCGCAATCACATCGTCGTTGATCACGCGCAAAGCCCCGAAATGCATGCGCTCAGGGTTGTAGTAGCTCGAGAAACTGAAGGTGTGGTGGGTGTCGAGCCAACCGCGGTTCGCATGGCCCCGCGTCCCCGCCCGGTGGATGACGAAGTGGTCGCCCGCCTCGTCAAGGTCGGAAGGCAAATGGTTGAATCCCACCACATCCGGCGGCATCGCCAAGGCGCGCAATCCCGTCAATTCGTCGATGCCATTTGACGTCGCCTGAAGCGCCGCGGCTCCCGTGACGAATACACCGGTGCCGAGCAAGCCGGTGCGGATGAAGTTCTTCCGGTCCATGACCTGAAGGTACGAAGCTTGTCCGGGTCCTGCCTCACTCCGCCCCCCGAAACAGCTCGACCGCTCCGTGCAACGTCTTCTGCGACAGTCCTCCACACAGAATGCGCAGGTCACAGATGTAGTAGTACGTTCCTTCAGCGAGCGGATCTCCAGCACCGGAATACCCGTCCCACCGCACCGGCAAGCCGTTCGTTCGGTAGACCTCGTTGCCCCACCGGTTGAACACGACGAGGTCGTAGCGGTCGATGATGCTCAACAGGTTGAATTGCGGATCGCTGGGGAGGAACGGCATGAAGTAGGCGTTGCTGTCGTCGCCATCAGGGGTGAAGACGTTGGGCGCGATCGCCTCGCTGGCGTCGACCGCCGCTTCCGGGTCCAGCACCACGGTCAGGCTGTCCGAGCCGGTGCAGCCGTTTTCGGGAAAGGTCACGGTGAGGGTGTAGGTGCCGGGGGCGGCGGCCGTGGGGGTGAGGGTGGTCGTTTCGAGCAGGGCGCCGCCGCCGGCGGGCCAAACCCACTCCCACTGCGCCGCGTAGCCGGGAGGGCCGATGGAGGCGCCGAGAATGGGGCGGGATGGCTCGCGGCACGTCAAGGTGTCGGCAGAGCCAGCGTCGACGACCGGGTAGGTGAAGTCTTCGGGAAGGGTCAACGAGGTGGTTGCTGTGCAGCCGTTTGACGGGTTGAGCGAGGTCACGGTGACGGTGCCACCTGCGAGCAGGGTGGCTTCGGTCGGGCTGAGGACGGCGAAGCTGCCGGTCGTGGCCGACCAGGTCAGGACTGCGCCGGGGGCGGCGGGGGTGGCGGTGAGGAGCACCTCGGGGGTGTCGCAGTCGATTTGGTCCGCCGAGGCGGTGAGCTCGACCACGATGGCATCGACATCCTCAATGACGGCTGCCGTGAGTTCGGCCGAGCAGGCCCCATCGCCCGCCGTGGCGGAAACGGTCACCGTACCCGGTCCGTCCACCACCGCCTGCTGCCCGGCCACCCCGCCTAGGATTCCCGGCGGGCTTGCGCTCCACGTGAATTCTACCCCGGAACCGAGGCTAGCAACCACAGCGAGGTCCAGCTCAGGCGCGGCACACGTCACCGCAAACGGCGGTGAGGCCAGCCACGCGAGCTCGAGCGGCACCACCTCCACTTCCACCGTATCCGTCACCAGCCCCACACAGGCATCGAGGTAGGTCACCGTGTAGGTCATCGACTCGGCAGGCGTGCAGAGCGGACTCTGCGCTGTGGGATCGTCGAGGTAGGTAGCCGGCTCCCAAGTGTACGTCGACCCCTCCTCTCCCACCGCGTTCAGTACGACATCTGCCCCGAGACAGACCTCGATGGACTCAGGAGTTGCAAGGCTATTCGCTTGGAGGCAAACGGTTTGGACATTGAAGGATCCGCCAGTCGAGCCGGTGAATCCCCAAAACACGGAAGGATTCCCCCCGAAAACATCACCTATCAGATCCACTTGGGCGGTCAGCCGCAAGACGCAATCGAAGTACACCTGGATTTCCTGCGATTCTGGATCCCACGTGATGCGTCCGAGGTGCTCCTGACCGTCTTCCACATTTGCCCCCACCGAGGACATGGCGACCGTGGGACTGTAGGCCGTAGGTCCAGTATGGCTGACACTGCCATCCGAGACGCAACCGATGTGGTCCTCAAACGGATCGCCGTATTCCCCATTTTGCCACGTGTCGAACTCGACCCCGAAGCTGGTTCCGAAGCCGAGGAAGCCGAGTCCACCGCCACTCGCTCCGATAGCCGACGTCCCCACCTGCTGCAACACGAACATGATGCCGTCTGCCCCACCAGCGTCTAAGGTGCCGAAATTCAGCGCGAAACGCACATCAAATGCCGCCTGCAGGTCGAGCTGCTCTGCGTACCAAACCGCCCCCGTGGAAGTCGGCACCGCCGCGGTGAGCTGGTAGCAATCCGCCCCTGCATCCACCGCCGTACCGTTGAGGAAGTACGTTTGGGCCGCAACGCGGCTTCCCCACGGCAAAACGCCGCAGACAACCCCCACTACGGCCAGAATTCCCCGAACGCACATGGCCCCGAAGGTACATCCCCCGGGGCCATGGCCTGATTGCGGTCGCGAAGTCAGTGGTGCAAGTCGAACCGGTCGAGCTCCATCACCTTCACCCATGCCTTGACGAAGTCGCGACGGAACTTCTCCGCCCCGTCCGCACAGCCGTAGACCTCCGCGATGGCCCGCAACTCGCTGTTCGAGCCGAAGATGAGGTCCACACGCGAACCTGTCCAACGCACCGCACCCGTGCGGCGATCGCGGCCTTCGAACGCCTCGTCGGCCTCCGACGTTGCTGCCCACGTTGTGCCCATATCGAGCAAGTTCACGAACCAGTCGTTCGTGAGTTCTCCTGGACGCTCCGTAAAGACCCCGCGGGTCGAGCCGTCGGCATTCGTGCCGAGCACCCGCAAACCGCCCACGAGCACCGTCATCTCCGGAGCGGTCAGGGTCAGCAGCTGGGCTTTATCCACCAGCATCTCTTCCGGCGTTACTCCGATGCGCGGCCGGGCGTAGTTCCGGAATCCGTCGGCCTGCGGCTCGAGAATCCCGTAGGACTCCACATCCGTAGACGCCGCGTCCGCATCTGTCCGACCCGGGGTGAACGGGACCGTTACCGGTGTACCGGCCTTGCGCGCCGCCTCTTCGATGCCCACGCCACCGGCGAGTACGATCAGGTCCGCCAGCGAAATCCGCTTGCCTCCTGCCGCCGACACGTTGAACTCAGCAGCGATGGCTTCAAGCGTATCGAGGATGCGGCTGAGGTGTTCCGGGCGGTTGACCGCCCAAAACCGCGCCGGGCTCAACCGGATGCGCGCACCGTTTGCCCCACCGCGCTTGTCCGAACCACGGAACGTC
>JBIIRP010000139.1:0-4384 GCA_044341475.1 Flavobacteriales bacterium | reverse complement strand
CGGCGTGCCTGCGCGCATCGAGGAAGACGAACCGGTGGAACTCACCGCCGAGGTGTACGATGCGGCGCTCGATCCGCTGCCCGGAGCTTCGGTGGCCCTTGACCTCATCGACGAGGCGGGCAACCGGTCCGCCTTCGCTTTCTCTGAATTCGATGGGACCTACCGGCTGAACCTCGGGCGGCTGGCGCCCGGCGTCTATCGGTACGAGGCGACGTGCACGATCAACGGGGCGCCGCTCAAGGAATCGGGTTCGTTCGTGGTAGAGCCGCTGCTGGCCGAATTGTCGGTGGGTCCAGCGGACCATGGATTGCTGCAGCGGATGGCCGCTTCGACGGGGGGGGGATTTTTCGGGACGCTCGGGGCGATCACGCCCGAAGCGGCTGCGGCGGCCCTGCTGGAAGCTGCCCCGCCGGTCGCCGTGGTGCACGAGGAGACGGAACTCCAGGAACTCATTCGCTGGGTCCCGCTGCTCGTGTTGCTCGTGGCCTTGCTCACGGCGGAATGGGTCCTGCGCCGGAGGAACCTGGGCTACTGAACTTCCTGCGGTGCGTGAAAAAACAAACGGGCCGCCCGAAGGCAGCCCGTTCAAACTCAGACGTGGACCGAAGTCCGCGGATTACTTCTCGATGTAGATGCCTTTCTCCTTCGCCTTCGCGATGGCTGCCTTCACGCCCAACTTGTCGATGGTGCGCATGGCCGCTGCAGATACGCGCAGCGTGATGAAAGAACCATCCTCCTCCACAAAGAATTGCTTCTTCTGCAGGTTCGGGTAGAAGCGGCGCTTCGTCTTGCGGTTCGAGTGGGAGACGTTGTTCCCCACCATGACCTTTTTTCCGGTGATTTGGCAAACGCGGCTCATCGCTTCACTTTTTAAGGAGCGCAAAGGAACTGCTTTTTCTGCCAAATTCCAACCCCGCCCCGCCTTTTTTCCTTCATCGCAGCGCCCGAACCGCCAGCGCGCATGCGGCCTGAACGGCACGGGAGACCACACGACTCCGGTCGTTCCCGCACCGGACCAGCTCGGCGTGGATTCCGGCGGGGTGAGCCACTGCAATCCAAACACTTCCCACGGGCAGCTCTGGCGTACCCCCTGTGGGCCCGGCGATGCCCGTGGTCGCCACTCCGACCTCCGCTCCCGTGCGCTCCCGCACCCCCTCGGCCATCTCCCGCACCACGGCCTCGCTGACCGCGCCCGATGCCGCTAACGTGTCCGGTGACACGCCGCACAACCGGATCTTCAGGTCCTCGGAATACGGCACAAGTCCGCCGAGGAACCACGTGCTCGCCCCAGGAATCGCGGTGAGTGCCGCGGCCAGTGCGCCGCCCGTACAGGATTCGGCGACCGCACACCGCCAGCTCCGATCCTGCAGCGCTTCTGCGAAAAACGCCGCCGGAGCGGCATCCCGCGTCCCCAGCACCCAGCTGCCGGTTGCGGACAGGATGGCGTGCCGGGCCTCGGCCACGTGGTCCGCTGCTACGGGACCGGATGCCGAGAGACGCAGCCGCACGACCGAACCGTTCGGCAAATAGGCAAAGTCGACCCCCCGCGCAGTCCATGCCGTTTCGAGGTCCGAGATGCGGTCCGCGATGACCGATTCGCCCACTCCCTGAAACACAAGGGTCGCGTCCACCGCGGCGGGCAATGCGAACCGCTCGCGCAGCCGGGGCAGGACCTCGTGTTCAACGAGTCCCTCGAGCTCGTACGGGACGCCGGGCAAGCTGATGGCCACCTTGCCGGCGCGGTCAAACCACATGCCTTGGGCCGTACCGCGGGGGTTCGGGAGGACTGTGCATCCCTGCGGGAGCATGGCTTGCCCGGTTTGGACAGGAAGAAATGGAACTCCTCGCGCCGCAAAGCCCGCCCGCAACCGCGCCTCCAGGGCCTCGTCGAGCACGAGCGGCAGCCCGAAATACTCCGCCAGGACCGCTTTCGTCACGTCGTCGCGCGTCGGCCCGAGCCCGCCGGACAGCACCACCACCTCCGCATCCGCCAGGGCCGCATCCAGCGCGGCACGAATGGCCTCCGCGGTATCCGGCACCGTCCACGTCCGCGCGAGGGTCAGGCCCGCCCGCCGGAATGCCGCCCCGAGCCACGCCGCATTCGTGTTGACGACTTGGCCGATGAGCAGCTCCTGACCGATGGCGATGAACTCGACGCGCATGCCAGCAAGTTACCGCCAGCTACCCCACTTCAAACAAAAAGAAACGGCCCCCCTTCCGGGAGGCCGATTCCATTTTCGCATCTGGCAATGCTATCAATTCTGTACGGCAAGCCGCAGCACCTTCCGCTCTGCGCCTTGGACAATCTCTACGGTGTACATGCCTGCTGCCCAACCGCTCACGTCCAAGGTCTCGACCCGAGCCCGGTTCGTAAAGCGATGGACCACGGCTCCCGTTGCGCTGCGCACGGTGATGTCGTGGATGCCTGGGCGGTCGATCACCACGGCGACCACATCCGCAGCCGGGTTCGGGTACAGCAAGAAGTGCGCATCGAGCATCACTTCCGGAACGCCTACCCAATCCTCGTACGCCACGTCCGCGCAGTCATCGAGGTCTGCAGCGGCGAAGCGCAGGTGGACGATGTCGTTCAGGTCCACCGGGTCGAGATCACCCCGAACATGCAACCCGGGCTCGTAGTCCCGCTGGTAGATGAGCTCGATGGTGCCGTTCGCTGCATCCGGTGAAAGGCTGCCGAAGACCGCCTCGTAGCCGTCGAAATCCACGTCCGGCGTCAGGTCACATGCGGCGTCGCTGTTCCAGGTGGCCCCATTGTCGGTTGACTTCACCATGTAGATGTGGCGGTAGTTTTGGACCCCCGTGCTGTAGTTCTCCATGATCGCGGAGTAGGACACATAGAGTTCACCGTTTGACCCGGAAGCGACACTGGGGATACCCGCCAAATTGACGAAATACGCCGCGATTTCATCCTCCAAATCCAACGCAGCAGACGCATCGATGTCGTACGCATACGCAATGGTGATGCTGCTGTCCGCGCCGAAGGCCGGCGTCCAGTACTGCAGACCGTTCACCCCTGGGAAGTAGCTGAAGTTGCCGTCCGTGAGGTCGGTATCCGCATAGTACATCGCGCCATAGACCACGTGAACCTGTCCGTTTGCATCCACGTGGATGTCCCCGGCTCCGTCCGTGTTGTAGAATTCGGCGAAGATGCCGTCCTCGTCCCAGTCTTCGCCGATTTCCGGTAATCCGGCATCCACGACGTACAGGTCCACGGGGAAGTCCACAAGCGCGGAGTAGGTCCAGGTGTCTCCGTTGTCCTCGCTGACCATCACGAACGAGTCGGAAAAGTCATTGAACACCGCGAAGGCCACCGTATTTCCGCTGGCGTGGATGGCGTAGATGTCGCCGCTAAATCCGATGAAATGCGTCGAATCGAGTTCCGGGAAGCGGTGGTCGAAGATGTCCCAAGTCGCACCGCCGTCCTGCGAACGGTAGTACAACAGCGCGCCATCTTGGCCGTCAATCGGCGCTCCGTCGTTCGCAACAGGCGTACTTACCGCGAGGATATGCAGGGTGTTGCCGTCCGCGCCGCCTGCGGCCATGCGCGGCCAAAGGGGTGGCGAAACCAACTCCGAAGTCACATTGCTCTCTGTCCATGCGCCAGAACCTGCCGGGCGGGTGTTGAACACCAACGGCCCGGTGGCTTGGTGAGCGACCACGGCGTCGTTCCCGTTGCCGAGGCGGCAGATCGACGGCCAACCGACCCGGATGGTCTCGATGCGCTCGTAGGGCTGGTCTCCCCACGCCGTTCCGTCCCAGAAGTTGTGTCCGGTGCCCCGGTCTGCGAACGGAGTCAATTCCAAACTCATCGTCCACGCCGTCGAGACGGCGTCGCCGGAGCCGGCAACCCGGTCGTCGATGGCCGCATTCGACTGCAAGTCGTACTGGGTCACACCGATGATTGCGCGCTCGATGACGATTTCACGCGCGGTGTAGTGGTCGTGCTCGCCCACCGTGGTGGCGTTCAACGGAAGCGCAGGCCGCTCGCTTAAATCGCTGACAGCGAAGCGCGGCCGCACCTGGGGGACGCGCATTTCAGCGGGGATTTGGGGAACATCGCGGAGCCCAAGCGCACCGGGGCCTGTCGGGGCCTGCTGTGCAAAGGCACCGAAAGCGGCAGCAACGGCTGCCGCAGTAAGGGTAACATGCTTCATTCGAACAGGGTTGATGCGGCAATGTAGCCCACAGAACCCTGCCGCGCAACCCTCCGCAGGTCAGTGCAAACGGGCGAGGACCGTTTCGCGGCCGCGGACGGTTTGGCCTACGCTCACCTCCACCTGCGCATCGAGCGGCAAGAACACATCCACACGCGACCCAAACTTGATAAAGCCGACCTCCTCACCCTGGCTTACGTTCTGATTTTCTT
>JBIIRP010000138.1:0-4387 GCA_044341475.1 Flavobacteriales bacterium | reverse complement strand
ACATGCCCGCTTCGACCAGCACCGTGCGCTCGTCGAGGCGCGAATAGCTCACCGCGTCGGAATCGAACTCGTCCTCGATTTCGCCGACGATTTCCTCGATGATGTCTTCCAAGGTGATCAGGCCACTTGTGCCGCCGTATTCGTCGACCACAATGGCCAAATGCGTGTGGCGCGCTTGGAAATCACGCAGGAGGTCGTCGATTTTCTTGTTCTCCGGGATGAAGTAGGCCTTCCGCATGAGCGGTGTCCAATCGAACTCGGATGCCTCGAGATGGGGGACCAGGTCTTTGACATGCAGCACGCCCACGATGCTGTCGGTGGTGCCCTCGTAGACGGGAAGCCGTGAATAACCGCTTTCGAGGATGTGGTTTCGGATGGCCTCCCAACTCAGGTCCCGGGTGACGGCGTCCATGGAGGTGCGCGGGGTCATCACCTGTTTGGCATCTTTCGAGCCGAGGGAAACGATGCCCTGAAGCAGCTTTTGTTCCTCGGCCGTGCGGTCGCTGTCGGCGGTCAGTTCGAGGGCTTGTTCGAGCACTTCCATCGAAACGCCCCCGGCCGGAGTGGACATCCTGCGGTCCATCCACCCGCCCAAACCCACGAGTGGACGCCAGATGGGCGAAAGCACACGCTGTGCTTGGCTTAGTGCCGGAGCCATGGTCCGAGCAACTGCGGGTCCGCGGCCGGTGGCATACACCTTCGGCAGCACCTCCCCGAACAGGACGATGAGGAAGGTCACACCGAACACATGGATGGTCCACTGGAGCCAGACAGGCAGGGTGTCGGCGGGGAACAACTCTTCAGCGAGTACGGTGGAAATCAGGATGATGATGATGTTCACCACGTTGTTGAGCAACAAGATGGTGGCCAGCAGATGGCGCGGGGCACGCTCGGCATCAGGCGATTTGAGCAGTGCGAGCACGTGCGCCGCAGAGCGTCCGCCGGCTCCAGTGCTTTCTTGCTCCAGGGCCTTGAGGTCCGAAGGCGACAACGAAAAGAACGCGACTTCAGAGGCCGAAATCAATGCGCTCAGAACCAGCAAGCCCGC
Organism: Flavobacteriales bacterium; assembly: GCA_044341475.1. Lineage (GTDB taxonomy): Bacteria > Bacteroidota > Bacteroidia > Flavobacteriales_D > Sanyastnellaceae > CAMCYM01. Next base: position 3,339 of record JBIIRP010000138.1, on the reverse strand, counting down.
GATGGCACTTGCCGGTACGACCCAGGATGCGACAGCCGCCGCCAGGAGTACTGATCCTGTGATCATGGGTTGGATTCCGGAGGAGGCATGGACCCACCGCTTCGCTTGTCGAGCATTTGCAACGTATCGCCGATGATCTCGGTGATGTGGCGCTCCTGGCCCTGCGCATCGACCCAATTCCGGGAACGCAACTTGCCTTCGAGGTAAATCGTTGATCCCTTGTGGAGGTGCCGTTCCGCATGCTCCGCGAGCTTGCGCCACAGCACGATGTGGTGCCATTCGGTCACCGTCTTTCGCTCGCCGGTTGCCTTGTCCGTGAAGGTCTCCGAGGTGGCCAGGGGGAAGGAGCAGACGGCCACATCACCGGGGGTGAAGCGCAGTTCCGGGTCGCGCCCGAGGTTGCCGACGAGGATTACTTTGTTGATTCCAGCCATGGAAGGGGGCGTTCGTCGCCAAAGGTAGGGAGGCCCTGCATGCAGTCCGCCGCGGCGCTCGCTGCCGCTTCACGGGCGGCGGTCCAAACTTTGTCCACGAGGCGCGGAACCGCCAAATCCGCTGCGTCCTGCCATTCCAGCCACCGCCAGCCCTCGGGCAATTCCCCCGGAAATGCTTCCGACTTCGTCCTGATCCACAGGGGGAATCGGGCTTCTACACGGCGGTGGCTGAGGAGGTGCGTCGTCGCGGGGTGGGCGCAGCCAGCCGGCTTCCAGCCGGCAGCGGCCGGCTCCATCTCCCCCAGCTCGGACGGAAACTCCCACAGCCCGCCCCAAACTCCGCCAGCCGGCCGCCGGCGCATCGCCACCCGCTCGCCGTCGGTCATCACGTGAAAGCTCCAGGCCACCTCGACGACCCGGGTCTTCCCCGCCTTAACCGGCCGGGCGAGCGCCGCGGCTGCGCCTGCCCCCGCCCGTGCGTCGGCGCCCGAGGTGGGAAGGGCGGAAGCGCAGCGATCGCTGAGCGGACAGGCGACGCAGTCCGGGGTGCGGGGGGTGCACACGGTGGCCCCGAGCTCCATCATGGCCTGGTTGAAATCGCCGGCCCGGTCCGGGTGCAGCAATGCTGCTGCGCCTTGGGCGACAAAGGCTGCGCCTTCAGGCCTGTCGACGGGGAGGTCGGAACCGAAGAACCGCGTGACCACCCGCTGCACGTTGCCGTCCACCGCCGCCACCGGCTCGCCGAAGCAAATCGACGCAATCGCCGCGGCGGTGTACGGCCCCACCCCGTGCAGTTCGCGCAACCCAGCGGCGGTGCGCGGAAACTCCCCGCCCCACCGGTCCCGCACCATCTGCGCAGCACGGTGCAGGTTCCGGGCCCGGGCGTAGTAGCCGAGGCCTTGCCACATTTTCAGAATGTCCTGTTCGTCAGCCGCAGCAAGCGCGCATACGTCGGGCCACCGCGCGATAAAGCGCTGCCAGTAGGCGATGCCTTGGTCCACGCGGGTTTGCTGCAGGATGATTTCGCTGAGCCAAACCGCATACGGATCCCGTCCCGCGCGCCACGGCAAGGGCCGCTGACACCGGTCGAACCACGCCAGCAAAGCCAGGGTGGACGCTTGTAGAGAATTGGTTTCCAACTTCGCCAAGTTCCGCGTATTTTTGCCCCCCCGAACGAACGGGTGCAAGCAATTGACACCACACAAACCTACACACATGACGAAAGCAGATATTGTCAGCCGGATTGCCGAGCAGACGGGAATGGAAAAGAACGATGTGCAAACCACTGTTGAGGCGTTCATGCAGACGGTGCGGCAGTCGCTTGAGGCCGGGAACAACGTGTACCTGCGTGGTTTCGGCAGCTTTGTGATCAAGACCCGTGCGGCGAAGACCGGACGAAACATTTTGGCCAAGAAGTCCATCAAAATTCCGGCTCACAACATTCCGTCGTTCAAGCCTGCGAAGGAGTTCATGGATACGGTGAAGTCGAACGTGAAGGTCGGCTAAGAGTTCATGACGCGGACAGGGTGGGCGTTGGTGGTAGGTGGTGCAGCCGTAGTGGCTGCGGTACTCCTGCTGCCTCGTAAACCCGGGTCTTCGGTAGAGGCGGAGGTTCCTGTTGCCGATTCATTGCCTGCCGATCCGGTAGAGCGCGCGGTGGCACTCGTAAATGGGGAGAATCCGATGGCCGGGATCCAGGCCCTCCGCGACTTAGCTAATGCCGAGCCACCGAACACGGATGCCGTGGTGTGGTTAGGCATCTTCAGTGTCCAGTCTGGCCAAAAAGACAAAGCCCGCGAGCATTTTGCTCGGGTGTTGACCTTGGAACCTGGCCACACCGAGGCGACGTGGCAGCTCGCGCTTCTCGACATGGAGGAGGGCCGCTACGATGCCGCTGTTGTCGGGTTCGAGGCCTGCATGGCCGCAGACTCGTCTTACGCAAATGGCCTGTTCTTTACGGCGCGTTGCTATGAAGCCATGGGCAACACCGAGGGAGCCCTCAACCGCTTCCGCGAATACCTGCCGTATGCGCCGGATACCGCAGTAGTGGCGAAAGTGCAGGAGATGATTGCAGAATTAGAAGCCGGCGGTGCCGGAAAAACCGAATAATACCTGAGCCATGCCCAGTGGTAAAAAACGCAAGCGCCATAAGATGGCCACGCACAAGCGGAAGAAGCGCCTTCGCAAGAACCGCCACAAGAAGAAGTAATCGGGGCCGGGGAGCCCACGGGCTCCCCGGTACTGATCCGATCCGCGCGTGAGCAAGGAATTGGTTATCAATTCCACCGCGAAAGGGGTGGAAATCGCCCTGCTCGAGGACGGTCGACTCGTCGAGCTTCATCGGGACCAAGGGTCGATGGATTACGCGGTCGGGGACATCTACCTCGGCCGGGTCAAGAAGGTATTGCCCAGCCTGAACGCGGCCTTCGTGGACGTAGGACACGAGAAGGATGCGTTTCTGCATTTTCTGGATTTGGGTCCACATTTCAAGACCCAGCAGAACTTCGTAAAGCGGGCGATGGCGGGCAAGTTGGCCACGTCGGATTTGGCCCACTTCCCGAAGGAGGCGGAGGTGGACAAGAAGGGCAAGCTCAAGGATGAACTCGCGTCTTCCCAGCTCGTGCTTGTGCAGGTGGCGAAGGAGCCGATTTCCTCGAAAGGGCCTCGGTTGACAGCGGAAGTGACCCTGCCTGGCCGGTACCTCGTGCTTGTGCCCTTTAGCGACAAGATTTCGATGTCATCCCGGATCAAGGGGGAGGCCGAGCGCACCCGTTTGCGGAAGCTCATGGCAGACATCCAGCCGCCAGGTTTCGGGGTCATCGTGCGCACCGTAGCCGAGTCGAAAGGCACGTCCGAACTCAAAGCCGATCTCGAAGATTTGGTCGCTCGGTGGGCAGAGCTCCAC
>JBIIRP010000137.1:0-4423 GCA_044341475.1 Flavobacteriales bacterium | reverse complement strand
AAAGGGCGGTTTGATTTGTGTCGTTCAGACACCAAAACCAAACCTTTTAACCATGCTGTTATCTGTTCTCACCCTGGTGAAGGCCATGCCGGCAGACGACTACGTCGGCTTTACCTTCTTCGTCGGTACCATGGCCATGATGGCCGCGTCTGTGTTCTTCTTCCTGTCGATGAACACCGTCGAAGGCAAGTGGCGTACGTCCTTGCTGATCAGCGGTCTCATCACGTTCATCGCTGCAGTACACTACTACTACATGCGGGACTACTGGGCAGAAATCGGCGAGTCGCCGACGTTCTTCCGCTATGTGGACTGGACGCTGACGGTGCCACTGATGTGTGTGGAGTTCTACCTCATCCTGCGCGCGGCGGGTGCCGAAAAGTCGCTGATGTGGAAACTCATCGCCGCGTCGGTGGTCATGCTCGTCACCGGTTACTTCGGTGAAGCGGTGTACACGACGGGCAGCGGCCCGGCGGTGTGGGGCCTCATCTCGGGTTTGGCCTACTTCTACATCGTGTATTTGATCATGTTTGGCGAGGCGAAGGCCCTCGCCTCCAAATCCACCCCGTCCGTGCAGCGCGCCCACGACATCCTGACGAAATTCGTCCTGATCGGCTGGGGCATCTACCCGCTCGGCTACATGATCGGTACCACCGGCTGGTACGATTTCGTCGACGGCATCGGGCTGAACATGGACGTGGTCTACAACATCGGCGACGCCATCAACAAGATCGGCTTCGGTCTGGTCATCTACAGCCTCGCGGTCAGCAAGGACTGATTTTCATTCGCTTTCTCGGGAATCCCGGACTTCTGCCCAGCGGCAGGGTCCGGGATTTTCTTTTGCCCGGCGCATGTAACGCACCTGCCTGAAAAGCAACACCCCCATGCTACACGGCGGCAGCATGGGGGTGAAGATGTAGCCCCACTAGGACTCGAACCTAGATTTAGGGTACCGGAAACCCTCGTTCTATCCCTTGAACTATGGAGCCAAAAAAAGGCGGCGCTAGACCGCCTGATTTGTGGAGAATATCGGAGTCGAACCGATGACCTCTTGCATGCCATGCAAGCGCTCTAGCCAGCTGAGCTAATCCCCCGTCAATCCCCGACCCGTCGGCCGGGGTGCAAATATACCCACAAGCTCTATTCCTCCAAACTACCCGGATCCACCCCAGCCCCCCATCCACCGGGAAAGTTCCCACAGGTGGTCCCGAAGAGGAGCAAAAAGTCCATCAAATCCGCCGTATCCACCTCAAGGTCACCGTTGTAGTCCCCCAGACAGCTCGCTACGGGCATGCACAAGCCCAGCGCACTGTTCCAAAACGTACCCGGACCGCACACATCTCCCGCGACCACACACATGCCGAGCGCGGGCATCCATTCCGTGCCGGGGGCGCAACATCCGGGGCCTGGACAGCACGTGTCCGAACAGGATCCGTCGTCGCAGGTGGCGGTGGGGTCGTACGAACAGGACTGTGGATCCATGCATCCCGGGACCGCGCCAGGTTCATCGCAGGGGTCGGCGAGCACCAACTGAACGACGACCGTGCTGTCGCATCCTGCACTCGACACGAAAACCGCCGTCAGGAGACCCGGGGCAGAAGAGGTTTCACCGGCCAGGGTGTAGGTTTCGCCGGGAAGCAGTTCCACCGTCAAGGCGTTGATTACGTGGGGGATAACAGTCACGGGAATCGCCGCAGCGCACGCGATGGGACCGGCGGTGACGGTGAAGGCGTAGGCCGTGGAGGCGGTGGGAGTGACGGTGCGGGGGTTCTGCGTTTGGCCTGTGGCCCAAACCAACTCAGGAACCCACCCGGCAGCGCCCTCCACCTCCGCGGTGACTGCGAGTTGAACCGAATCCCCGGCGCATACCGGCGACGGCGTTTCGAACGCGATGAACAGGCACGCGTCCCCCGGGCAACCCGCGGTCGGAAGGAAATTGCACGCGGCGGAATCCATGCACCCGGAAGGAATGCACGAGCCGTCGTCGCAATTCGCTTCGGGAGCGAAGTTGCAGGCGGTGGGGTCGAGGCATCCGGGAATTTGGCCGAAGCACGGAGGCTCAAGGGTGAGGTTGAGGATGACCAAACTATCACACCCCCAAGCACTTGTAAACGGAATCACAACGGAATCTGGCGCGTAGTACGTCGATCCCGCAAACACATAGGGCGTACCCTCCGGCACCATGACCTCGATCGAAATCGTGTCAACCGGGAACACCTGCACCGAAACGGCGGTGGAACACGAAGCCGTCCCAGCGGTGAAGGTGGCGCCGAAAGTGGATTGCACCGTGGAAAGTGCAAACCGCTGAGACCCGGAACCCTGAAGCAACGCGCTTCCCGTTGTCCAGGTGACCTCCACAGGTACGGCGAGTTGCGGCGCCGAATACCCGTAATGCATTCCGGCCTGGGATACAGACCACAGGTCGGTCGCAAAGCCAGCCCCCGCGCGTCCTCCGACCACCGTCCCGCTCCCGAAAGCGGCGACAGAGGTCCACGCATCGCTGCCGGAGGAGCCTCCCAAGGTCCATGTGGGTGTGGCCGCGAGAGTGCTGAGCGTGCCTCGGTAGGCGTCGAGACCCGCAACGGAAGTGAAGGTTGCACCGACGACACTGAATGATCCGTCCGGCAAGGCCGCCGCATCCCAGAGGTAATCGTCGGAACCGTTCGGGGCGATGGCAAAGGCCTCGAGCGGAGTGCCATTCATGTCCCAGCGGGCAAGAAATCCGCGGTTCCCGGCAACGGCCGGAAGACTGATTGCAGTTCCCGGAAGGGTGAACGGAAGCGAGCGGTAATGGCCCGCTAAAACGGGACGACCTGCCGCATCGACTACCACGGCGGTGGCGTGGGTCAGGATGCCGTCGAGCAGGGATCCTGCATTCCCCGCGTTGCGGGCCCACATCAAGTTCCCCGTCGATCCGATGGCCACCAGTGCAGCACCGGCGTACCCGGGATTCGAAATCGATGTGGACAATCCGTTCGCATCGCGGTACACCGAGGGCGGGCCTGCGGTATTTGCGAACACATTCCACGACCGGTAAACGAGAGCAGCAAACACGGTGCCTCCGTTCCCGACAGCCACAGAGCGAAACTGGGTCTCCCGGTTCGACACCGTGTTCGCCCACATAAATGTTCCGGCAGGCCCCAACCGAGCAAGTACTCCCGTGCGAAGGTGCGAAGTGGTGGGCTGGGTCAACACGTGTGTCCAGCCTGGACCGCGCAATTCAGCACTGCCCGACGATTCGCAGCAGGCATTGAACTCCCCGAAAACGACAACTCCACCGTCTGAGGTGACCGCGAGGCCATCGAGGGCTTCACCGGAGGAACCGGTGAGGGTAGTGCCCCAGGTGACGGTGCCTGACGGTGCGATTTTCACGAGAAAGCCATCTGTGTGTGCTGGGTTTGCGGAGGGTATGCCGGACGCCGTGAACGTGGAAGCAGCAGTTCCGCGGATGGTCAGACTTCCGATGTGCCGGCCCGCCCAAAAAACCGAACCATCCGGAGCTGTTGCGAGGGCGGAGCCGCTGGAACCAGACAACTCCCCGCCGCCGCTGGATGAGGCGGAGATGACCCAAGCGGGTTGACCGCATGAGGTGAATTTGGCAAGAAAAGCATCCGAATTCCCCTGAGCTGTCCAACTCCCTCCTGGCCAAGCGATTGTACCTGAAAATACCCCTGCTAAAAAAGTGTTTCCAGCAGAATCCGCCGCCACCGACGCCCAAGTAGAGTCGTTACTTGTCAGCGCATTGCCCCATCCAGCTCCGTTCGGCGGCGTGCACGGTGGAATGGATACCGCCGTCAGCCAGACCGTATCCCCTTCGCATACCCCGGAGGCAGAGGCCGTTAACGTCCCCAACGGACACGGCGTATTTTGCGCTCGAGCCTTCCCTGTAGGATGGCCCACAAGCCACAGGGCCGCGCACATGAGTGCACAGCAGCGCAACAGCTTCCGGACCAACCGGATGGTTCGGGACACGTTCAATTCGAAATTTTCACCCAAACAGGCAAGCAACAAAGGTGAAGCATTTCATCCCCTCAACTCACCTTGTCGTCATCCTTTGAATTGAAAATATCGAGAAGATATCAACATTATATCAGCTCGAATGCACCGCGGCTCAAATGGACTTCTATTTCAGGGTGCCGCAACCGTCGGCAACACCGTCCACTCTCCGACGGCAAGGCGGAAGCATCCTCCGGAATACCGCACCACCACCTCCGATCGACCGGCCAAATCCCGCCCGTGCAGGACATAGCGCTCCTCCTCAAACGTCGGCCCCGCAGCAGGCTCACCGTAGCGGTTGCGCGAAGTCGAAAACGTCCCCACCAGCCCATCACGTCGGTACTCCAGCGGCAATTCGACCGAGTCCACCTGCAACACCCACGACTTCGCCGAATCCGGATGCAGCGGCAGATCGGACAAATCCGCAGTC
>JBIIRP010000034.1:0-11605 GCA_044341475.1 Flavobacteriales bacterium | reverse complement strand
CTACCGCCCGGTCTTGCGCCAACTCCACGCCCTGATTCAACCATGAGTACCTTCCTCGCTACCTCCTTGATTCCCTTCGGCATCAACCTCCTGTCCGCCCTCGTGCTGGTGCTGCTGATTTACCATGCGAAATCGGGTCGCCGGGACTACGTGTTCACCTTTCTGCTCGTCTCCACGACCATTTTCGTGCTCTGCAACACGCTCTTCCATGTGGAGATGAACCTCGCGTTTGCGCTGGGCTTGTTTGCGGTGTTCGGCATTATCCGGTACCGGACAGACGCCATCCCGACGCGGGAAATGACGTACCTGTTCGTCGTCATCGCCCTAGCCGTACTCAACGCGCTGGCTCCTGCTGCAAGTGGACCGAACGTTCTTTGGTTGCCGAATGCGCTGGTGTGGACGCTTGCTTTCGTGCTCGAGCGCGTTTGGAAAGTCCGCCACATCGCCACCAAACTCGTGGTGTACGACCGGGTCGACCTGCTTCATGCCGGTCGCCGGGCAGAATTGCTCGCCGACCTCGAGCAGCGCACTGGCGTCGACATCGTACGGATCGAAATCGGAAAGGTCGACCTGCTGCGGGACACAGCCGTCATCCGGGTCCACTTCGACGGGGACAAGCAGCCCGACCACTTCGAAGCTGTCTCCGGCTCAGGCGACTGAGCGGCGGAGCAGAACGACCGCGTGGGCACTGACGCCCGCCTCCGTGCCGACAAAGCCGAGCTTCTCGGTGGTCGTGGCTTTGACACTCACCCGCTCCACATCGACTCCGAGAATCTCCGCGATACGGGCCCGCATCGCCGGCACGTATCCGGCTACTTTCGGCCGTTGGAGGCACAACGTGCAATCGAGGTTCGCAAGTGCCCAATCCCGGGCGCGAACTAAGGCATAGACCCGTTCGAGCAACAGCGCGCTGTCGATGCCTTTGTAGGCCGGATCGGTGTCCGGAAAGTGGTGGCCGATGTCGCCTAACGCCAGCGCTCCGAGCAGCGCATCGCAAATCACATGCAGGATGACATCCGCATCGCTGTGGCCCACCGCGCCTTGTTCGTGGGGAACGGTCACCCCGCCTAGAACGAGCGGATAGCCCGGCGCGAGCGCGTGCACATCGTACCCGTAACCGATGCGCAAATCGTCGATCATTCGGGCACGTTCTCTCCGCCAGACGACACGAGGTCTGCGAACTGCAACCGGAGGGTGAATCGCAGGGTGTTCGCGAGCGGATTCTGCAAGCGGGTCGAAATCAAGTAGCTCAAATCCACCGTAAACACCGTGTACTTGATGCCGGCTCCGAGGGTAATAAACTGCCGGTTGCCCTTCGAATAATGCTCATTGAAGAATCCCGAGCGAAACGCGAACACATCGTTGTAGTTGTATTCGATCCCGCCGCCGAGGTTGTACTCCCGCAGTTCCTCGCGCAGGATGCTCCCCTCCTGAATCGCGTACGTTCCGTCCTCGTTGAAGTCCACGACGCCGGGGGCATCGTAAAAGCTCTGCACGATGGCTGTCGCGACGCCCACGTTCGCGTCGTAGCCGCTGACGATTTCCGTTCCGGACTCCTGGTCCATGATCGGCGGGGTCGGTACGAGCAACTTGTTTGCGTCCACCGTAAACGTGAGCGAGTTGTACTCGTCCACAAAGAGTTCGTACGCCGTTCCGAGTCGGAGGTTTGCCGGGATGAAATCGCGGTCCGCAGACTCGGTATAGCTCATCTTCGCCCCGATGTTCGAGACGTTCATGCCGAGGTTAAACACCCCCTTTTTGCCCCCCAACTGGGCTTTCGGATTCGTGTAGAAAAGACCTACATCCACGGCGACCGACCGCCCGGGCTTCGAGTTTGCACCGAGGACATTCGTTCCGCCGGTCAGGTTCGAGTTGATGAACCGACCTGTCACCCCGCCGCCGAACCGGTCCGTAAACCGCTGGGAGAATCCGGCGTCCAGGCTGAATTCTGCAGGCTTAAAATCGCGGATGGTCGTGCCCGATTCGTCCGTGAAGGTGATGTTGCCGAGGCTGAAGTACCGCAATGCCCCGCCAAACGCTTGGCGTGGACTGATTTTCCTCACCCCAGACACGTACGCGAGGTTCATGTCGTCCACCAGCTCCCGCAACCACGGGGCGTAGCTCATGGTGAACTCCACATCGTCCTCCATGAACGCCATTTTCGCAGGATTCCAATGCAGACTATTACCGTCAGGTGACAGCGCGACACCGGCATCACCGAGGGCTCCCGAACGTGAATCCGGCGCAATGGTGAGGAACGGAACTGCCGTAGTGATGGCGTTGATTTGCACCGTTTGGGCGGCCTGCCCGGGCGTCAGCTGGGCAAAGGCCGAGCCCGCAGAAAAGTGCAGCACCAGCGCGAGGGCTACCGCAGGGAGAATCGGGAATCGGAGCATGAGCGTCGAGCGTCGAATTGCCAAAATTAGGTTACGGACGCACAACGACGACCCGCTCAGAATATTGCGCTGTCTCGCCTTGTTCGTCGGTGACCGTGATACGGAAAAGGTAAACGCCCGGTTGCGCGTTCCGCTCCGCAGGCCGCCAAACCCACGCCTCCGTCAAGTATCCGGGCGCGCCGAGCGGCCCCTCGACCTCCTCTATCCTGCGCCCGTCAGTGGCGAAGACCTCGATGCGCACGGTCGCATCGGTACAGGCCTGGTTGTGCGCGATCTGGAGCCGCACTTCGTCTGTGGCGGGATTCGGAAAGACCAGAATTGCTCCCAAGGCTGCCTGCAGGTCGTCGGCTACCACGAATTCAAGTGTAGCGGTGCCTTTGTTGTTTGAGACATCCCACACCACCAGCTCCACGCGGTGTGGGCCATCGGCCAAATCCCGCAACGGATACCGCACCGTGCCCGAGACATAGGTATTCAGGTCGGTTTGGTAGAAGTCATTCAGGACCACCGCATCGCCCGACGCCCCGTCCAGGGTCATCTTGATGTCGTGGCCGATGCCCGTGCCCGAGGCATTGATGCCCCCCGCATCGGCCACCCGAGCAATCAGGACGGGATCCGGTCCACACAGACCACCTGACCTGAAGAGGGTATCGTTCAAGAAGAGCCGAACCACCGGGGCCTCATCGTCCACCACGAATTCGTCCGACACCCCACCGACCACCACCGACTCGGTGTGCCCGTGTGCGTCCGTGCCGTCGGTAGATGCGGCATAGGCGCTGATCCGGCCCGGACCGAAGGCGTAATCGATGTCGCGTGGCACGGCAAACGAAAAAGCAAACTGCCCCTGCTCCACCGAAGCCACCCCGCGGTGCAGCACATCGCGGAATACCGTAAACGAGTAGGGCGTGCCTGAGCCATCGTTGTCGAGGGTGGGAACGGTCGATCGCTTGTCGAACACACGGGGATACACAAATCCCGTGAAGTCGTGCACCGTATCGCCTGCCGCATCCGCGATGTAGCCTCGGACTTCTGCGACGTCGAGCGCCCGTAGCGTGTCCGGAACTTCCGTGAAAACGACCCGTAACTCAGGATACGCCATCCGCATCGCTGCGTCGCCGAGCAGCGAGAAGTTGCGTTTGTTCGACGAGTTGGACACTTGGGGGTCGTTCTTCGTGCGACGCGCAATGTCTCCCAAACGCAGCGGCCGCTCTGGGCTATCGTCGAATGCACATGCGTAGAAGGCGCGGTTGAGCTGTTGGTTCGAGCCGCTGAACACCACGCGGGTGGTCGTCAGCATCGCCACCGCCCCGCCCTCCGAATTCAGCAGCATGTCGTCCCCGGCCGTCTCGACCTCGGGATCATCGTAGCGGGCGAGCTCGCACGTCGCCGTCATGAACAGCGGCAAGCGCGGCGCATTCGTCCATTCCCGGATTGTGGTCGCATTCAGGACCCGCTCGTGGGCCCACCCCCGCTCCCCCCCGTGTCCGATGTAGTTGACGACGAGGGCGCCCGACTCAACCGACCGCGCGATGGCCTCGGACGCATCCGGATAGCGCTCGCCGCCGGGCGTGGTGAGTTGCGGATAGGCGTCGAGGTAGATCTTCGTAACATCGAAGTCGTTGTGCGCCGTCCGCACCGTCTCTGCGTGTTCATCGGAATTGAGCATGTGCACCAGTTCGGTCGGGCCTCCGCTCCCATCGCGGTCGTCTGAAACGAGCACCAGGGAATTGCGCCACGGCCCCGTCGAACCCGCCTCTTCGCCGGTGCACTGTCCATCGTTCGCGGGCGCACCGGAACGGGCGTACGCTTCGAGTTTGGCCAAAAATCCCTCCGCCTCCTCTACCGAGCGGGCCGGAATTCGACCCACACCGATGTCCAGCTTGTCGCCGATTCCCTCGCCGGCCTCGGGCGCAAGGAATCCGAAGTAGTCGTCGCTCACGTAGCTCGACGTCGGACTGATTGAATTTGCACTCTGATACGTGATGATGTGGCTGCCGTTCAACACATTACCCCGGTTCGCAAAGGTCCCATCACCGAGCAGCTGCAGGTAGCGGGGCATGCGCGCGCTGTCACCTTCCGCCTTGTCTAACAGCATGAGCATGAGCATTTTCAGCGCTGTCGGATCCGGACTTCCCGATGAGAAGCAATCGAACACCTGACGCTGGTCCACCAATGCCACCCGCAGGCCCTCGTCCGCACGCAGCGCTGCCAAACGCTGGGCCTGGTCTGCAAACTGGGGCACCGTCACCACCACCAGGTCCAGGTCCTCGAGCCCATGCAAATCCACCGGAACCACCGGACCGAGGTACGCGGGAGCTGGCAATCCCCCTGCTGGGTAGGCCACAAACCGCCGCACCCCATCCGCCGGCACCTTCCATTCCACCGTTCCGGCCGCAGATCCCTCCTCCACGTCCCACTCCACGGGCATGCCGTGCTCCGTCACCTCCCAAACGCCGCCCAACCCACTGCCCGTCCCGTGCAGCACCCACCTGAAGGCCGAGTCCACATGGGTTTCCGCTGGACCCCACCACTGCAACCCGCCTGGCACCCAGCGCAACTCCCGCTCCTGTTCGACCCGCACGAAGTCGAGCCAACCTAAAGCATCGGCCGCTCCCGCCTGGAACTCGAGCTGCACATCGATGCGCGCCGTGCTCCCGGAACCTGTCACCAGCATTCCCTCACCCATCCCCGATGCAACATTGACCACGTTGCTCGTGGACGACGCGGTGGTCGACGATGGACTCGCCGTGAACTCCACTGCTCCGGCCGAAATCGCAAACGTGGAGGCGGAACCCATGGACTGCGCTGCGACATGGGCTGTAAGGCGCCCCGGGCTTGCCGTCGCATGCGGAACGGCGAACGAAATCGCACGCTCCACCACAGTCCCGAACGCCTCGCCCCACCACTGCCTTCCCGACCTGTTCGGACTGGCTAACTCGAGCTCGTGCATTTGGACATCCGTGAACCGGTCCAACTCTTCTGCAACTGGCGCATCGACCGACGAATAAGACGCAAGCTCAAGACCTCCCGGCGCCCCTGCCCCGGTTCCGAGGTCGAGGAAGTAATAGGCTGAATCGCTGCATGCGTGTAGTGCATGCTCCCATGCCCCATTTACGTCGCTTCGGCTCCACGACACCGGACCCTTGCCGTAAAACAGAATCCGGTCGCCCGCATGCCAAATCCCATCCGCCCCACCTTCCCGCACCACAGCCAACTCCTGCAGATCAAGCGGACGCTCCACTTCGTTGCTGTACGGCAACTGCTCCCCCCCATTCCCGAACACCCGCACCTTGCGCATGTCCAAGCCAGCCCGGTCAATCCCCGCTGCTTCAAGCCAACTCGCATCGATGGCATACACCCCATCTGCAACAATCGCCATCCGATGAAACTCGCCATCGGCGAGGACCGACCTCCCCGGCCACTCCCACCTCCCCCTCCTCCCCCCAACCTCAACCTCAACCTCGTCCTCGTCCTCAACCTCGTCCTCGTCCTCGTCCTCAATCTCAACCTCCCCCACCACCCATTCCCCACCTACAAAACGCCCGTACCCCTCTACCGGATGCCACCGCAGGAGGCAACGATTGATGCCCACAGAGCCTGGGTGCGTGTGCAGAACGACCTCTTCTTCTCGCGCTGCGGCTTGCAAGAGCATCCGCTGGCGGGGAGTGAGTGTCGTGCTGTCGATCGAGACCCACAGCTCTTCTGAGGTGAGCAGAATCCCACCCGTCCATCTGGCTTCCACTGGAACCTCGAAGGACCCGATGGGCAGCTCGTCGACCCAGAACGCGTCCAGTGGGGCCCACACGCCGACAGGAGCGCCGGGATAGCCTTGAGGGTGCCAGGAGATGGAGGCGGAAATCGTGGCGATGTCGGTTTGGCCGGAGGCTGCTTGCAGGCCTCCGAGCACCCAAAAGGCACACCAGCCGGCCCAACTCCGAAAAAAGGTTCCCATCTTCGCCATCGTGCGCAACGTTGCACCCCAAACGTACGTTCACATTCCGTAGTACGCGGCACCACCGAAATGCTGCGTTTCGTCAAATTGTGTTATTCTTGCAGGTCCAATGCGGAAGTTCACCCCACGGCGATTGTCCCCTGCCCGTGTTGCCATGGCAACTCTCGGGCTCCTGATGTCCTGGCTTCCAATGGATTCGCGCGCTCAAGACGCGGAATTCACCCAGTACTACGCGAACCCGATTTACCTGAATCCGGCCTTCGCGGGAACGGCGCGCTGTCCGCGGATGGTGATGTCGTACCGGAACCAGTGGCCGGCGATGAGCGGTTCGTTTGTAACAACTGCGGCTTCCTACGACCAACACGTCGAATCGCTGCAAGGGGGCTTGGGCCTCATCGTGATGAACGACCAAGCCGGTCGGGGCACGCTAGCCACCACGACGGTGAGCGGCATCTACAGCTACCAGCAGGCCATTACCCGGAAATTCTCCGTCAAAGCAGCGCTTCAGGTGACCTACCTGCAGAAAGCCTTGGACTGGAGCAATTTGACGTTCGGGGATATGATCGATCCGCGCCGGGGATTCATCTACGAAACCCAGGACATTCCGCGGGGGGGCACAGTGCAGGCTGCAGACTTCAGCGCTGGATTGCTCGGCTTCAGTGACAAGTTCTACGGTGGTCTCGCCGTGCATCACTTGAATGAGCCGAATGAGTCGCTGGTGCTCGGCACAAGCCGCCTTCCGATGAAGTACACGGCCCATGGCGGCGCCGTGCTTCCGCTGCAAAAGAGCGCAAAAGGCGTGGAAGCCACGATTTCTCCGAACTTTTTGTACCGCCGCCAAGGGGAGTTCCAGCAGCTCAATCTCGGGGTGTATGTCTCCAAAGGCCCCCTCGTCGGTGGCATATGGTACCGGGGCATCCTGTTCACGGACTACCGCGATGCCTTTATCGCTACCCTCGGCGTGCAGACGGATTTGGTCAAATTCGGATACAGCTATGACCTGACCGTTTCTGAATTGACGCCTGCCACCGGGGGTGCGCATGAAGTGTCGATGACGATCCAGTTCGATTGCAGGAGCAAGCGGTCCAAATTCCGCACAATTTCCTGCCCTGCTTTCTAGTTAATCGGGTGTACATCCTTCAATCTGTCTTGATTTCCAACTCTTCCCCATGCAACTGAGAAACGAAACCACCTGGATTTTGGGCCTGCTCGGCGTTTGGGCGCTCATCGGGACTGGCTGTACTTCTGCTCCATCAGGCGCAACCGGTTGGAACTACAACGATCCCACGAACGGCGGGTTTGAAAAGCACGCCTACGGTGATCAACAAACGGGTCCCGGTCTCGTATTCGTTGAGGGCGGCACCTACACCATGGGCCAGGTGGACGATGACGTGAACTTCGCATGGGACAACATTCCGCGCCGGGTCACGGTATCGTCGTTCTACATGGATGCCACGGAGGTGACGAACTCCTACTACCGCGAATACCTGTACTGGCTCGAGCGGATTCACGGCCAAGACAACCCAGAACTCGTTGCACGGGCCACGCCGGATGAGGCGTGCTGGAGACGGAAACTGGGGTACAACGAGAACTACGTCAAATACTACTTCCGCCATCCCTCCTACCAGGACTATCCGGTGGTCGGCGTAAGCTGGTTGCAGGCAAACGATTACTGCAAATGGAGAACGGACCGGGTGAACGAGCAGATTCTCGTCCGTGAAGGACTTATGGCACACGCTCCCGATGCGCAATCGGCAGCTTCCTACTACACGACAGACGGCTACTTCAACGGCAAGTTTGAATCGGGCACGGAAGAAGGCAAAGTCCGCAGCTTCAACCCGAACGAGGACTTTCGGTCCATTCGACTTGAGGACGGTCTGCTGCTCCCCGAATACCGTCTCCCCACGGAAGCCGAATGGGAATTCGCGGCCCTCGGCCTGATCGGAAACAGCTACCAAGAACTCGTGGCGGAGCGCCGGACCTATCCCTGGGACGGTCACTTCACCCGCGAGGACAACAGCCGGAGCGCCTACTACGGGCAAATGCAGGCAAACTTCATGCGTGGAAACGGGGACATGATGGGGGTTGCAGGCAGCCTGAACGACAACGGCGACATCACCGTCCCTGTGCAGACCTATGCCGCGAACGATTACGGGCTCTTCAACATGGCGGGTAACGTGAGCGAGTGGGTCATGGACGTCTACCGCCCTCTCAGCACGATGGATACGGAAGAGTTCCGTCCTTTCCGTGGCAATGTCTACACGACGAAAGAAGTAGCGGCAGATGGAACCGTGGCTGATGTCTATGCTTCCACGGAATACGACTTGAAGTTCGTTCGGACAGAACTCTCTGAATACCAAACGAAAGGCGCAAAAGGCTTCACTGCAGGAGAAACCAAGGTCATCGAAGATGCACTCCGGGCCATTGAAACGGCTGAGAAACAACTGCAGAACAAGCAAGTAGATCTTGCCTGGGAAGAGCTCGATTTGTTCCTTGAGGGCCTGCTCGACATCGATGCGCCGGACGTGCGCAACGTGGCAGATGTTCGGAACTTCTTCGCCCGCAACATCACGGCCCGTCCGGGTGAAGTCCGGTACCGTCCTGTGCGCATCGAAGAGAACATGACCCGGGACAACTACCGCATTTCAGACAACATCGGTTATCGCGACGGCGACTTCGAATCCAGCATCCGCTACGAAGGCATGTTCAATGCGAGCGAAGAGGAAACCGAAGGCACCGAAGAGGCTCCGATGTACGGATACGGGAAATCGACCCTGATCAACGACCGGACCCGCGTCTACAAAGGCGGCGGTTGGGACGATCGGGCCTACTACCTCATTCCGGGCACGCGCCGCTACCTCGACGAGTCCAAATCGTCTGCGTCCATCGGTTTCCGGTGCGCGATGGACCGTTTGGGACCGCCGGTGCAGCTCTCCGGTTACTGAGAAGAACATGGGTCGAGCGTCCACCGCTGACCTGTTTGAAGCCGTTGTGCGTGCAGGTTCCGTCACCACGGACACCCGCAATGCGCCGAAAGGGTCTGTGTTTTTTGCACTGAAGGGCGAGCGGTTTAACGGTAACGATTACGCCGTAAGGGCCCTCGAACTCGGCTGCGGAAAGGTGGTTGTGGACGAGGAACGACCTGAATTTCAGGGGCCGGACTTCTTACTGGTCGAGGATGTGCTCACGTCCTTGCAGGAAGTCGCTCGGATGCACCGTCGGACTTGGGACTTTCCGGTGTTCGGGCTCACGGGCAGCAACGGGAAAACCACCACGAAGGAGCTCATTCACGCCGTCGTGCAGCAGGCCTTTCCTGGAGCTCGCGCTACCCGGGGGAATCTGAACAACGAAATCGGGGTGCCCCTGACGTTGTTAAAGATTCCTGCGGATGCTGGCTTTGCCGTCATCGAAATGGGGGCAAATGCCCAACGCGAAATCGCCCGGCTCGCGGAGATTGCTGAGCCGACCCACGGGCTTATTACGAACATCGGGAAGGCGCACTTGGAAGGGTTTGGCGGCCCTGAGGGGGTCAAGGCAGGGAAGAGGGAGTTGTTCCAGTACGTAGGAGCAACGGGGGGCACGGTGTTCGTTCATGCCGGGAACCCGGTTCTACGCGAAATCAGCGAGGGCCTCACGCGGGTGCTGTTCGGAACGGCCGAGCATCCCCCCGTGGGCAAACTCGAAGACACGTCAGAGGGACCGGTCCTGCGCTGGACAGGGCCCGATGGCCGTGCGCACGGGCCGGTCGCCATGCACCTCAGCGGTGACCACAACCTGGAAAACGTGCTTGCCGCAATCGCCGTCGGCCTGCACTTCGGGGTGACCGCAGAGCAGTGCACCCTGGCGGTGTCCGGATACCAACCCCGGAACAACCGGTCCGAATGGCGGCAAACGCCTCGCAACAGCGTATTGCTCGATGCCTATAACGCGAATCCCTCGAGCATGGAGCATGCCATCGCGCACTTTGCCGGGTTGCCACAGCTTGAGAAGGCGCCGGGATTTGTTGTGCTGGGCGATATGGCTGAGCTCGGGGAATACAGCCCGCAGGAACATGCTCGGATCGCAGCTCTGTTCGAAGAGACGGGCCTCGAGGGAATGTGCGTCGGGCCAGAGTTCGCGGCTGTGGTGAGCGGAAAAGGGAACGTGTCGTCGTGTTTGAGCCCGGAGGAAGCCCGCGAGGTGCTGGCGGCGAAAGGACTGACGGGGAGGACGGTGCTGCTGAAGGGGTCGCGGAGTTCCGCGCTGGAAGGACTGCTCGACGTGCTGTGAGCGCGGGCAGGCCTATCTTCGCGGGGAAGAGCCAGAGCCATGGATTTTTTGGAAGAACTGCGTTGGAGGGGACTGTTGCACGATGCGACGCCTGGATTAGCCGAGGCGCTGGCAGAGGGGCCCATGACGGCCTATGTGGGGTTTGACCCCACCGCCGATTCGCTGCACATCGGGAACCTGATTCCTGTGATGCTGTTGCTGCACTGGCAGCGGGCGGGAGGTCGGCCCATCGCGCTTGTGGGAGGTGCGACGGGGCGGGTGGGAGATCCCAGCGGCAAGACGGCGGAGCGGCAGCTCCTGGACGCGGCGACGATTGAGCACAATTTGGCCTGCCAGCAGGCCCAACTCGAGCGCTTCCTCCACTTCGAAGGTCCGCAAGCAGCACGCGTGGTGAACAACTACGACTGGTTCCAGCACATGGGCTTTCTCGACTTCATCCGCGACGTCGGCAAGCACATCACGGTCAACTACATGCTGGCGAAGGACAGTGTGAAAAACCGGCTTGAGCACGGGATGAGCTTCACCGAGTTCAGCTACCAGCTCATCCAAGGCTATGACTTCTACCACCTCTGGAAGCACCACGGCGTCCGCGTCCAAATGGGGGGCTCGGACCAGTGGGGCAACATTACGACCGGCACCGAACTCATCCGCCGGCTCGGGGGTGGCCAGGCCTTTGCGGTCACGGCGCCGCTGGTGACGAAGTCAGACGGGACGAAGTTTGGCAAGTCGGAGGGCGGGAATGTGTGGATCGACCGCACGAAGACCTCGGCGTACGCCTTCCACCAGTACTGGCTGAACGTCGCGGACGCGGATGCTGCGCGGTTCCTGCGCTTTTTCACCCTGCTGGATCGGGCTGAAATTGAGGCGCTTGAGCGTGAGCACGAGGGAGATCCGAGCGGCCGCCGCATGCAGCGCGCGCTCGCCGCAGACATCACCCGCCGAGTGCATGGCGAGGACGCCCTGGCCACAGCGCTGGCGGCCGCCCAAA
>JBIIRP010000181.1:0-3682 GCA_044341475.1 Flavobacteriales bacterium | reverse complement strand
CAGGGCGTCCCGACCCACCACGTCGACCGGGTCGCGCTGGCGGCTGGCATGCCCGTGGTGGACCTGTTGACGAGCGGATTTCTCGCCTCGCGGTCCGAAGCGCGGCGTGCTTTGGCTGAAGGCTCCATCCAAATCAACAAAACCCCCGTGCGCTCGGAAGACCACCGGATTACCTCCGACGACCTGATTGCCGACCGACTGATGGTCGTGCAGCGCGGGAAGAAGAGCTTCGCCCTCGTCTACGTCGCCTGATCAGAACAGCGCGCTGAGGTCCTTGCCCTCCGCGTAGTGCAAGATCACCACGAGTACCACGCTCACCACCAGGCCGATGGTGGCCTTGCCGAGGTCCGAGATGACCATCGTGGTGACGCTGCCGGTGCGCAACGAAGGAATGCGCGCACGCATCGCAATCTCCCGGCCGGCGAGCATGCCGAGGAAGACCCACGTTGTGCTCATCGGAATTCCGCCGGACCACAAGCCCGCCATATCGTACTTGAACAGCAAGAGGGCGGCCGCGTAGAAAAAGTCAATCAGGGTGGCTGAACGGATGTCTGCAGAATTTGCTTTTACCCGAACGATTTCTTGGATTTTCCCGCCGTCTTGGTAGAAAATCAACCCGAGCAGGCCCACGAGCAAGGCCATCGCCAGCAGAAACAAACCGAACGAAATCTCTGCTGGGTCTCCGAGGTAGATGATGATGTTGACCAAATCCTGGGTCAACCACTGGCTCCACAAGAAGCCGGTCGATACCCATTGCAGTGCTGTCCAGAACCGCTTGCTTCGGAGCAGACCCTCACCCTCCGCGAACGGTTTTTCTAAGAAATACCGCTCGAGCCGGGGAATGAGCAGCATGTACACCACGAACGCAAAGGCAAAAGCCACGCCATAGCCCGCCAAACTCTTCGTGAGCATTTTCGGCAAACTCTCCAAGCTGAAGAACGAGAGCACCAAAAAGGTCGTGCTCACCGGCAATCCCCAGCGGGTGATGAACAACAGCGCAAGCGGCGGAAGGACGAACCACCAGGAAAGTTTGGGGAACGCCTGTCCGCCGTCAAACATGGAGCCGTACTTGCCGAAGGTCAAGTCCGCTGCTCCATCCCCACCGAGCCATTCCCCCAAGCCTGCGTACCCGAGAATGAGCGTCACCGCGAGAATCCCACCAGCATACATCCACATGCCCCACCACGGCACCCGCTCGTTCGAGGCCATGAAGGTTCCTAGGGTTTGGATGCTGTCGTTTCCTACCACCGAATAGGCAGCAAGCGAAAATCCGATGAGGCCTATCCAGAATTCCATGCCGGTTGTGAAAGCCTGCGCAAGATGCGCCACATCCCCGGATGTTCCAAAGCCGCCCGCCTTTTTACAACATTAAATTACACCCACGGACTTCCGCTCGATCATGCCGTCCGAGGACTTCGAAGGACCCATCGGCGTGCCGACGCCCGAGGTCTCCGGTCGCTAGGAATGCACACGAGTGCAGATTCCCGAGGTCTGCAAGGCAGATGCGCCCTTGGCCTCCCGGCGAAACCTCTTGCAGCGGGTCATCGACCTCCACGATCCGCACGCGCAACCACGGAGGCGGCTGGAAGCGACCTCCTCCGCAGGCATAGGCTTGCGACAGGCATTCCGTCATGCCGTATTCGCTTGAAATGGATGAAAGGCCGGTGGCGGTGCGCAGCCGAGCATGGACCTCTTCCCGAATCAACTCCTCCCCCATGCCTTTCATGCCCCCGGTTTCCATCACGACCACCTCCGCCCCATCCGCCCACCCGTTCGCCGGATTCCAACGGAGCAGCGCATGGGTTACCCCCACCAGAAGCACCCGTGCCCCGCTTCCCACTGCAGCTTCGACCCAAGCGGTCCACGACGCCTCCGCGCGGTCAAACAACCCCGCCTCCCCCCACGCACTGCGGCGCCCGAACGCGCGCACCATGTGCACGAGCGACGCATCTTCCCGGCCCAAATACCCCGGCAACAGCCCCCCCACCACCCACCCGGAAAGCCCCCCCCACGTCCGCTCGAATCCCGCCACCGCCACCTCATCATACCACTCCGCATCGTCCACCGCATGCTCGGCCCTTCGCCCGCCCGACAGCGTCCCGGAACTCCGAAACACCGTGTCTCCGAAGCCCACGCTGTGGTGCACAAAGGCCTCCACCGGCAAGTAGGGGATGTCCGCACTTGCGCAGACCGTGCCTGCGTCCACGCCGAGCGCCGCAATAAACTGGGCATACACCGGATTTTCCGCCGCCTGAACCCGAAACACCTCCACTGCGAATGCCTCCCACGTTGCCGCATCTGCCCCGCAAAGCCGCAGCTCCCGAAACCGTTCCCGCAGCGCCCATACGTACATGCTGCGAAGTTCTGCAATCCGTAGCTTTATAGCGATGCGCCACGTGGCTTACCTGATTGCAAGTGCGGTTGCCCTGGGCGGCTGCCTTCCGGAACCCGCCTACCCGGACGTGCCATCGTTAGCCTTTGTGGCCCTCGAGCCGGGTCCGGGCGCTGGACGGACGCTCGTGCTCGAGTTCACGGACGGCGATGGCGATGTGGGGCTCGACAGCGGCGATACGTTGGGCGTGTTTTGCCCGACCTGCACGCACCACTACAATCTCAAGTGCGAGTACGAGGAACTGCGCAACGGCGTGTGGACCACTGTCCCCCTGCTCATCGAGGCGGGCCAAATCCCGTT
This sequence comes from Flavobacteriales bacterium, assembly GCA_044341475.1. Lineage (GTDB taxonomy): Bacteria > Bacteroidota > Bacteroidia > Flavobacteriales_D > Sanyastnellaceae > CAMCYM01. The sequence goes on along the minus strand of JBIIRP010000181.1, from coordinate 990 downwards.
CTACTACCGCGTCCCCCGCGCAGTCCCCACCGGCTCCAGCCCTGCCCAGAACGGCACCTTGAGCGTCGACATGCCCTCGTGGTACCTCTCGAGCCCATTTGACACGCTGCGCTTCAGCATCACCTTGTGGGACCGCAGCCTGAACGCGTCGAACGCCGTGCTGACCGCACCGGTCGTCAAACCGTGAAGTCCCCGGCGCGGGCGAACTGGTGACCCACGTGGGCAATCCGGTCGCCTATTTCCTCCAGCGCCGTCACCGTCTCGTGGTAAAGTAGGCCGCTTGAGGTCGGGTAGCGTCCGCGGTCCGCATCCCGGACGTGCTTTTCCCGCAGTGCATCCCGGTACGCATTGATGCGCGATTCGACCTCCGCGATGCGCTCGAGGTCCACCTTGCGTTCGAGGTGCAGGTGGTCCACCATGAGGTCGATGGCTTCGCCGAGGAGCCCAAACATGGTGCGCAATCGGTCGCGCTGTTTGGGCACAAAATACCCCTCCGTCGGATCGCGCTTGCTGAGCTTCATCGCCAGCAGCAAGTAGATGTCTCCGATGCGCTCCAAATCCGGATTCGCCCCGGAACACGCCTGCAAGCGGGCACCGAACTCAGGCGTCAAATCGCTCGAAATCAGCACCCCCACCGCCTTCTCAACCTGGCGGTGAATGCGGTCCGATTTCTCCTCGAGACGTGCCACCCGCTCCACAAGGTCCGCCTGCTCCATCACCTCGATGGCAGCGAGCAACTCTTGGGTGGAATCATTCATCCGCCGGGCCAGCAAGGCAGACGTGAGCAACGATTCTTGCACCTTTTGGAGCGCAAGCTCAGTAGGCATCGCGCCCACCGTGGACAGGTCATCCGAGTCCATGGCGTCCGCACGGTTAGGCCGAACAATCCATCCTGCCAGAGTGACCAGGTACCCGGCAAATCCACTCATCAAGAGCACGTTGCCGACATTGAACAGCGTATGGAAACTCGCCAGCACCAGGCCATCGAGG
>JBIIRP010000136.1:0-4570 GCA_044341475.1 Flavobacteriales bacterium | reverse complement strand
CCTTCGGGGGACACGACCTCGTCATGGATGCCTACAAGGAAGCCATCAAGGAAGGCTACCGCTTCTACGCTTACGGCGACGCGTTGATGATCAAGTGAGCGCGGCGGGACGCAGTTTGAGTTTGAGTTGAAGTTTGAGTTTCCGCGGCTGCGCGGCTAGTTTGAGTTTCAGTTTGAGTTGGGCGTTTCCAGACGGCTCCTCCGTCCTCAACCTCGTTCTCAACCTCAACCTGCGGCGCGCAGCGCCGCTCTCTCGCACATCGGCCAATTTTTCTGAACGGCGACCTGAGGCACATTGAACCCACGGGGGGATGTACGAGTTTTGTAGGTATGAAACGACTCCTTTTCCTTTTTGCGTTGGTTATCGCTGTGGCAGCAGCTGCCGCACTGCCGTTTGTGACGTCCACGGAAACTGCATCGGCTGAAGCGGTGTCGACCTCCGTCGAAGCCTTGCCCGGCGGAATGGCCGAGGAATTGGCCCTCGGTGCGAAAGCGCCGATGGCAAATGAAAAGCTCCAAAACATCGACGGATCCTACCTCACGCTCACGCAAGCTGCGGGTTCTAAAGGTTTGTTGGTTGTGTTTTCGTGCAACACCTGCCCGTTCGTTATCGGCAATGGTGAGAAGTCAGAGGGCTGGGAAGGCCGCTACAACGGTTTGGCCGCCACGGCGAAGGCAAACGGCATCGGCACGGTTCTCGTGAACTCGAACGAAGCGAAGCGTGGCGGAGACGACAGCTTTGCCGAGATGAAAAAGCATGCAAAAGCCGCGGGCTACACCATGCCCTACCTGCTTGACGCAAACCACCGCTTGGCCGATGCCTTCGGCGCCATGAAGACCCCGCACGTGTACCTGTTCAACAGCAAAATGGAACTGGTCTACCGCGGTGCCATCGACGACAACGTCAGCTCGGCAGCCGATGCGAAAAAGCACTACCTGAAGGATGCGCTCGAGGCGCTCGGCACGGGTGCGAAAATCAAGACGAAGTCCACTCCCGCGATGGGCTGCTCCATCAAGCGGAACAGCTGAAGTTCAGCCGCCTAAAAAATCTGCGAAGCGCCTCCTCCCGGGAGGCGTTTCCATTTCCACCCCCCTCAGCCCGCGCGACGGCTGCGCCGCCAGTCTTCAGTTTCCGCGGCTTCGCCGCTAGTTTGAGTTTTCGCGGCTGCGCTGCTAGTTTGAGTTTCCAGTCGGGAATACCCTTCCGTCCTCAACCTCGTTCTCGTTCTCGTCCTCAACCTCGTTCTCGTTCTCGTTCTCGTCCTCAACCTCGTTCTGCGCGGCGCAGCCGCGCTCGCCCTCTCACAACGGTCCGTTGCCGTGTTTGCGGCGGGGGCGCGGGACGGATTTCTGCTCGAGCATGGTGAAGGCAGAGATGAGCTTCGAGCGCGTGTCGCAGGGCAGAATGACCTCGTCGACGTAGCCGCGGGCGGCGGCTTCGTAGGGGTGGGCGAACAGGGTCGCGTACTCGGCTTCCTTTTCGGCGAGGCGGGCGGCCGGATCGGGGGCGGATTCGATATCGCGGCGGAAGATGATCTCTGCCGCGCCCTTTGCGCCCATGACCGCGATTTCAGCTGTGGGCCAGGCATAGACCAGGTCGGCTCCGATGTGGCAGGAGTTCATCACGTCGTAGGCGCCGCCGTAGGCCTTGCGGGTGATGACCGTCACGCGGGGGACGGTGGCTTCGCTGAAGGCAAACAGGAGTTTCGCTCCGTTCGTGATGATGCCGTTCCATTCTTGGTCCGTGCCGGGGAGGAAGCCGGGGACGTCTTCGAAGACGAGGAGCGGAACGTTGAAGGCATCGCACGTGCGCACGAAGCGGGCGGCCTTGACAGACGCCCGGATGTCGAGCACGCCGGCGAGGTAGGCCGGTTGGTTTGCAACGATGCCGATGCTGCGGCCGGCCAAACGGGCAAACCCCACGACGATGTTCGGGGCGAAATCGCGCTGGACTTCGAGGAAGGAGTCCGCATCCGCCACCTGGGCGATGGCGTCGCGGATGTCGTACGGCTGCTGCGCCGAAGCCGGAACGAGGGCATCGAGGGCGGGACGGGACTCGTCGCCGGGGGTGTACGGCAGGAGCTCGGGCTGCTCTTCGCAGTTCGAGGGGAGGTAGGCGAGGACGCGGCGGATTTGGTCCAGAACGAGCGCCTCGTTCGGGGCCGTGAAGTGGGTGACGCCCGACTTCGAGGCGTGCGTTCTGGCCCCCCCCAGCTCCTCGCTCGTCACCGTTTCGTGCGTGACCGTTTTCACCACGTTCGGGCCGGTCACGAACATGTAGCTCGTGCCTTCTGCCATGAAAATGAAGTCCGTAAGAGCTGGCGAATAGACGGCACCGCCCGCGCACGGGCCCAGGATGGCGCTCAGCTGCGGGATGACGCCGCTGGCCGCGACGTTGCGGTGGAAGATGTCTGCGTAGCCGCCCAGCGAAACGACACCCTCCTGGATGCGGGCGCCGCCGCTGTCGTTCAGGCCGATGACTGGGGCGCCGTTGCGCAGGGCGAGGTCCATGATGCGGCAGATTTTTGCCGCGTGGGCCTCGGCGAGCGAGCCGCCGAGCACGGTGAAGTCCTGGGAGAACACGTACACGAGCCGGCCGTCGATGCGGCCGTAGCCGGTGACGACCCCGTCGCCGAGGAACCGCTGCTGATCCAGCCCGAAGTGCGTCGAACGGTGCTGCACAAGCATCCCCAGCTCCTCGAAGCTGCCCGGATCCAGCAACACATCGATGCGCTCCCGGGCCGTCAGCTTGCCCTTTTTATGCTGAGCTTCAAGGCGTTCCACTCCACCTCCGAGGACGGCCTCCGACCGCAGGCGCTCCAGGCGAGCGACCTTTTCGTTCCCGTGTGCATGCATGCTGCAAACCTACTGCCGCGGGCCTGCGATGCGGTAAATTTGGGCACACGAATCCCACGGACATGCACCGCTCCCATACCTGCGGCGAACTTCGCCCCGACCACATCGGCACCCCCGTCATCCTCAGCGGATGGGTCCAGCGCACCCGCGACCTCGGCGGCATGACGTTCATCGACTTGCGTGACCGCTACGGCATCACGCAGCTCGCGTTCAACATGGACACGAATGCGGACCTGTGCCTGGCCGCCCGCCGGCTCGGCCGCGAGTTCGTCATCCAGGCGACGGGCCTCGTACGCGAGCGGGAATCGAAGAACCTTCAGCTCCCCACGGGTGAAATCGAGATCGATGTCGCCGGGCTGACCGTGCTGAACGCGAGCAAAACGCCGCCCTTCACCATCGAAGACGCCACGGACGGAGGCGACGACCTGCGCATGCAGTACCGCTACCTCGATCTGCGGCGCAAGCCGGTGCAGCGCAACCTCATGCTGCGCCACCGGCTCAGCATCGAAACGCGCACCTACCTCGACCGCCAGCAGTTCATCGAGGTCGAAACGCCGTACCTCATCAAGTCCACCCCGGAAGGGGCGCGCGACTTCGTCGTGCCGTCCCGCATGAATCCTGGGCAGTTCTATGCGCTGCCGCAGAGCCCACAGACGTTCAAGCAGTTGCTGATGGTCAGCGGGTTTGACCGGTACTACCAAATCGTCAAATGCTTCCGCGACGAAGACCTCCGGGCAGACCGCCAGCCCGAGTTCACCCAAATCGACTGCGAGATGGCGTTCGTGGAGCAGGAAGACATCCTGAACACCTTCGAGGGCCTGGTGCGGCATCTCTTCTCCGCCGTGCTCGGCGTCGAAACGGGTCCGTTCCCGCGGATGACCTACGACGAGGCGATGGAGCGGTATGGCAGCGACAAGCCGGATGTGCGGTTTGGGATGGAGTTCGTTGATTTCGGAGGCGTGGCACGCGGCCACGAATTCCCTGTGTTCGACGAGGCCCCCGCAGTGCTCGGCATCGCCGTGCCCGGTGCAGCAGACTTTACCCGCAAGCAGCTCGATGAGCTCACCGAATGGGTGAAGCGGCCGCAGATCGGGGCCAAAGGCCTCGTGTACTGCCGCATTAACACCGACGGCACCTTCAAATCCAGCGTCGACAAGTTCTACGACGAAACCGCGTTGAAGGCTTGGGCTGACGCCGCGGGCGCAGGTGCGGGCGATTTGCTCCTGCTGCTCAGCGGAGAACTCGACCGCACCCGCAAGCAACTCAGCGAACTCCGGCTGCTGCTGGGCGGACAGCTGGGCCTGCGCGACCCTAAGGTCTTCCGTCCCCTCTGGGTACTGGACTTCCCGCTGCTCGAGTGGGACGAAGAATCCGGGCGCTTCCACGCCATGCACCACCCCTTCACGTCGCCCAAGCCCGACCAATTCGGGCTCATCGACACCGATCCGGGAGCCGTCCGGGCAAACGCCTACGACATGGTCATCAACGGCGTCGAGGTCGGCGGCGGCTCCATCCGGATCCACGACAAGGCCATCCAGTCGCGCATGTTCGACCTGCTCGGGTTCTCCCCGGAGGAGGCGCAGGCCCAGTTCGGGTTCTTGATGAATGCCTTCCAATTCGGCGCCCCACCCCACGGCGGACTGGCCCTCGGATTTGACCGGCTGTGCTCCCTCTTCGGTGGCAGCGATTCCATCCGGGACTTCATCGCCTTCCCG
>JBIIRP010000135.1:0-4586 GCA_044341475.1 Flavobacteriales bacterium | reverse complement strand
TCGCCCTCGTCCTCGATCACGTCGTGGTGGTCTTCCCAAACGTTCAATCCACCCGCATCGGCTCCGGCGATCGAATGTCCGTTCGCGGCGAGTCCACCGCTGTGAAAGACCACGGCCCCGGTGACCGGGTGGCGGGCTTCCACTTCAATCCACGACCGGCGTGCCGGGTAACCCGAGGGAAACTTGTGGCCTGCTTTGTTCGTCAGCTTCACCCCGATTTCCGCCGGACCTCCCATAGCCCACGTGGCATCGACATCGAGATCCACGGTCTCTTCCCGGAGCATCCGTTCGGTCCGCGCGATGGTCGAATCGAATTGGGCTTCGGTGGCGGTCAACCCGAGCACATCGATGCGGTTGCGCATAAGCCGCAGCATGGCGCTGTTGCCGCCAACGAGGTAGTGCAGTCCGAAAGGAGTCCGCGGAGCAAGGAAGCTGTATCCACTGCTGATGACCACCGGGTCGTCGATGCGCGGCATGTGGCAGCCTTGACACTCTTGCTGCAACGCGTTCGGCGTGCCGTTCCACAGATCCGGCGCGTACCGGCTGTTCAGCCATTCGTGGTAGGTGGCTTGCTCGATGTACTGGGCTCCGGTGGGGTTCCCGTCGAGGTCAGCAGTTGACGTCAACAGGGAGTGGCAGCCTGCGCACGACTCGCTTTTCGCGATGTGCGCGCCAAACTGAGGAATAAATCCGACGTATGTGATCATCGGCAGATCATAGATCGCCGGCTCTTCCTTCGAACCGCCGTACGGGCCATACAAGATACCTGCCTCGTAGCTCAGTTCCCCGCTGAACGAGGAGCCGATGCCCACCGGCGATTGCTGGTGGCAGGCGTTGCACGACACCCCATCGAGGGCCAAACTGTCGTGGATGAGCTCCGCCATGGTGTAGTACTCGGCGCCGTCGAAGTGCGCCGCGAAGTGGCCCATGGGCGCATGGCACGAGGTGCATTTGTCTTCAAGCTCGAGTTGATGGGCGGGGTTGATCGCCACTTCGTGGCTCACTTTTGCCCGCCAAAACGGATCCTTAGCCGAGTTCGCCATCAGCGTACTGCGCCAATCGTCGGTCGGGTTCACCTGCCAACCCTCCGGCATAGGGACTGCCGGAAACTGCTGGCCTGCGATGTTTGCGAAGTGGTTCGGATCCACGCCGTGGCATCCGGCGCATTTGCCGGAACCTGTGAACAGGCTATTCGTGGTGTCCGGCAAGCCTCCGTAGGCGCTCCGGAAGGCATCGCTGTGGAAGTGCGCCTCCGACGTGCGGTCCTCGGGCTCCGTTACGAAGCCGACCGCCGAAAGGGCAATGGCTGCGAGCACAGCCGCGGGAAACAGGGACACCCGTCGCATCATGACAAAAGTTGCAGGTCGCACTAAGGTACGCCAGGAAAATCAACGGATGACCAGCGCGGTGACAACGCGGCGGCCCAGATCGGCGTTGAGGCGACGTACGATGTCGGATTTGGCCATCGCGCACTCTTCCTTGAGGGGGCCGCTGTCGATCCGGACGGTCAGGGTGCCGTTCGACGCCAAATCGATGGAACGGGTGGCCCGCGCGATGTAGGCCCCGAAGCACCGCTCCCACGCCTGCATCAACTCCACTTCATCCAAACGGTGCTGCATGCGGTGCAACTGCACGAACCGCTCAATCACCTGCCGCAGCGGCTGCGGATCATTCCCATTCGAACGCATGGGTCGAAGTTAGGCCTGAACCTGGCCGCGGGCAACCTCTACCACCCGCACCGCTGCGCCCGCCTCCCGCACGAGCTCCGGAATGCGACCGGCGTGCGTGTCCGTGATGAACACCTGCCCGAAGGTACCGTCGGATATGCGCCGGAGCAGGGCTGACATGCGCTTGACGTCCATTTTGTCGAAGACGTCGTCGAGCAGCAGCAGCGGTTTGACGCCGCACTTGCGGGCCAGGAAGTGCCACTGGCCGAGGCGGATGGCGATGAGGAAGGTCTTGTGTTGGCCCTGCGAGCCAAACCGCCGCAAATCGCGTCCGTCGAGCACGAGACCCACATCGTCGCGGTGGATGCCGTACGTCGTGCGCCGCGCCCGGCGGTCCGCTTCCCGGTGAGCGGCAAATGCGGCCATGGGGTCTTCGTCGGTTTGGACTTCCGATGCGTAGACCAGCTGGCCCGACTCTGCCCCGCCAGAAAGCTCAGCGTGCATCGCTTCGAATTCCGGGGCAAACTCTTCCATAAATGCCGCCCGACGTCGGCGGATGGCTGCACACCGCGGGGCTAACCGGGCATCCCACGGCTCGAGCAGTTCCGGCTCCCACACGCGGTTCTCCGCGAAGTACCGCAGGAGGTTATTGCGTTGGGTCAGCGCGCGTCCGTAGTCCACCAAATCCTCGAGGTACTCCCGGTCGAGCTGGGAAATCACGGAATCCATCCATTTGCGGCGCATCTCGCTGCCCCCGTGCACGATTTCGGTGTCGTCCGGCGCCACCATCACCGCCGGAAAGCGGCCGATGTGATCGCGGATGCGGTCGTAGACCTTGTCGTTTCGGCGCATCACCTTGCGCACAGACCGCTCGACCGCACAACTTACGCTTTCCTCCTCTCCGTGGCGCTCAAACCGGCCCGTGACAAGCATGTGTGTTGCCTCATGTGCGATGTTCTCGGCGTCTGTGGCGTGGAAGTAGCTCTTCGTGTGACAGAGGTAATGGATGGCATCGAGCACGTTTGTTTTGCCGCTGCCGTTGTCCCCGACGACGCAATTCACCCCAGGACTCCATGCGATTTCTGTGTCCGCGTGGTTGCGAAATGCGAGGAGTTGCATCCGGGTCAATTGCATGTCGCGAATTTCCCTAATTTTGCCGTCGCCTTAACGGAACCTTTTGCAGGCTCCATGCGTTGAGGCCTACACTTACGCACAGCCCCATGGCAAAGGACACGAAAGACAACGACTTCGCACTCATCGACGTACAGGAGGCATACTCCCGGACCGAGCAGTTCATGGACAAAAACCGGAAGCCCCTGCTCATCGGAATTTCATCGGTGGCGGGTGTGTTCTTGCTCATTCTCGCTTACCAGGGCTTTGTGGTCCGCCCAGCAGAAGCTGCGGCTGAGGCGGCGATCTGGCGTGCAGAGGCCTACTTTGAAATGGATTCGCTGGATTTGGCCGCGTACGGCGACGGATTCTCGGATGGCTTGGAAACGGTTATGACCGAACATGCAGGCACGAAGGCTGGCCAGCGCGCAGCCTACCGCATGGGGGTGTACCACCGTTCGAAAGGAGCTTGGGATGAGGCGATTGCGGCTTTTAGCGAGGTGGATTTCGACGACGATGTGGTCGGTCCGCTGGCGGTGGCTGGGATCGGCGATTGCCAGGTCGAACTGCAGCAATTCGACGAAGCCATCGCTTCCTTCGAGGATGCGGTAGGCCGGAGCGAAAATGGGTTAGCTGCAGATGCACTTGCACCGATGTTCTTGATGAAGTCGGCCATCGTGAAGCTCGAAACCGGCGACACGAAAGGTGCACTGGCAGACTTTAGCCGCATTGCTGAGGACTACGCCTCCAGCCAGCAAGCCACGCTGGCCAAAGGCTATGCAGCGTCGCTCTCTGCCCAGTAATGGCCACCACTGGCCGGCCAACTGACGCTTCTCCCCTGCCCACCAGGTCCGAACTCGGTCCGGTGAAAATCGGCGTGGCTACAGCCCAGTGGAACATTGAAATCACCGGCGCACTGCGCACGGGTGCACACGATGTACTCGTGGCTGCGGGCATTCTCGATGAGAATATCATCCACGTTGACGTGCCTGGCGCTTTCGAACTGCCGCTCGCGTGCAAATGGCTCCTCGAGCGCGGAGGATGTGACGGGGTGATCGCGCTCGGGAGTGTGGTACGCGGTGAAACGCCGCACTTCGACTTCGTCTGCCAAGCTGCAACCGACGGCATCCTTCGTGTCGGTCTCGATACAGGAAGACCCGCCGTGTTTGGGGTGTTGACGGACGACACATGGGACCAAGCACGGGACCGTTCCGGCGGGAGACACGGCAACAAGGGCGCGGACTGTGCGGAAGCGTGTCTGCGGATGTTGGCGCTCAAAATGCAGGTGGGGTGAGGTTTCCGGCGATTTCGCCTCTGGCAGCGTGTGTCGCCATTGCCGCGGCACTTCGTTTGGTTTCCGCAGTGTTTTCAGAAGGCTATTTGATGCACGACGATCACTTCCTGGTAGTGGAAGTGGGCGCATCGTGGGCCCAAGGTGCGGATTACAATGCCTGGCTGCCTGCGAGCCAGCTGGAGCGTGGCGTGGCGCTTCCGGAGCCGCATCCAGGGAATTTTGTCTATCCCGGGCTGCACATGGGGATGTTTGCGCTGATGCGCGCCGCAGGTCTTGTGGAGCCTGCGGCCCAAATGGTGGTCATCCGCCTCCTGCACGCCGCCTGGTCCTTGCTCGTCGTCGTTCTGGGGTACCGCATCGCAGAACATCTGGCGGGTACCGCCACGGCACGCCGCGTAGGCCTGTTGCTTGCGGCACTGGGCTGGATGCCTGTGGTTTCTGTGCACCAGCTTGTCGAGGTGTTCTGCATGCCGCCCTTGCTGGCTGCCGTGTGGTGGTGGATTCGCACGCCGCTC
>JBIIRP010000134.1:0-4618 GCA_044341475.1 Flavobacteriales bacterium | reverse complement strand
GCTCGCCCCGCCGCTCCGTCACCCGCAAGAAGTGGTACCCGAAGTCCGACTCAAACACGGGCGACAAATCCCCCACCGGGGTATCAAATGCAGCTGCCTCGAATTCCGGCACGAATTGGCCCCGACCTACATCCGTGTAACACCCTCCCTTGTACTTGCTCCCTGGGTCTTCAGAAAAGCGCGAGGCCGCGAGGGTCATCGACAGCTTGCCCGTTTCCACTAGGGTCCGGATGGAATCGAGCTGGTCGCGGACGGCGAGCTTTTGCAAATCGGTGATGGCCGGTTGCAGCACGACTTCGCTGTAGCTCAGCGCTTCCGGAATCAGCGGCAGGCTATCCACCGGGGTCGAGGCATGCCGGGCTTGCACTTCGGCCGGTGTCGCCCGGACTTGCTTGTTGATCTCGCCCTGCATCCGTTGTGCAAGCAGTTGATCGCGAATGGGTTCGCTGAATTCGGCCTTCCATTCGCTCACGGTTTGGCCGTACTCGCGTTCGAACGCTTCGACGGTTCCGAGCATGCGGATGTAGTAGGCAAGCCGGCGGTCGATTTCCGCAAGCACCTCACTCTCTGTGACTTCCAAACTGTCGATGCGCGCCTGGTGCACGAGGAGCTTCGTGAACAGGGTCTCTTCGAGCAGCGCGCACCGTTCGTTCGCACTGAGCGTCCCGGACTTGCCCTGCTGCGCGCGCTCGGCCAAACGGGCAAACACCGCCGCCTCCACATCGCTCTCCAACACAATCTCGTCGCCCACCACCGCCACAATGCCGTCGAGCACCTCCCACTGGGGCTGGCTAGCCGAGAGACTATCTCCTTGGCTCCAGGCCGTTCCCAGGCCCAGCCCAGCACCGATTGCGAGCGCCCTGATCCCGTACATCCCGACTTTTTTGCGTTGCTTCACCTGCCGAAGATACGGGGGACCTTTTGCACGGACAATCCTGCTACCTTTGGATGCGTTTTCCTTCCAAGCGAATCATCAACATGAACCGACTCCACCTTCTGTCGCCTAGCCGCTTTCTCGCGATTGCAGCGGTTGTTTGTTTTGTGTTGCTATTGCCTCAGGAAGGGTTGACGCAGTGCTGTTGCCCGGATTGTCCTGATGAATTTGGTTCCGGAGAAGATTGCGAAGGCATTGCATGCGATTACAGTCTTTGTCCCAATTGCCAAACCGCCATCCCGCTGACCGACCACCTGTGGATCCTAGCGGTGCTCGGTGCGGCAGGCGGAGCGTGGCTGTTGCTGCGGAACCGGACCGCCGAGGAGGTCGCTTAATCCGCCGCGGCGGAGTCGCCCACGAGGATGCGGAGGTCTTCGTCTGCCCACGCTTCGCGCAGCAAGTCGTCCGCGAGGGTGCGCAGCAACTCCTGTCGGCGGCTGTGGAGGATAAGTTCGTCGATGCGGGGCCGGACCACTTCGAAGGGTGCCTGAGCATCTTTCATGGCATGGGCCCGGAAGCGCAGGAGGTAAATGCGGCCGCCGGAGGTGAATTCGATGAGGCGACGGTCTGCGATTTGGTCCTGAGGCCGGTAGATCTGCAAGGGCACTTCGCGCAGCAAATCGTCGAGGTACCACCACGTCTCGGGATCGAGCGAATGCACCGCGCTGTGGGCGATGCACCACGCCTCGAGCTTGCCAAACTCAGCAGGGTTGTTCGATTGCAGCAGCTTGCGCACCTTCGGCAGCTCGCGCTCCTCCGCTACGGGCACGTGGAGGAATTGGGCCCGCACGACGTAATCGTTCAGCCGGAACAGCTCGGGCTGGGCATCGTAGAGCGCCCGGGCTTCGTTGTCGGACACCTCGGTGTCGAGCCGCCGGGCGATGTAGAGGTCCTCGTAGCGGTGCAGCAGCAGAGCATTTCGGTACCGTTCGACCTCCCGCTCCACATCGAGTTCCTCATCCGACAGGTTCGTCAGCGCCTGCTCGAGCAGCACCTGCTCCCGGAACCACGTGTCGAGGATGCGTTCTGCCAGCTCGATGCTGTCCTCCGGCAAGGCATCGTCCGGAATGCGGTCCGCGACCTCGGCCATGGGCAGGATGCGGCCGAATGCTTCGGCTGCCGCCTGTTCGGCGAGCGGATCCGGTTGTTCACTGCATCCCGCGCCCAGCCCGATGGCGAACGCTGCGAGCCGCCATCCGGACGTCATCGGCCGGCGAGGGAATGCAGCGCCTCGCGGTACACCGTGACGGGGTACTTCGCCCGGAGCTGCGCAATCCATTCGGCCTCGAGGTGGTCCTGGTAGGCCGCGATGGCGGGGCCGCGGGCTTCGGCGAGGGATTTGGCCTCCGGCCCACTCACCCCCCGAATTTCCACAAGAATTACTTCGTTGCCTCCCGCCGAATACTCGCGGAACGTCGGGCCTTTCCGCCCGACCGCAAGCGTCCCTGCGGCCTGCTCTTCGAGGACCTTGTCTGCCCACGGATTTACGCCGGCTTCGAAGCGGCCTTCCTCGAGCCGGACCGCTAGCGCCGACGCAGCCGTGAGTTCCGCCATCCGCGCTGCGATGTCGCCCCCTTTGCGCAGGGTTTTGCGCACCTCGGCGGCGATGTCGGCGTCACGGCAGGTGAAGATCCGGACGTCCGCGCGCGGACCCCACATGAACCGGTCCGGGTGGGCCGCATGGAAGGCGGCGAGGCCTGCACTGTCCTTGACGGCCCGGCTCCACACGAGTTGGTCCGTTAGCTCGAAGAGCAGGATGCCGTCGTGGTACTCTTCCATGAGCAGCCGGAAGTCGTTGTGCTTCGTTTCGAGGCGAGCGTCTTCGTGGTCGAGCAAGCGTTGCTCGCTCCAAAGTTTGAGCTGGGCATCGAGCACGGCGGCCGGCCCTGCTTCCGGATTCCGAACGCGCGTGGTGGCCAGGAAGTCCGCGAAGTCGCCGACGGTCCAGCGCTGACCGCCGAGGGTGAGCAGGATTTTGCTGCGGTCTGCCGTGGCTAAGGCTGGCAGCGGATGGCCCTCATAGAACGCGCTGTCGGTGGCGAAGGCGAGCTTGCGCAGCGGCTCAGTGGCTGAGGCCTGCAGGGCGAAGCTGTATTCCTTCTTCAGCTGGGCGATGAAGGAATCTCGGGTCATTTGGGCTCGGCTGTCCTTGCTCACCTTCTTTTCGATGTCCTTGCGCACGGTCTCGAAGGCCGGTGGCCCCTTGAATTCTAGCCGCTTGACGATGTGCCAACCGTACGACGTGCGGAACGGTTGCGAAATCTCGCCGTCCACCTGCAGCGCGAACGCAGCCGTCTCGAACTCCTCGACCATCCGCCCGGTCCCGAACCACGGCAACTCCCCGCCCTTCGATGCCGAGGTGCCGTCTTCGCTGTACTTCAAAGCCATCTCGTTCCAGCCTGTCCCCCCCGCCACTAACCCGTGGATCTCGCGGATGCGCTGCTCGGCTTGGGCCTGCTTTTGCTTGTCGTCGCTCGCCGACGACCGCACGAGGATGTGGGCGACCCGCACTTCGCCTTGGGCGGCGCGCCGCCCGGTGACTTCGAGGATGTGGTATCCATACCGGGTCCGGACGAGCTGGGAAATCTGGCCCACCGGCGTGGTGTAGGCCGCCGTTTCGAACGGGTACACCATTTGGAAGGCCGTAAACCAGCCCAAATCCCCACCGTTGTCCTTCACCGACGGGTCATCCGAACCGCCCTTCGAGCGCGCCACCGTCCCGAAATCTTCCCCAGTCAGGATGCGCTTGCGCAGGCCATCCGCCCGCTTCCACGCGGCGAGGGTGTCCGCCGGCGACGCATTTTCTGCACAATTCACCAGGATGTGGCGCGCGCGCACTTCTTCGCGGGACCGCTGCCACGCCTCCTCTACGAGGTCTCCCAGCAGGGTGGTGTCGACGAGGTAGGGACGGGCGAGTTGGCTGCGGTAGCCGGCGAGCTCCTTGCGGAACGCATCGGCGGTATCTAGTCCTTGCGCCTGAGCTTCTAAGACTTTGAGCTTGAAGTTGATGAACAGCTCCATGTAGGCATCCAGTGCCTCTGCCGTCGCAGCGCCATCGCGGTTGTTTTTCCGGAAGATGTGGTCGAAATCCGCGAGCGGAACATAGGTGTCGCCGACCTTGACCACGTAGGGAGCGCCGGTCGGGGAGGGGGTTTGGGCCGCCGCCTCGGGGCCTCCGCTTACCGCCACAGCTACCGCCCACGCGGCGGCCAAACCAAATCGCAATGTCTTCATTCCCAGAGTTTTCAACGGATACTATAATTCGGTGCTTCGCGTGTAATCATGACATCGTGCGGGTGGCTTTCCCGAACGCCCGCACTGGTAATCCGCACAAATCGAGCGTTTTGCAACGCCGCGATGTCTGCAGCGCCGCAGTAGCCCATGCCGGCTCGGAGACCGCCGATGAGTTGGTGCATGACCTCCCGCACGCTTCCTTTGAACGGCACCCGACCCGAAATCCCCTCCGGCACAAGCTTCTTGAGGTCGTCTTCCGCATCCTGGAAGTACCGGTCCTTCGATCCCTTTTGCATGGCCTCGAGCGAGCCCATGCCCCGGTAGCTCTTGAACCGCCGGCCTTCGTAAATGATGGTCTCCCCCGGGCTTTCCTCGGTCCCGGCAAACATCGAACCGACCATCACGGTATGCGCTCCTCCGGCGATGGCCTTTACCACGTCTCCCGTGAAC
>JBIIRP010000133.1:0-4644 GCA_044341475.1 Flavobacteriales bacterium | reverse complement strand
GCCGACCTCTACCGGGCGGGCGTGGTGGGCATCTTCGGACCGGGCACGCCCATCGCTGCGTCTGCCGGAGACATCCTCCAGCTCCTGCTCGAGGCCTACTCCGAGCCGCCGGCGAGTTCCGCCGGGTGACCGTTCAGCCAGTCCTTGACCGCCATCGCCCGCTTGCCGGTGGGCTTGACTTCGAGCACTTCGTACCACCCGTCGCTGCAGGCGATCCATGCGCGTCCATCCTCGGAACGCCAGGTGCCAGTGGGTGCAGCGCACGCTCCGGGTTCCGGACGGCCAGCGAGCACCTTCAGCGGTGCGCTCGGGTCGCCGGTCCATGCGGAAGGGGAAGGCGAGAAGGCCCGCACGGTGCGGTCGACCGCCACAACGCCTCGGTCGAGTGGCAGGTGGGTATCTGCTTTGTGGAATTTGGGGGCGTCGAGCAGCGGGGTGTCGCCGGCTACCTCGTCCTGGGCCATCGGGTGCAAGGTACCTGCTGCACAGGCGAGCAGCGTGGAGGCGAGCAGCGCCTTCCCTTCTTCGAGCAGGCAATCGTGCAGCACGCCACCCGTTGTCTCCGGGGTCAGGGGGACTTCCCGGCTGCCGAGTAGCGGGCCCGTGTCGATAGCAGGTTCGAGGGAAAACGTGGTTACCCCGGTGACCTCAAGTCCGTGCAGGATGGCCCATTGGATGGGCGCAGCGCCCCGGAGTTGAGGCAGGAGCGAAGCATGGAGGTTGATGGTGCCCCATTGCGGCAAGCGAAACACCACCTCGGGGAGCATGCGGAAGGCCACCACTGCCGCGATGTCCGGTTGCCATGTGGCCAGGACCGCGAGGAAGTCGGGGTCGCGCAGACGTTCGGGCCGTTCCAGGGGCAAACCCGCCTCGAGGGCAAGTGCGCTGACGGCGGAGGGCTGGGCATGCATGCCGCGGCCAGCGGGTCGGTCCGGAGCGGAGACCACTCCGACCACGTCGAGTCCCGGGGTGTGGAGCAGCGTGCGGAGGCACTCCGCGGCGAAGGGGGGCGTGCCGAGGAAGGTGACGCGCAGCGGACGGCCGATGGGGGA
The DNA here is from genome assembly GCA_044341475.1 of Flavobacteriales bacterium. Classification (GTDB taxonomy): domain Bacteria; phylum Bacteroidota; class Bacteroidia; order Flavobacteriales_D; family Sanyastnellaceae; genus CAMCYM01. Next base: position 3,592 of record JBIIRP010000133.1, on the reverse strand, counting down.
GGAGGGGAAGGAAGTCATCAGTGGCGGGTCAACTCGTGCCACGCTTGCCGGCGCAGGACCACAAAGATGCCCAGGCCCATGCTGAGAAAATACACCCACTCGACCCGCCAGATGACCCAAACCGGCTGCGGCCACACCACCGTCATCGCCACCACCGCCACCATGTACAGGCTGACGCCGAAGAGTTCGATGCGGAAGGCTGCACGCGTCGCGCCGGCACCTTGCAAGCTCGCGAGCAAGATGGTGACCACGCCGAAGAGCAGGGTGGCGCTGAGGATGACGGGGAGGGTGCGGACCATCGCTTCGTGGCCGGCACCTGCCTCGAAGAACACCGAAGCGATGTCGTGGGGATAGAGGACGAAGCCGTGGGTCAGGGTCAGGATGCCGGCGAGGTTCAGGAGGATCAGGCGGCGCACCAGGCCGGCGATTTCGCCCTCGCGACCTTCGCCGAGGAGACCGGAGACATAGGTGCGCGTGGTTTGGCCCATGCCCTGGCCCACCACGAAGGCGAGCATGAACATGTTGCGGGCGATGTGCGACACCTTGAGCTCCATCAGGCCCACCTTCTCGACGAAGAAGAAGAATGCGGTCCAGGTGGCGATGGTCAGCAGCAGCTGGCCCATGAGCGGGTGGGCCAACCGCCACCACCCCTGGATTTCGAGCTTCGACAGCAGGCCGCGCGTGCGCAGTGCTTCCGGAGCGATGCGGAACGTGAGGGCGACCATGAGCACCAGTCCGACGCATTCGGCAAGGAGCGAGGCCTTTGCCGCGCCGACCGGTCCCATCGGGGTCATGCCGGCCCACCCGGTGACCCATCCGGCATCGAAGATGACATTCACGAGCGCGGTGGTGCCTGACACGACCAGGATGGGCCATGTGCGCGCCGACCCCATGTACAAAGCATTGAATGCGAGAAGGATGGAGAACGGAATGAAGCCCCACATCCGGACAGCGAAGAACTCGGTGAACACCGCTCGGACTTCGTCGTCCCGCAGCAGCGACCCGAGGAGTTCCCCGTTTGCGGCTGCGCCGGTGGCGAGCAGTCCGAGCCCCAGCACCGCGTTCAACAGAATGCCCGTTCGGAAAATGCGCAGGGCCGTGGAGCGGTCCCCTTCTCCGATGCGGCGGGCGATGAGGATTTGCAGGCCCGCGGCGCTGGCAATGGCCAGCATCTCGAGGGTGAGGTAGACGAGACCGGCATTTCCCGCACCGCTGATGGCCGACTCGGGCAGCTTGGAAAGGAAGTAGTTGTCCGTCAGGACCACCACGAATTGCAGCAGCGTGCCCGCAGAGATGGGCAAGGCAACGGCGAGCAGATCACGGGGTCGGGTGCGTAAGGCCATGGGTCGGCAAAGGTCGGTTGCTTTTCGCGGGGTCAGGGCAAAAAAAAGCCGGCCCCGCAGGACCGGCTTTCTTCACGCGGAGAGCGTGATTACATCTTTGCGCTCAGTTCGGCACCGGCCTTGAACTTCACAACTTTCTTCGCTGCGATTTTGATCTCCTTGCCGGTTTGCGGGTTGCGGCCCGTGCGGGCGCCACGCTCCGTGACAGAGAACGAGCCGAAGCCCAACAGGGACACGCGGTCGCCTTGCTTCAGAGCTCCTGCGGTTGCATCCACAAATGCATCCAGCGCACGCTTCGCGTCCGCCTTCGAGATGCCGGCACCTTCGGCCATTGCATCCACCAATTCTGCTTTGTTCATCGGTTGGTTAATTAGGGTGATTTGACTACCGAACGGAACCAAATATATAGGCGCAATTTTCAGAACCACAAAGAATTCCGTTCAAAAGCGCTGATTTTGTTAAAAAAGACGGCCTGTTGTGGATAAACTGGGCAAAAAAGCCCATTTAGCGGGGTTTTGCGGCCGCTTGCACGGCCCAAATCCCCCCCGCCACGCCCCCTCCCACGAGGGCCTCCGGTCCGCTCACTCCGACAAGGAGCCACTGGGCAACCGCGACCACAATCGCTACCGCGGCGAGTACACCTCCCGCGAGGGGAACCCAACCGTCGTCTTCCCCCTGCCGACGCACGCCCCACGCAGCAAACGCCGCAGCGGCTAGACCTGCAAACCAAGCGACTGCGCTCGGAGTTTGGGCCAGGCCGATGGCGGAGCCGAGGGCGGCTGCCCCAGCCACCCCAGAAAGGAGGGTCGTGCGCTTCATGGGGCAAAGGTATCTTCGCGGCCATGACACCGTACCGACCGGAAGTGCGATTTGCCGACATCGACGCCATGGGCATCGTCAACAATGCCACCTTCCTCACCTATTTCGAGCAGGCCCGGATCCAGTTCTTCGGCGAACTCGTGGGCCGGGAGTGGGACTGGCATGCGGCAGGGGTGGTGGTCGCGCGGCATGCCATCGACTACCGGTCGCCGCTGCGCTTCGGAGATTGTGCGGAGATCCGCACGCGCATCACGGCGGTCGGAACGAAGAGTCTCACAGTGGCCTATGAAGTGGTTGCCATTGAAGGGGAGTTCGTGCGTGCGGTCGCTCATGCGGAGACAGTTCTCGTGGGTTATGATCACCTCACAGGGAAATCTGTGGAAATTCCGGACGTTTGGCGAATCGCCCTAACTGCCGGTGAATGAATCGGTCCGGGTGTTCACGTTCAGTTGTTCATGAAAAAGTTCTCCTCTGGATGCAGCAGGGGCGTCCTGCGTAATTTTGCGTGTGTGCTTTGTACACTTTCCACGAGAAACCCATCTTTTAATCCCTTACAAATGAAAAAGTTGTACGCAATTGTCCTCGCAGGAAGTTGCTTGGGGTCGGCCTTCGGCCAAGCCCAAGTGACCCTCAGCGTGGATATGAACGGCCAAACAGTTTCCCCACTTGGGGTGCATGTTGCCGGTAGTTTCCAGGGCTGGATCCCGAACGCAACCCCGATGACCGATGCGGACGGTGACGGTGTGTTCACGTACGAGTTCACGACGGACGTGCCTGCCCACATCGAATTCAAATTCATCAATGGGGACGATTGGCCCTTCGTAGAGGACGTTCCGAATATCTGCCAGGTCGAATTGTTCGGAAACGACAACCGCTACCTGGACGTGGCAGAAGGCGACCAGTCCGCAAGCTATGAGGTCTGCTATGGTTCATGCGCGGCATGCGGATTGACGGCTGTCCTTTTTCGGGTGGACATGAGCCTCGAGGCTGCCGTGTCGCCGAATGGAGTGCACATCGCAGGCGAATTCCAGGGCTGGGATCCTGGTGCAACTCCGATGGCAGATGCCGATGGAGATGGGATTTGGACCCTTTTCACAGCGTTTGACGCGTCAGCCATCGACGGCAACTTGGAGTACAAGTATGTCAATGGCAACGCGTGGACGAATCCGAACGAGAATCTCTCCGGTGACTGCAGCGACGGAACCGGCAACCGAGTTCTCGTTCTCGACGGCGCGAACTTGTTGACCGGTGTGCCGGGCACGAATGCCGCACAGTGTTACAACAGCTGCGGCTCGTGCGTGGCTCCGACGCAGGTCACGTTCCGGGTGGACATGTCTACCCAGGCAGCCGTAGCGGAGAACGGTGTGCATGTCGCTGGAACCTTCCAGGGATGGAACCCCGGTGCGACCGCGCTGACCGACGATGACGGT
>JBIIRP010000132.1:0-4661 GCA_044341475.1 Flavobacteriales bacterium | reverse complement strand
CGCCATGGATTCGCTGCAGTCCGAAGCGAACGCACGCCGGGCTGATGTGCTCGCCTACGGACTTCGGACCCACGCCCTTTTCGCCGACTCGCTCTCCACAGCGCATGTCCGGCCCGAACCGTGGAGTGCGGCGCTGGGCGTGGCCCAGCGGCGTTTGGTTTACGACACCGCCCGCGATGCCTGCCGCAATGCCCGCCAAGGCGTGCTGAATGCACTTGAAGATGCGCGGATTCGCGAGCGCGCGCGCGACCGGCATGCGGTCGAATGGCACCGCAAGTTCTTCCTCGGCACCAGCTGCCTCCTCCTGTTCTTCATCGGTGCCCCGCTCGGCGCGATCATCCGCAAAGGCGGCCTGGGTCTGCCCACGCTATTCGCCATAGGCATCTTCCTGGTATACTACATTTTAAGCATCGTCGGCGAGCAACTCATCCGCAGCGGTGTGGTCGCCCCCGTGGTGGGAATGTGGCTCAGCACCGCCGTTCTGCTGCCGGTGGCGTGGATGCTGACGCGGGCAGCGATGCAGGATGCGCATGTGCTCGTTGCGGTGCGGTGGCCGTCCTTTTCCGAACTTGGCCGCCGCCTGCGCCGCCGATGAGTCTCCCCCGAACCCTGCGCATCCTGCAGCTCTGCCCCAAACCGCCGCTCCCCGCCCGAGACGGCGGGTGCCGCGCCATGGACGCCCTGACCCAAGGCCTGCTCGAGGCGGGCCACAAGGTCCGGGTACTCGCGGCGGCCACCGACAAGCACCCCGCCCTCGAAGCGGCCTGGTCGCCGGCGTACCGGGAAGCGACCTCCATCGAAACGGTCTATGTCGACACCCGGATCCACGCGGTGGACGCGGTGACGACCACCCTGACCGGCGACAACTACCAGGTCGGCCGCTTCCACGCCCCAGACCTCGAACAGCGGTTGCGCGACATCCTCCGGCGCGAGGTCTTCGACGCCATCCTCGTCGAATCCCTGTTCATGGCGCCTTACCTGCCGGTCATCCGCTCCTTGAGCGAAGGCTGCGTGGTGCTGCGCGCCCACAACGTCGAGCACATGATTTGGTCCCGGCTGGCGGCTTCCACGCCCGACCTGACCCGCCGCACCTACCTCCGCTGGGTCACCCGCAGCCTGCTGGGCTTCGAGCGGTCTGCCCTGGCGGAGTTCGATGGGATCGCGGCGATTTCGGAAGAGGACGCGGCCGGCTTCCGGGCCCTCGGCGTACCGGCCGAACGGCTGCACGTGGTGCCGTTCGGCATCGACCTCGACGCGGTGCCGGCGGGGGCGACCGGCGCTCCGGACCACGTCTTCCACTTCGGATCGATGGACTGGACGCCGAATGTGCTGGGCGTGGAGTGGCTGCTGCGCGAGGTTTGGCCGGCGGTCCGGCCGGGCACGCGGCTCCGCCTCGCCGGCAAGCGCTTTCCTGAAGAACTGCGGGCCGAAGCAGAGCGGCTGCCGGGCGTCGAGGTGGTGGGCGAGGTGGAAGATCCGTGGAGCGTACTCGGGGCGGCGGGAGTGGCCGTCATTCCCATCGCCAGCGGCAGCGGGATGCGCATCAAAGCGGTCGAAGCGCTGGCCGCCGGAAGACCAGTGGTCACCACGACCACCGGCATCGAGGGCATCCCGGCCATCCACCGGCGCCACGTCTGGATCGCCGACGACCCGGTCAGCTTTGCCGCCGGGATCAACACGCTGCTCAGCGATCCCGTGACGGCGCTGCGGCTGGGCGATGCCGGACGGGAGCTCGCCGTCCAGCGGTTTGCAAACGGCCCCATCGTCCAGGACCTGATTGCCTTCATCCGCTCCCGCTGTCCATGAGGGTTTTCGTGCTGACTTCCCGGATTCCTTGGCCACTGGAGAAGGGGGACAAGCTGCGGATGTACCGGCAGCTCGCAGTGCTGCACGCAGCGGGCCATGAAGTGCATTTGGCCTGTCTGACCGACCGGCCTCTACCTGAAACCGCGCGCGCTGCCCTGTCCACCGTCTGCGCCGGTATCCACGAGGTGCGGCTGCAGGCCTGGCGCCGGTGGCTGCGCATGGCGTGGTCGCCGTTCAGCAGCCGGCCATTTCAGGTGCACTGGTTCTACCAACGGGCCGCACATGCCACCGTACTCCGCATTGTCGAGGCCATCCGGCCCGACGGCGCCTACCTCCAGCTCGTCCGCACGGCGGAGTACCTTAAGGATGTGCACGCCCTGCCGCGGGTCGTCGATCTGATGGATGCCCTCGGCGCCGGGATGCGGCGGCGGGAACACCGGGCACCGTGGTGGCAGCGGCCGCTTTTCCGGCTCGAGGCCGACCGGCTGATGCGCTACGAGGCTTCCGTCATCGACCACTTCGACGCGCTGACCATCATCTCCGAAGCGGACCGCGACCGGCTCGTCCACCCGGACCGCAGCCGGGTGCTCGTCGTCCCGAACGGCGTCGATGCCGCGGCCTTCGCCGGCGGTCCGCCCCACGCCGACCGCCCCCCTGTCCTGCTCTTCACCGGCCACATGGGCTACCCGCCCAACGTGGATGCCGCGCACGTCCTGGTGCGCGAGGTGCTGCCGCTGTGTCCGGGAATGCAGGTCGTTCTGGCCGGAGCGCGTCCTGCTCCGGCAGTTCAGGCGCTGGCCGGGGCGCGGGTGGAGGTCACCGGTTGGCTTGACGACATGCGCGACGCGTACGGACGGGCGGCGCTGTTCGTGGCTCCCCTCCGGCTCGGCTCGGGGATGCAGAACAAGCTGCTCGAAGCGTGGGCGGCCGGACTGGCTGCTGTGACCACCCCGCACGTGGCCGCGGGGCTCCCCCAGGCACTCCGCCTACGGGGTCTGCGTGAAGGGTGGCTAGTCACCGCAGACGGGGCCGAGGACACCGCGGCAGCCGTGCAGCGCCTGCTGGCCGACCGGACCGCCCTTGCGGAAACCGGACAGCGCGCGGCCCTCGCCGTGCGGGAGCTCGCGGGCTGGGAGTCGGCCACCGCGCATCTCATCGGCCTGCTGGAACGTACCTTCGCCCCTATGGCACAAGAAACTCCCGCATTCGATTTGGTCGCTGGGATTCCGACCCTCGACCTCCGTGCTTTCACGGAAGGCAACGCAGAAGAACGTGCTGCATTCGTCGCTACCCTCGGCCGGGCCTACGAAACCATCGGTTTTGCCGCGATCAGCGGCCACGGCATTCCCGCAGACCGCATCGACGCGCTGTACGCGGAAAGCCGTCGGTTTTTCGAGCTCCCCTTCGAGGTGAAGCAGCAGTATGCCCGGCCGGAGGCCCACCACCAACGGGGATTTGTGCGTCAAGGGGTGGAGCATGCGAAGGACAGTGCCGCGGCGGATTTGAAGGAGTTTTGGCAAGTCGGCCAGCCCGACCCGCCGGCAGGCAGCTCCGCGGCTGATTTCCCAGACAACCGCGCTGTCGCTGAACTCCCTGAATTCCAAGCTACAGCAGTAGACGCCTACCGCCGGCTCGAGGCGTTAGGCCAAACCATGCTGCGCGCCATCGCACTGCACCTCGACCTGCCGGAACACTACTTCGCCCCGTGGGTCGACGGCGGCAACAGCATCCTGCGCCTCATCCACTACCCGCCCATTCTCGCTGAACCGCAATCTGCCGTACGGTCCGGCCAACACGAGGACATCAACCTCATCACGCTGCTCGTCGGCGCTTCCGCCTCAGGCCTCGAAGTCCTGCGCCACGACGGCGCGTGGGTTCCGGTCACTGCCCTGCCCGAGCACATCGTAGTGAACGTCGGCGACATGCTGCAGCGGCTGACGAACCACACCCTGGCGTCCACCACCCACCGCGTGGTCAACCCGCCGCGCGAGCAGTGGGCCAGCCCGCGGTACTCCATGCCGTTCTTCTGCCATCCGCGGCCAGACATGCCACTCGACGCCCTCCCCCACCTCGTTCCTGCGGGCGAGCAGCCGAAAGAGGCCCCCATCACCGCCGGCGACTACCTCGACCAGCGGCTCCGCGAGATCGGGCTGGCCGGCGCGTGACCTGCGTCACGGCGGGTCGGCAGGGCCTGCCGTAACCTTGCGGCATGGAAGCCATCGAACTCATCGGTTGGGCGAGTGCCGCGCTCATCGGGCTGGTGCTCGGTCTACTCGGGGCGGGCGGTTCCATTCTGGCCGTACCGGTCCTGCACTATTTGCTCGGGTTTCCGGCTGAGGAAGCCACGGCGTACAGTCTGTTCGTTGTGGGGGCTTCGGCCGTGCTCGGGGCCTGGCGGAGCCGGGCAGACATCGATGTGCGCGTGGCGATTCCGTTCGCCCTGCCGTCCATTGCCGCAGTGTACGTGGCGCGCCGTTGGTTGCTGCCGGCGGTTCCGGATGTGCTGCACATCGGGGGGTGGGAGTTGGGCCGAGGCCAAATGCTTCTCCTCCTCTTCGCCGCCGTGATGCTCGCCGCCGGCATCGGGATGCTCCGTCCGAAGCGGGACAAGGCCCCGGCGCGGCGCGGATGGGGCTGGGTGGCGCTCGAGGGCGCCGTGGTGGGCGGCGTGACCGGGTTTGTGGGGGCCGGCGGCGGTTTTCTTGTCGTTCCTGCCCTCGTGCTCATGGCCGGCGTGCCCATGCGGGCGGCTGTCGCGACATCGCTGGCCATCGTCGCCGCCAAATCCCTCATCGGCTTCACCGGCGACCTCGCCGCCGGCACCCCCATCGATGCGCCGTTCCTGCTCGCCTTCA